>CAZGJW010000133.1:0-8514 GCA_964525675.1 uncultured Spirochaetota bacterium
CAGAAAAAGGGATTTCTGGATGATGACAGGGATTATCTTCGAAATCGATTGAAGGTAACCCGGCAAAAATGGGGTGCTAACAAATTCTATTCATTCTATCGAAAATTTCTCCTTGTATTATTTCACAAAGGATTAGGCTCTCCTGAAAGAGACAAAGCCCTGTTGGAAGAAATCGGCCGTGTCCCGTATCTCGACGGCGGACTTTTTGATGTTCATCGAATAGAAAGTAACTACGAAAAGATACAGATCAAAGATGAAGCGTTCGAGAATATTTTTTCCTTCTTTGATCAATTCCAATGGCACCTGGATACCAGGATCACCGCTTCAGGCAGCGATATTAATCCCGATGTCATTGGTTATATCTTCGAAAAGTATATCAACGACCGCGCCTCTTTGGGGGCTTACTATACAAAGGAAGATATTACTGAATACATAAGCAAGAGCTGTATTATTCCCAAGCTCTTTGAGGAAACCAGAAAGCACTGCGCTGTCGCCTTTCATGATGGAAGCAGTATTTGGAGAATGCTGCAGGAGGATCCCGACAGATATATTTATCCTTCAGTTCGAAAAGGGTGCGATCGTGAACTGCCTCCGGAGATTGAAAAAGGAGTCGACACCACAAAACCTGACCTGATAGAACGCCGCAAATGCTGGAACACTCCGGCGCCGGAGGCTTACGCCCTGCCTACGGAAATCTGGCGGGAGGTTGTCGAGCGAAGAAACCGCTATTTCGATGTTAAAAAGAAAATCGAAAACGGAGAAATCAGGGACATAAACGATTTCATCACCTATAATCTTGATATTCGGCAGTTCGCGCAGGATGCGGTCAAAATATATGAGGGGTCCGATTTCATCAATGCTTTTTATAAAGCAATAACAAAGATTACGATACTCGATCCGACCTGCGGGTCAGGAGCCTTCCTGTTTGCTGCTCTCAATGTACTCGAGCCGTTATACGAGTCATGCCTGGACCGTATGCAGGCGTTTGTCGAGGAGGAGGAAGAAAAAGGCGGTAAACGTTTTTCACAGTTCCGTGAAGTCCTGGAAATTATCGAGCAGCACCCCAACCGTCGTTACTTCATATATAAGACGATTATCCTGCAGAATCTCTATGGCGTGGATATTATGAATGAAGCGGTTGAGATCGCAAAGCTGAGACTTTTTCTGAAGCTAATGGCGGAAGTGGACAGGTTCGAGCATATAGAGCCGCTGCCCGATATAGACTTCAATATCCGCACCGGCAACACCCTTGTCGGCTTTTCTACGGAGCAGGAACTGCATGATACCCTTCACTCAAAGATTGATTTCGACGATACAGAAAAAGTGATCCATGAACAGATGCACACCGTAGCCCTGGCTTTTACACGATATAAGGAGATTCAGCTCGAAGGCAAAGAGAAGAAATTTCAAGAGTACAAAAAGGCTAAGGCCGAACTATTTACCCGTCTTGATGAGCTGAATGAAGAATTGAACATCTATCTTGCAGGAGAATACGGTATCGATCCTGAAAGGAAACGTGACTATAAAAAGTGGAAGAACAGCCACAAACCCTTCCATTGGCTCGCCGAGTACTATGAAATTATCAAGGAGAACGAAGGTTTTGATGTGATTATTGGGAATCCTCCGTATGTTGAATACAAAGAAGAGAGGAATGCATATAAAATCCATAATTTATTTACAGAACCCTGTAGAAATCTATTTGCATATACTTATGAAAGGGCAATTAATCTTTCCAAAGCGAATATTGGATTAATTATTCCAGTGTCATCAATTTGTACTGATAGATTTTTACTTTTACAAACAATACTACGAAAAAACGGAAGCCTAATAGTTAGTAGTTACAATGATAGACCGGGTAAATTATTTGATGGTCTAGAACATATTAGATTAAGTATAGTACTACTAATTGAAAGGGAATCTATTAAAAATTCAATTTGGTCAACTACTTATTACCGTTGGTATTCGGATACTAGATCAAATTTATTTCCAAGCATAGAGTATATTAATACAAATGATTTGTTTCCAAATAATGTTATCCATAAAATAAGCACAAGTATAGAAAAGGCCATTCTATTTAAAATTTATCCACAAAAAAGAACTTTATTGCACTATTTATATCCGCAAAAAAAATCTCCAATCTATTACACAAGAAAATTAAGCAGTTTTGTCCAGATATTAGACTTTATTCCTCAAATCCACGATTGTAATAATATAGAAATACCCCCTTCAGAACTTAAAATTATTAATTTTAATAATGATATAATTAGAGATATTTATCTTGCATTTCTTAATTCTAATTTGTTCTATTGGTTTTTAACAATATTCTCAGATTGTCGTAATTTAAATAAAAGAGAAATATTATTAGCCCCGCTTGATTATTCATTATTATCTCAAAACTTAAAGAAAAACCTCTCTAACATCTCACGAAAGCTAATGAAAGACTTAGTTACAAACTCAAAAATAATTGAGATGGAATATAAGAATCATGGAAAAAGAAAAATCCAATGTATCTATCCAAAAATATCAAAATCTATAATAGATGAAATTGATATACAACTTGCAAAGCACTATAAATTAAATAATAATGAGCTTGATTTCTTAATGAACTACAATATTAAATACCGCATGGGCGATGCATCATTTGAAGGGATAGAGCAGAAATCATAAGAAGCACCTCGTTTTTCTCCTTATTGGTTTAATTTATTTTGAATATTCATACTATAAGTATGAATATAGTAAAAAAATTAAACTTGCTATTGGTTTAAAATATTTCTATTCTTAATACTATGAGTATAAATAATAAACAAAAATTAAACTCGCTTATAAACAATTGGCCGGATGGTATGCTATATACCCAACGGTATTTAAAAATGAAAGGATATAATTATAGCCTTGTACAACGTTATTATTCGAGCCGATGGATCAAGCCAGTGGGAATAGGGGCCTATAAAAAGTATGGCGATACGGTTGATTGGCAAGCCGGTATATCCGCTATCCAATCCCAGTTAAAACTTACTATTCATCCAGGCGGGCGTACTGCCCTTGGGCTACTTGGATATGCTCATTATATCCGGTTTAAAGATCGTATTTTCCTTTTCGGTAAACCAGGAGAAACTTTGCCGAAATGGTTTCGTGATGCAGACTGGAAAAAGGAGATTGAATATCATCAAACAAAGCTCTTCGGTGACTTACAATCAGGGTTAATGACCTACGAGCATCGCGGCATCTCACTGACAGTTTCATCGCCCGAACGTGCGGCATTGGAAATGCTCTATTTGGTACCGAGGACCCAGGGATTCGACGAAGCTGACAAGATCATGAACGGCCTGCTCTCACTTCGCTCCGATATTCTTCAGGAGCTACTCGAAGCCTGTCGATCCATAAAAACGAAACGGCTGTTTTTATATCTCTCAGAGCGTAACGGATTGCCTTGGTTCTCCGATCTGAACCTGAATAATGTTGACCTTGGCAGCGGTAAGAGGGTAATCGTTAAGAACGGGAAGTATAACGCTAAGTATCGGATAAGCATCCCGGAGATAGAAGATCAATGAAAGGATCGCCGTTCTATCAGCAGGCAGAACTGGTAATACGGATAATACCGTTCATATATCAGGAAGAAGTGCTGGCAATAAAGGAAGGCTCCGCACTCAATTATTTTATCAGGAATCTGCCGCGTCTCTCGGTAGATATCGATTTAACGTATGTGCCTCTTAAAGATCGAGCCGATTCATTAACAGATATATCCGAAACCTTGAACCGAATATCGGCAAAGATACATCAGAACATACCAAAAACTTTGATAAGGTCTAAACAAACAGAGGGGAAGGTATCATCATTATTTATAAAAAGAGAATCGCCACAGATCAAAGTTGAAGCCAACACCATCATTCGCGGTACTGTTTTTCCCTGCCTGGAAAAAGTAATGTGTGAGGAGGCTCGTACACTTTTTAACCAGTCACCAAAGGCTAAAATCTCATCCATGCCGGATCTCTACGGCGGAAAAATCTGCGCTGCATTGGACCGCCAGCACCCACGGGACTTTTTCGATGTGAGACTACTACTTGAAAATGAAGGGCTGACGGAAGAAATTCGAAAAGCCTTTGTCGTATACCTTGTTAGTCATTCCCGTCCAATGGCTGAGCTCCTAGAACCTAGTTTCAAAGACATCCGATCGGTATTTGAGAATGAATTCCAGGGAATGACGAGAGAGTCGGTTTCACTAAAACAGCTTCTCGACGCACGCGATATACTTTTAAAGCGTATCCACTCTGATCTTACAACCAATGAGCGGAAATTTATTCTATCGGTAAAGGAATGCCGACCCGATTGGGAGCTGCTTGGACTGGATGGAATCGACAGGCTCCCCGCCGTACAATGGAAACTTCAAAATCTCGAAAAAATGGAACGGAAAAAACATACTGAAGCAGTAGAAAGGCTGAAACGATGTCTGGACCTTTAAAAGAAAATCTTCATTTTCTGGGCAATAGAGATATTCTCGAATTACCCAAAACGGCGTTTCTCTGCTCACGAAAATATCCGGCGAGCATCGTCCTAAAATCATACGACTGGGCTGTCAGGCAAAGAGAAGAGGGCCGCTGTGTGATATCGGGGTTTCATTCGACGATTGAAAAAGACATATTCGGCTATCTGATCAAAGGCGCACAGCCGGTTATACTGGTGCTGGCACGGGGCTTGAAAAAACGCTGGCCAAAAGAAGTGCTGGATGCAATCGATCAAAAGAGGCTGCTGGTAGTAACTCGCTTTGATGTCTCTGTGAAAAGAGTGGTTCGAGAAACCGCAATAAAGAGAAACGAACTGATGGTTGAATTAGCCGATGAAGTTCTAATTGCGTATGCATCACCTACAGGAAATCTTGAAAATATTATACAGCAATATCAAAATTCAAATAAAGAAATATTCTGTTTCAATGTTGCAAATAATGACAATATTCTTGAAATGGGTGCAGAGCCATTGTAATTTTTTAGTAGCGTAGCATTTAGTTGACCTGATATTGATGTATTAGATTTTTCAGCAATTTCCGTATAAAGAGAAAAGGCTCCTTTTCGATGTATTGAGATACACAGGTTCAATGATTAAGTGCAACAACATGTGATGAGGGAATACTCCCTCATCACAAAAAAATTGAAAAAGGTGCTATTTATACTGAACAGGAAGCAAAAACAGGTGCAGGGCGCCAGGTAAAAACCTAAACCTATCTTCGCCGCAGACGTACGAGGCCGAGGAACACCGCGGCGGCAAAAACGATGATACCGTATCCCGCTATTCCCACGTCGGTTATCACAAAGATGCGTGTTGTCTGGTTCAGGGCCGGAAGGTTTATGAGAAACAGCAGCGGAAACCCTAAAAAGAGGGAAAAGCCGCTGCCGAGCACGAGGTCGCTTGCAGCCGGTGTGCTGTAATCAGGGTCGATGACCCTTAACAGGGCGAGGCCCGTGCTTACGGTTCCAGTGAGCAGCCCGAATATGGAGATAATCCTCTCGAACAGGTGATCATCAAAGCTCTTTCGCGCCAGCGTAAAGACGAGCAGCATAATGATCGACCCACCTGCAATACAGATAATCAGGATGGGAACTATATACTGCGCGATGACAACTATTTCAATCGCCATAATTGCAGATGTAACGAGGAAATCAACACTCGAAGCCGAGATGGCGGTAAGGGTGCGATCGTCGAGCACATGATGCACCCTGAACTTATCGAGCAATTTTCCGACAAGAAGCGCGAGCAGGGTTGCAAAAAAAGCGTGGTATGCCCAGAGAATCTTCCCGAACTGCACCGAAAACTCACCGCCTGCCAGATGAAGGAGAAATACAAGAAGCTTTATGAGAGCATAGTCTAAAAAATAGACACTCCCAACAACCGCGATATGAAAAGCGCCGGATGAAATGACATCCGGATGAGTCGTGCTCTTCGTTCCGGGCATTCCCGAGGAGCCTCTGCCGAAAAAACCCCGATTTCTCAGTGTCGCGGGATCCACATTGCTGACAAGGCCCTTCCTGACTCCCCAGTTCAAAAGAGGGATACCCACGAAACAGGCCCATAAAAACCCGATAGCACCAAAAGTCAGCCCGACCGTGCCGCCGTCCGTAAATCCCAGCGCCTCCCACTGTTTACCGAGCGCGTATGCCTGTCCCGATGACTGCCCGAACCCCATTTCAAAGAGCATCCCGAACGTGGGAAAGATATCCGGCATGACGGTGTAGAGGAGAATAAGTGTTATGGTATAGCCGACAAATCCCTCGACCGCGTACCCCAATGTAAGGTGGAATGCCGTTGCAAGTGAGTTCTTCTGTATATACCTCTCTCTCTTCTTCAATGCAATTGAGATGAAGGTTATGGCAAGCAGGTGGTACACGATATTTCCGAGCACCTCACGTGACGGGGTAATATCCGGCATGAGCAATTCAACCAGATACATGAGCGCAAGCCCGATAAACCCGGCCGTTATGGCGTTCGGCACAAGAAATCTCTGTAGAAGTCTGCAGTTCGCCCTGAGCACGGTTGCCAAAAGCAGTGAAACGCTGACCAGGGCAAAATCGATAACAAGAGCCCACTGCATCATTTTGCAAACCTCCGAATGTCATACAGATTCTGCACATCCATCTTCCTCAAACCGGATTCGATCTCCTGCACGATCTGCACAACCGCCCTGTTGACCGGAGTTGGGATACCTGTCTTTTCCCCCGCCTTGACCAGCGCACCGTTAATAAAATCGATTTCTGTTTTCTTCCCTCTTTCGATTGAATAATGGATGTTCGACTTCAGGTTTTTGTAGCGTATGCCTATCATTTTAAGCAGGAGGTAACGGATAAAAAGAGGAAGTCCGCGGTTGCCGAATTTTTCAGGATTGATACCGCCGGGAAGCTTCTCAATGCTGATTCCGAGTGCATCGGCGACCGCATCGCCCTCATCAGCAATGCGGTAGAAGAGCTTCCTTGCGGCAGGTATCTTCATGAGCTTGCCGGTTACGAGCCCAGAAGCGCCTCCGAGCCCCGTTACACCGCATACAATAACAAGTTTTGCCCATAGCATTCCCTCTGTATTGTCGGTGAAGGTTACGTCAATATATGGTTCAAGGCATTTTCTGATAACACTGAGGTCACGGACATCGGTGCCGTTAAGCGGCCCGAACACGATGCCTCCTTTGGAGTTCGCCTGATACCTTCCATAATTAAGCATTACCGAGTTGTAGCCGACCGCACCTGCTGCAATATTCAGCTTTGGGTGCTCCTTCGCAATGTCGAGAATTTCAAGTCCGTTCCCAACGGTCGCGATAAGGCCGTTTTTACCCATAGACTCTTTTACTTCAGTGAAAACCAACTGCAGGTCGTTGCTCTTGACCGCAATGAATATGATATCAAACTCCTCGTCTGCCTCTTCAGATGAAGCGTACGCTCTGACCGGCACATTGAAATCACCCATCGCTCCATGCACGACAAGCCCTCTTTCACTGATAATCTGCGCTGATTCTTTCCTTCCCGTGATGCAGACGGGGTCAAAACCGTTTCGTGCCAGAGCAGCTGCAATAACGCCTCCGTTCCCGCCGCAACCGATTACCGCTGTTTTCATGGTAGATAAGCATATCAGCAATTCTCATATTGTCAAGGAGTTCAAAAAGTCTACTATTTTTCCTTGACACAGGGTAAATGCAACAGTTACCTTAATAGGCATCTTGTTTTGAGGGTAGTACAATGGATATTTTCGATAAATGTTATAAGGACGGCGGGTACCTCGGGATGTTCAGAACGATGAAGGACAAGTACTGGACGAGGCCGGTTCTCTCTGAGATACCGGGCACCGAGATGACATTCAACGGGAAAAAAATGATCATGTGGTCAATAAACAACTATCTCGGACTCGCCGGAAATCCTGATATTAAAAAGGTATCTGCCCAGTCAATTAATACGTACAGTGCATCCGCCCCTATGGGGTCGAGGATGCTTACGGGAAATACAGTCAAGCACGAAGCTCTTGAACAGCGGCTTGCCGATTTCGAGGAAAAGGAAGCGGCCATACTTTTTAATTACGGCTATCTCGGCGTGCTTGGAACGCTTTCAGCACTGGTGCATAGAAGCGATACCATTGTAATCGATAAACTTTCACATGCCTGTATGATTGACGGCACATTCCTTGCGGGCGGGAAGTACAGATTCTACAAACACAACGACATGAACGACCTCGAAAAACAGCTCAAAGCGGCGCATAAACACGGACGCGGCGGAGTGCTCCTGGTTTCTGAAGGTGTGTTCGGAATGCGCGGTGATCTCGCTAAACTCGACGACATCTGTAATCTCAAAGAAAAATACGATGCGCGACTCTTCGTGGACGATGCGCATGGCTGTGGCGTTATGGGTCCAACCGGAAGGGGAACTGCGGAACATTTTGGTGTGACCGAACGAGTCGATCTTTATTTCAGTACCTTCGCAAAGGCATTCGCGGCGATCGGCGGTTTTACCTCAGGCAAAGAGGATGTAATTCGGTACATCCGTTACA
>CAZGJW010000134.1:0-8514 GCA_964525675.1 uncultured Spirochaetota bacterium
TACTCTTCTTCGCGGTACCCCCGTTTTTTCCTGATAAAGTCGTAGTACAGCTCCCACTTGTAGCAGCTTTCTTCCTGCATCTCGAATCGGGCGATATCTTCATTGAGTACAACCTGAAAGAACGTATTCTGTTCTGTGGATCTTCCCCGTATATCCTCGAAACGGAAAACCTTGACGTCGCTGCTGTTGATGAAGAGTAGACCGGTGTCGGTTAAAAAAAGCCTTCCTTTTCCAGTTTTCTTAAGTTTTGGGTATTGCGGTTCATGAAAGAAGGTAACTATTTTGGATGAGAGGTAGATCGTTTCGCCGGCAAGTGCGGGATATTGGATATCCGGTTTTATCGGTACTATCTCTGCATCACGAAACATGGTGTCTGAATATTTTTTTATCGGTTGCCATGTATCAGAGCCTTTTTCCCGCATGTAGCAGGCGAGGTTCACTTCCCACGTCATACCACAACTGGAGCAGACAAGAAACTTTCCTTCTCTTTCCTCAAGTGCTTCTATTTCCCTGCAGGAAGGACATCGCCATAAAAGCCGGGTAAGGCCCTCGGCGGGGTTTTTGCCACGAATGTTATCGACTTCGGTGAAATTGTCGTTATTGAAGATTCCCCCCTGGACGTAGTCGATAATCTCCTCATCCGGTGTATTTCTGTCGAATTGTACCGGTTTGGATAAGTAAATGGTGATCGGGCTCTTCCTCCTTCTGTCTGCCCAGCGTGGATAGGCCTTGTAGTTACCCTTCGATACGACGGTTACGAGCGGGACGTTGAGGAGCTTGACGAGGTTTGCCGTTGATTTAAGGATGGGGAGGGTTTCTCCATCCCAGTTTCTCCCGCCTTCCGGGTAGATGACGAGGGGGTGACCTTGCCGAACGAGGTGAATTGCATACTTGATTGATTTAAAATCTACAAATCCTTTTTTACGTGGGAATGCACCCATTGCCCACATGAATCGCCGCATAAGGGGTTTTCTGAAAAACTCGTTAGATGCCATCTGAAATAAAGGACGGTTGATGATTGCGCCGATGAAAAAAGGGTCGAGGAGATGGCTGTGATTTGCCATCATGAGGTATGGGCCTTTCTTCGGGAGGTTCTCAACACCAACACCGCGCAATTTGAAATGCCAGGCATAAAATGGCCGCACAAATATAAGGATAAAATGGTAGAAGAACAGCTTCGGGGTTTTAAATAAATCAAGCACTAAGAACTCCTGTAATTATTTTATTGGAATAAACGGTCGTTTTTTCCTCTTCAATCAGGCATGCCGGCTCCGGGTGTTTACAAAAACGTACTGTTTCCCGATTGGCATCCCGGCTAACATATATATTTTTATAGTTTCGAAACAAGTAAAAAAAATGTGCAATTTGCTTGACCGGAAATAAACGACATGTATAATTTATGACTGAACGGTCAGTCATTTTATTTGGAGGTTTCATGCAGGAAACAGGAGAAGATGTACGAAAGCACAAGAAACGGGTAATGATAATGAATGCCGCACTCAAGGTTTTTTCAAGCAAAGGCTACAGTCCAACGGTGCTCGAAGAGATTGCAGATGTAGCTGGAATTGCAAAGGGAACTCTGTACCTCTATTTCAAGGATAAGGAAGATCTGTACTACAGTACGGTTATGTATGTGGTTGAGAAATTGGAACAGACGATCAGACGGGAGATGGATGAAGAAATGCCCCCTCTTGAGGCGCTTGAAAAATTATCGGTTCTCACAATCAGGTTTTTTGCGCATAACAGGGCTTTTATCAATCTGTATATACTCATTCTACACAACAATCTCGTTAGAAATTTCAAACGGCTGTTTGAGAGCCTTCTTAAAAAGGAAAAAGAGCTCTATGATTTTGAGTCACGAATCATAGAACACGGAAAGGCGGATGGAGTACTGAATAAAAGGTTTGCAACCGAAGATGTTGTAGACAGTTTTCACGGCATCATATCACAAACGATTTCACGGATGTTTTTTTTGGAAAAAGGCAGGGTAATAGACCCCGATGGCAAAGCGCAGTCGGTGATGAGTATCTTTCTCAACGGCGTGGGTGCGAGGTGAATCAGAGGGAAGAATGCAGCACCCGTCAGGAGGAGGCTGTTGGAAAAAATTACAATATCCAGAAGATGGCGGCACAGATCAATCTCGCCGATTATTCGCGATCGTTGAAAAAGCGTGAAAAGAGGCCGACAATAGGCGGGTTCGCGAACTATACGGTGAAAAGCAGTTATGATTCGACGACCGGTGAAAATAAATACTGGGGCAAAGATTCATGGAACGGCGACCTTTCTGTCGGAATTCTGGTGCAGATGCAGCTTACTTCCCTCTTCCCATGGAGCGGGGAGAATGCATCTGAAAAAAAAGCCTCATTTGATCTAGAGGCGCTTCAGACGACAAAGGGGTCGGTTGAAAGCGGTATACGGCTTAATATAAAAAATATTCTGTTGAAGCCTGAAAAGGAGAAGGCGAAGATCGGGTCCACCGTGAAAGGGGTCGAGCTTGCAAAAAAGCTTTATGAATCCGCAACGAAGAGGTATGAAAGCGGGCTCATATCGAATACCGAGCTCAAGGACGCGCAGATACGTCTCAACAATGCAAAGCTCGGGTATCTTCAGTCGGTGTATAACTACAAGAGCGCGTTATTTGATCTCGAGGACGCAGTGGGCATTGATCATTTTGAATGAGCGTGCAGGGTTATGAAAAATATCCTTTTCGGAGGCCATTATGAGAAAGAGTGTTAAAACGGTAATAATACTTTTTGTGATTCTTGTCGTTATTGCGGGGCTCGGAGGCGTTGCCTACTACCGCTACAGGGAAAAGATAGCGCTTCTTACTGGTGGACTATTCGGACGCGGAAAGGCGGAAGAGGTGGATACTGCTACTCCCGTGGCCGTATATGAGGTGCGGACCGGACCGATCAATGAATCCCTCGTTCTCAACGGTGAGGTGGTGCCTGTTACGGAGGTGAATATTTTTTCGACAGTGTCGGGCAAGGTGAAGGAGATTCCCGTAAAAGAGGGGCAGAGGGTACTTAAGGATACGGTTCTCGCCTATATAGACAGGAGCGAGGCGGGGCTTATTTTTGAGCCGACACCTGTTAAATCAACAATTGCCGGTATTGTAAAGGAAGCCATGATCGAAACCGGCGCATATATCACTCCACAAGTCCCACTCTTTCAGATTATCGATATGGATACCGTTGAAGTGATTGTGCATGTGCCGGAAAGGGAGATAAACTGGGTAAAAAGAGGGCTTGAAGCCCAGGTTCATATCGTCTCGTACACTGACCGGACATTCAAAGGGAGTGTGGAGCTGCTCAGTCCCGTTGTAGATCCGGTTTCAAGATCGAGAGAAGTACGGATCCGTATCAAGAATCAAAATCATATGCTCAAACCGGGTATGTTCGGTGAGTGTCGAATTATTGTTCGTAAAAAGAAAGACGCAATCATCATTCCACGTGCAGCGGTAATCGAGAGAAACGGAAAAGAGGTGGTTTTCATCGTCAAAGAGAGCAAGGCAGTTCTGGTACAGCCGGAACTCGATATACAGGAGGGGAACAGGGTTTCTGTTGCAGCCGGGATTGAACCCGGGGCCCGGGTTATCGTGATCGGTCAGCAGAATGTTGACAATGGTGATGAGGTCAAGGTTACGGAGGTAATCGATGAAGCTTTCTGAACTATCGGTCAACAGGCCGGTGACCACGGTAGTCGTATACCTTGCGATCATCGTACTTGGTATTTACTCTCTCGGTAGACTTGCGATCGATCTTATACCCGACATTTCCTATCCGGTCATCACCATTTTTTCCACCTATTCAGGTGTGGCTCCGGAGGAGGTTGAGGAAAACCTCACAAAGGTAATTGAAAATGCAGCTGCATCCGCAAGCAATGTAAAGAAGATCACGTCGAAATCCCTGGAGGGGCAGGCGCAGGTTGTTGTCGAGTATGAGTGGGGCACCAATATGGGAGAGGCAGCCGCCGAGCTGAGGGAAAAACTCGACCTGGTGCGTGATTTTCTCCCCGATGAGGCAACACAGCCGGTGCTCTTCAAATTCGATCCCTCGATGATTCCAGTCATGGTTCTCGTGGTCGAGGGCAAGAGAGATTTGAAAAGCCTCCGTTACAACGCAGACAACAACATAAAAACAAATCTCGAGCAGATCGACGGTGTGGCGAATGTCATGGTCTGGGGAGGCCAGCAGCGCCAGGTGCATGTGGACATTGACCGTACACTGCTCGCGTCCTACGGTCTGACGGTTGATCAGGTTATAAACAGCATCAGGGCCGAGCATATCAATGTTGCAGGTGGGAGCATTGATGAAGGAGGGCTGACCTATGCGCTTCGCACGGTCGGCAAGTTCCGGAGTCTCGAGGAGATTGAAGGAGTTGTTGTGGACAACAAGCGGGGTGTATCCGTGTACCTGAAGGATGTGGCCAGGGTGTACGACGGCTATGTAGAAGAAAATATGGATGCAAAAGTCGGGCGCAGAGATGCGATCATCATGGTGGTGCAGAAACAGTCGGGCACAAACACGGTGAAGATTTCAAAGCTCATCGAAAAGAAGCTAACCGCCATCCAGGAGGCGCTGCCCTCGGATATGAAGATCGAAAAGTTTTATTCACCTGCTGATTTTATCATAGAGTCCATTAACAATGTATGGCAGGTGGCCCTTATCGGCGGCGTATTCGCCGTAATCGTGCTTTTTATATTTCTGAGAAACATCTCCACAACACTCATAATCACCGTGTCCATCCCCCTTTCAATCATTACGACTTTTATCTTCATGTATCTGTTCGACCTGACCATCAACATGATGTCCCTCGGCGGGCTTGCCCTGGGTATAGGGATGCTTGTCGATAATTCGATTGTCGTTCTTGAAAACATCTTCCGATACAGGGAGTTCGGTGCCAAACCGCTCGAGGCGTCGAAGCTCGGTTCACAGGAGATGTCGAATGCCATTATTGCGTCGACTCTGACGACCATTGCCGTATTCCTGCCGCTCGTGCTTTTTATCAAGGGTCTTGCGAGCGAGCTGTTCAAGGACCTTGCATTCACCGTTGCATTCTCGCTTCTTTCATCCCTCGTTGTTGCTCTGACGATAATCCCCATGCTCACGAGCCGTGTTAAAAAAGTCATTGTTAAAAGGCGTGCAGAGTCCCTGCGGGATATCGAAGGAGAGCTTCGTTCGCGTGGTCGGGTGATGCGTTCTCTCGACAGAAGTTACAGCGGCGTTTTAAACTGGGCGCTGGATCATAGATTTCTTTTTGTCGGCATGGTGTTTGCCGTGCTCGTGGCAAGTGTTCTGCTCGTTCGCGTCATCGGTGCGGAGTTCATGCCGCAATCGGATGAGAGTTTCATTCAGATGGAGATCAAGATGCCGGTTGGAACACAGATCGATATTACAAGAAAAACGGTTGATCAGATATACGGCATCATCGAGCAGAAGGTTCCGGAGCGAAAAATTACCTTCATGCAGGTGGGGAGAACAGGTGAAGAGCAGGGGGTTGCGTCTCCTGACCGTGCTGAAATATGGATGACCCTTGTTGATGCCGGTAAGCGGAAGCGAAGTGATAAAGAGATCATAGATTTCTTGAGAAAAGCAGTATATGAAATACCCGGTGTTAAAGTTCAATTTTCAACAGGCGGCGGTCCTACCGGAACAGGCGGCAATCTCAGTGTTGCGCTTTCAGGATACAGCCTCCAGCAGGGCATGGAGCTCGCCCAGAAGCTCAAGGCGATAATGGAAAAGATAGGGAATATGAACGATGTTCGTATATCGCGGGAGGAGGGACTGCCGGAATACAGAATAACCATCGACAGGGACAGGGCGGCGCAGTACGGTATCAGTGCCTATCAGGTGGGGCAGGTGGTTAACCACGCCTTTGCAGGTGAGGATGTGACAAAAGTCATTCTCGGTGGTGAGGAGGTCGGCATGCTCGTCAGGCTTCAGAAGTCGGATCGTGTTTCAACCGCCGACCTGGACCTGATTTCTTTAATGAGCCCTCTTGGAATACAGGTGCCTCTCTCTGCATTTACGCATATTCAGAAAGGGTATGGACCCGTTATGATTGAACGTGAAGCCCAGCAGAGGGTGGTGTATGTCAATGCACGTGTGCAGGGCGATGTGAAGGGTGCAGTCGATGCCATAAAGGTTGAGGTCCAAAAACTCGTTATACCCCCCGGGTTCAACGTAAAGTACGGCGGGTCCTGGGAGGACCTCAAGGAGGTTGTGCAGGACCTGGTTCTGGTTATGCTGCTCTCTATTGTGCTCGTGTATCTCATTATGGCCGCCCTCTTCGAATCCTTTATGGACCCCTTTATTATTATGTTTACCCTTCCCATGACCTTTATAGGGGTCGTGTGGATGCATATTATAACCGGAACCACATTCAGCGCGATATCGGGAATCGGTGTGGTGATGCTTGCGGGCATTGTGGTCAACAACGGGATATTACTGGTTGACTACACGAACCTGCTCAGAAAGCGTGGATATGAGCTTCTCGAGGCAGTACGGCTGGCAGGCAGAACGAGGCTGCGGCCGATACTGATGACCATGCTTACAACCGTGCTCGGGCTCGTACCAATGGCTTTTGCATTGGGGTCTGGTAGCGAAATGCGATCGCCCATGGCAAAAACGGTAATAGGGGGGCTTCTGGTATCTACAGTGTTTACCCTTGTGCTGATACCGGTTCTGTACACCATGTTTGAAACGGGAAGGCTGAAGCGAGCAAAGAAAAGAGCGAAAATTAAGGGGACATAATAAAACCATAAATGATGTTACTCGGAAGGGCAGAAAAACAATGAGAGAAAATAAGGTAATGGTTTATATTGTCTATGACCGCGCTATTGACGAAGAGCTTGATGAAACACTGAACAATCTCGATATTCAGTACTATACGAAGTGGAAGGATGTGTCGGGTGTGGGACGAAACGACCCGCATCTTGGCGACCACGTTTGGCCCGGACTGAACAACGTGCTCATGATTGTCGTCGATAATGAGAAAAAAGACATCCTGCTCGAAAAGATACGATCCCTCCAGTCCTCCTTTGCCTCGGTTGGACTGCGCGCATTTGTCGTCCCGGTTCTCGAAATGGTATAAACACGATGTATACATTTTCTTTTTTCGATAGACAGCTTTTGCAGGCGTAGTACGTCCCTTGCGTGCTGCAATAATTTAAGAAATGTGTGATTATTAAAGAATTTCTTGACATAGTTTTAGAGCGTAGTATAATGGGGGAGAAAAATAGCATATATTTGAAAGACGTCTGGATGGATGAGATCCGTTATACCCTGTTTTGACTAAAAATCTGGGCTTCGGTTTTATTTCCAGCAACCTGAAAATCTAATTTTATCTATCAACCAAAGGAGGAAAAGCTTATGCAGAAATGGTCAAAGGTACTCATCGCCGCGGTGGCTGTGGTTGTAGCTGTTGTATTTATCTTCGTTGTCGCTTCTCACGAGCCCGGGAAGCTGTATGCCGCGGGGGAAATGGGCAAGGTTGGAGGCACGGTAAAGGTACTCGCCGTCTGGGGAGGTCAGGAGCTTGACGTGTTCAACGCAATGGCTAAGTCCTTCGAGGAAGCCACGGGAATCGATGTGCAGTACGAGGGGAGTCGAGACATCAACGCGATCCTTACCACCAGGGTTCAGGCTGGGAATCCACCCGAAATCGCCGTGCTGCCCGGGCCGGGAAAGATGGCAGAGTTTGCCAGAGCAGACAAGCTGGTGGACCTGAGCACCGTTCTGGACATGAGCCGTATTCGAAACGATTACGCCCAGGGCTGGCTGGACATGGGAACCGTGGATGGTAAGCTGGTGGGCGTGTTCGCCAAGGTTGCCATCAAAGGCCTGGTCTGGTACAATCCCAAGGTCCTGAAACGCGAGGGCATAAAGGTTCCGCCCGAATCCGCAGAAGAGATGATGAGCATCGCTGAGAAGCTCGTACGCCAGGGAAAGACCCCGTGGTCCATAGGCTTGGAGAGCGGTGCGGCGAGCGGCTGGGTGGGCACCGACTGGCTTGAGAACATCTTTCTCAGGCTCTACGGCCCGGACAAGTACAGAGACTGGTACGAGGGGAAGCTCTCCTGGACGTCACCCGAAATCAGGGAAGCCTGGGAAACCTGGGGACAGATCGTGGCGAACCCGAACATGGTGTACGGCGGAAAGCAGTACGTGCTGTCCACCAATTTCGGGCAGGCAGCTGGCCCCCTGTTCCTCAATCCTCCGGGTGCGTACTTCCACATGCAGGCAAGCTTCATCCAGGGATTTATCAAGGACCAGTTTCCCGACCTGAAGCCGGGGGAGGACTTCAACTTCTTCGGGTTTCCTCCCATCAAGCCCCAGTACAAGGATGCGATTGAAGCGGCTGGCGACCTGGTGGGAATGTTCAGAGACACTCCCCAGGCCCGGTCTTTCATCCGTTACCTCACCACACCGGAGGCCCAGTCCTACTGGACCAGCGGCACAGGCGCTCTCTCGGCTGACAGGAACCTGTCTCTGGTATTCTATCCCGATGTGC
>CAZGJW010000135.1:0-8357 GCA_964525675.1 uncultured Spirochaetota bacterium
TTTTTTTGCATTTCAACAAGAGGGTCATCAACAACAATCTCATTCAGTTTCTTGTTTGCCTGCTTCAGCGCCTCTTCAATGGAAATATCACCGATTATTGCACTTGAAGAAGCTTCGCCAATGATCTCAACCATACGGGTCGATTGTGAAATAACAGGTACCGGCTTTGAGGTTAGAAGTATTTCTTTTGCTCTTTTCTGATACTTGTATTTTTCGAGGAATTCCGGATCATCGTAAATCCATTTAGCAGTCGGCATGCCACCACCCATCGCCCTTGCTTTCTGAATCTTTTTAGTCTCGACCCATTTGATGAACTCCCAGGCAGCATCAGGATTCGGCGAGGATACCGGAATAGCCCATGCCCATCCTCCAAGAAGCCCTCCCCCGGGTAACGGTATGAAATCGACTTTATCATAAACTACGCTGTTATTCTCATCAAGAAGCCAGGACATAAGAAAATTGTACGTTATTGCAAAAACTGCCTTACCCTGACCAAATACGTTGAACGCGTCATCAAAATTGGCGCCGCTTGCCCCCGGCTGCGCAGCATTCTCAAGGAGGTCCTTGTAAACTAACAGAGCCTTTTTACCCTCCGGACTGTCAAAAGACGCTTTCCAGGTATTTCGATTATAGTAATCGCCACCCAATGCAAAAAGATAATTTGTAATCTCCATTACAAGCGGATCGACCTTTGCACCCTGCATGGCAACACCGTATATATTATCCGGTGTATATGCATCTGCCACTTTTGCCATTTCTGCATATTCAAATAGGTCCTTTGGAGGGAATTCCCAGGATTTTCCTGTCTTCTTTTTATAGAAAGACTGTAATTTTGAATCATTAACGATATCCGTCCGATACACGATCCCCATTGGGTATGTCCACATAGGCACGAAATGTTTTTTATCGCCTACAGTAAACATTTTTACATTAGAGTCCAGGTAATTGTTTAAATCAACTTCGGGTGTTTTATTCAAATAATCATCAATCTCACGAAGCCACCCCGCCATAACGAATTCGCCTACCCAGTAGTTGTCACACTCGAGAACGTCATAAGACCCATTTTCTTCACCTGCCATAAGCTGCGGCACCAGTTTGTCATGCATAACTGTATACACAACCTTTTCGAAAACGACCTTAATGCCGGTTTGGGCCTCGAATTCCGGTAACAAGGGTTCGATTGACGTCGTATCAGGCACATCCTCCATAAGAAGATGCAGCGTTACACCCTCGTATGGCTTACCCGATGAGGGTTTTTCAGCTTTCTTATCGCTCCCCGCATAGAGTATCCCCATACTGAACATCAAAATAATAAATACACACAAAACCAATAAAAATTTTTGCCTCATAACTTCCTCCTATAACTTAATCGATTTACGTAAAGGATTACGTTTAGTTGTCATTTTAATTTTTGAAAAATATATTGTCAAGCATTTTTGATAAATTTATACACTTATATAGCCTAAATTCCATTTGATTTTTAAATTAACAGATTTTCAGTCATATGATACTGTAATAATCTTTTAAAAATTTTGTAATATCTCTACTATATTCTATAAAAATATTGACTATATTTAGTATCTAAGTTAGTCTTGTAATCGTTTTAGGAAAACGTTTAAGGATTTTATTCAGAAATGCCAATTACACTTAAAGATATTGCCAGGCTTGCAAACGTATCAACTGCAACTATCTCGAGAGTTCTGAACGACAATGCCGAAGGTAATATGAGTGCCGAGACATATGAACGTATCAAGAGAATTATTCATGAAACCGGCTATACTCCTCATGCTCTTGCGTCCGGTCTGCGACGCGGACTCTCGAATGTTATCGGATTAATACTCCCGGATAATGTGAATCCCTATTACTCTCAATTGGGGAAATCCATTGAAAATGAATGTTTCAATAACGGATATATGACACTCATCTGTAATACCAACTCAGACAAACGGAGAGAAATCGATTATTTGCGACACCTCATCGGCCAAAGAGTTGCCGGAATTCTGTTTTGCAGCACGGGTCTAATAGGGGAAAAAATCAAGTCAATTGTACCTGCACAGATAAAAGTAATACTATTAGACGAGGAAATACCAAATTTCGAGAGCGATATAGTAATAGGGGATGATTACAAAGGCGGATACGAGGGGGCTCGATATTTATTCAATTTGGGACACGGAAAAATTCTTGTCATTACCGGACCTGAATCCCGTGGATCGTCACGAAATAGATTAAAAGGATACCTGGACTTCTTGAAAGATAATAGCATGGAAATTGAACAGAACCTCATCATTGAAGGCCAATATGATATTGAATCCGCATACAATATTGTCATTAATGCAATGGAAAAGGGACTGAGTTTTTCCGCAGTATTTACATTCAATGATATGATGGCAATCGGTTCAATAAAAGCATTTAATAAACTCAATCTGAGAGTGCCCCAGGACGTCTCAGTATTAGGTTACGACAACATTTTTATCGATGATCTGATTACACCTCGAATCTCGACAATAGCGACACCCCTCGAAGAATTAGGAAGAATTGCAGTTAACAGGCTCCTCAACAGTATTAAAAAAGTAAAAGAAAAGGGTCAAAAGATACTACTGGAACCGATACTGGTGGTAAGAGAATCATGCGAAAGGTTCAGGCCTTTGTGATTACCTGAATATCTTCTTCAGTTCGGTGATGTCCCTGTTTTTTATCAAAATACTTATCGCAATATACACAAAAAGACCAACAACTATCAACCCGAGCGTGGCAGTTGCATTGTAGGACCTGCCCATCTGCATAACGCTCTTCAATCGCATATACAGTACCAGTATTGCAGCGCCCATACAGGCTGCTGCTGTACTGGATTTTACAAGTGAAATATAGACTGCCCTGTCCACGATGACACCGACTCTCCTTCGCAATAGGAAGATAAGGAGAAATAGATTGCAGTAGGAAGATACGGTTCCCGCAAGAGCTATACCACCTATCCCGAGCGGATACCGCAGATAGTAGCATAGCAAAAGATTTATTATCATGGAGGCTCCCGCCACGTAGACGGGAGTTTTCGTATCCTTCATGGAGTAGAACATCTGCACGAGAACCCGATTTCCCCCGATGCCCGGTAGGCCTGCCGCGTGAAACAGAAGCGCATATGAGACGAGCGATGCGGAATCAGCGGTAAATCTACCGTATCTGAACAGCATTATAACAATGGGATACCGTAGCAGTATAAGCCCGGCCATTGCAGGCATGGTAATAACGAACATCAGGCGCAGTGCATATCGAAGTGTATCCTTCATCCCCTCTCTGTCATTGTATGCCGATTTTTCCGAGAGAACCGGGAGTATTACCGTTGTAAGAGAAATGACAAATATACCGAGCACGAGCTCTATGAGCGTAAGTGAAAACCTCAACGCAGCAACCGTACCCTCTTTTAAGAAAGCCGCTATGAACTGGGAAACGAGTGCATTGATCTGGTACACACCGGCACCAATGGCGCCGGGTACCATAAGCATAAAGACCCTCTTCACCCCCTGGCTGTGAAAATTAAAATGAAGCCTGTAGCTGAACCCCCTCTTCGTTAAAAAAGGCCACTGAAAAAAGAACTGAATGACTCCGCCGGTGATTACACCTACCCCAAGGGCAATAGCCGGATCGGAAAACCTATTTCCTGCAAGCAGTCCGAAGGAGATAATTGAAATATTCAGTAAAATCGGTGTAACCGCAGACGGGATAAATACTTTGTGTGCGTTGAGAATTCCCTGCGACAGGGCAGCCAGGCTGATGAAGAGCATGTAGGGAAACATAACACGGGTAAGAAGAACGGTAAGCTCGATCTTACCCTCGATCTTCGTAAACTGGGGAAGAAAGAACCGAAGAAACGGCGCGACAATTAAGACTGCCGCCGTAATAACAATGAGAATAACGAGTAAAATCGAAAAAAAACTGTATAAAAAGTCATCCAGTTCCCTTTTATCCCTTTTTTCAATGTACTCGGAAATAACGGGTATGAATGCGGCCATCAGCGCCCCCTCACCGACCAGCCGCCGCATCAGATTCGGAAACATAAAGGCGAGCGCAAATGCATCCGAACTTCCGGAAGTACCGAGAAGATAGCCCCTCAGCCATTCACGCACGAGGCCGAATACGCGCGAAACAAAGGTAACCGAACTGATACTGAAGGCCGAGCGCGCTATGTGTCTGTTTTCCATGATACCCTTACATTTATATACACGATTCTTTTATATCTGCAGAATACAGAGTTTCAACGCCAGTGCGCTTATTCACCGGCAAAATGACATGCCGCGTAATGCCCTTTTCTGTGCTCGAGCAGGTCAGGCTGTTTTTCGGAACAAATAGGCGGAAACTCCTTCTTCTGAAAGAGAAAACACCTGTTTTTGTACACACAACCACCTTCGCGGAAACCTATAAAAAAGAGTGAACTCCTGGGATTCCAGAGATGTCGGGTGTATGGATGGAGAGGCCTTCCTGTTATATCCTTCTTGGGTGCACGCTCTATGATTTTGCCTCTGTACATAACCGCAACCGTATCACTGAGCATCTCAACCATCCGGAGGTCATGTGAAATAAAAAGGATTCCGGTGCTTTCCGTTTCCTGTACTTCCATAAGCAACTGGGCAATCTGACCCTGAATCGATATATCAAGCAGAGTGAGCGGCTCATCCGCAATGAGGTATTCGGGATGAATGGTAAGCGCACGGGCAATGTCGAGACGTTTGAGCTCACCACCGGAGAGGTTCCCGATAAAGTTTTGGAGTGTGCCTCTGCTCAAATTGACCCGGGAAATGATCGCCGTTACTCTGTCCCGGAGTTCCCTGGCTTTCATCTCTTCGTACAGCCTTATGGATTCCCGAAGGGCATCGAATACTCTCATACGGGGATTGAAAGCGGATTTGGAATCCTGAAATATCATCTGAAAATTTTTTCTCAGAGGCCGTATATCTTTCTCTGAAATGGCGGAGAGATTGATATCTTTGTACAATATTTCTCCAGAATCAGCATTAATGAGCCGAAGGAGAAGGCGTCCCACCGTTGTCTTGCCGCAACCAGATTCACCGACAAGCCCCACCGTTTTTTTACGAAAAATCGAGATCGATACATCATTACAGGCTTCGATCCTCCTGCCCTTCCCGTAAAAGTATTTGGTCAGGTTCAAACCCTGCAGACAATCCGCGCATGTACCTTCGCTCTCCTTCATACCCCCCTCGTGTCAATAATAGAGATAACAGCGTATTAAATGATTCTTCCCAACTTCGACAGGGTCAGGACACTTCTCCCTGCACCTCCTCCTGATTTTTCCCTTTGCGTATTGACATCTATCTATAAAGGGACAGCCACGTATTGCTATTTTATTATCCGGCACAGTACCCTGAATCACCCGCAGCCGCTTGCCCCTCTTGATATCCGAATCCGTCGGCATTGAGGAAACGAGGGCCCGTGTATACGGATGTTTCGGTCCGTGCTTCTTTCCTAGTACATCCCGCTTGCCCCCGCTCTCCACAATTATACCCGCATACATGACAGCTACATTTGTTGCAATAAGCCCGACAATGTGTATATTGTGCGATATGAGCACAAGCGTAAGATTCATTTTGTCAATGATTGTTTCGAGAAGATCGATGATCCTATACCTGTTCGTGGTATCGAGTCCGGAAGTCGGCTCATCGGCAATGAGAAGGGTCGGATTTGACGCAAGGGCAATTGCAATAATGACTCTCTGCGCCATACCCAGGGAGAGTGAGCCGGGGTACATCTTCATAATACTTTCCGGATTGTACAGCAGTGTAGACCGCAGAAGGCCCATGGCCATTTCGAAAATCTCATTCTCATCCTTCTCATGGTTGAATCGCCCGATGGTTTTCATGAGCTGAGCCCCGACCGGTGTAAAAGGATTGAGGCTTCGAAGCGGATTCTGAAAAATCATCGAAATATTTCTTCCCCGGATGTACTCCATGATTCGGTTGTGCCTGCGGAGCCATTTTTCGTTATCCTTTATCATTGTAAAGGGATTATGCCGAAACTCTATAAAGTTTTCGAGTCCATAGAAGAGATTAACAAGCTCCCCCCGTCTGTAGTTCCTCGATTCCCTGAAGCCGCGTAGAATCGCGTGTATGACGGACCTCCTGTCATCCCCTTTCGGCCGAAAATAGAACTCACCTCCCACGATACCTGGTTCGGAATCAACGAGTCCCATCATGGAAAGCGCAGTGACGGTCTTGCCGCACCCTGATTCGCCAACCAATCCCAGCACAGAGCCTTCATCAATACTCAGCGATGCATCTTCCACTGCACGAATGAACCGCTTGTCTTTCTGGTCGTAAAAATAAACCTTCAATCCGCCCAACGATGCAATTAACGGCATTATCGTGAAACCTTTTCATTATAAATGGAGTTCAGTCCGTCACCGAGTAAATAGAGTCCCATAATTGTTGTAAGGATGACCACAGCGGGAATTGTCGACAACCACAGCCTGCCCTGGAAAAAGAAATCGATGCCCATAGCAACCATATTCCCCCAGCTCGGATCGGGTTCCTGAACACCGAAGCCGAGATATGAGAGTGACGTCTCGATCAGCACGGCCTCTCCCATCCCCAGTGTTGCATGGATTATAAGTACAGATTTCGCTGAAAGCCATACAATATGTTTTAAAATAATGCTTCCCGGTGAAAGGCCGAGAGCCTTGCCCGCTTCAATAAACCGCTGGTTTTTCAATATCTCCACTTTCGATTGTATATAAACGGTCACTTTAGGAATGCTCGTTATACCGGCAAAAACCATTATGAGGTATATTGACGGCCTGAACAGCACGATGATAATGAGAATCAAAATCAGGCGCGGGATTGAGTCTATGACATTTAGAAAATAGAAGATTATTCTCGACAAGATTTTCGGGTAAAAACCGGTGACGATACCGAAGAGGAGACCGAAAGAGGTCGAGATGACTATTGATAGCAGCCCGGGAACAAAAAATGCTTCTGTGCCCTTGACAATTCTTGAAAATATATCGCGTCCGAGAAAATCTGTTCCAAACAGGTGCTCAAACGACGGACGTTGAAACATCTGACCAATATGCACGTCCATCGGATTCTGGATAAAGGTATTGGTTATCGATATGAAATAAAAGATAAAAAGATACGCAACAACAAAAAGGCCGAATCCTATGGAGACAACATCACGAACACTTGCCCTTCTGTATATCGGAACATGAAACTCCTCTACATCGACCTGTTCCTCTTCGTAGTAGAATCGTTTCATATGCTTACGCCTCTCTCGGATTCAGATGAAAGAGCAGTATATTTCGTGCAATCATCCCCACCCGCACCATCAGGACTGAAAGAAAGGCAATAACGATGAGAACAGGCATGTCCCTGTCGAGTGTCGATTGATAGGCCAGTCTTCCCATGCCGGGCCAGTTGAAAACCTGTTCAACGATCACGGCTCCGCCTATAATAAACGGCACCTTTGAAAATACAATTGATACAAGTGGTATAAGAATGCCCTCACCTGCCGCACTTGCAAGAATCGACTCGCCTCGCGCTCTGGAATCGGCAACATAGTCTGTGCTGATTACCCTGTCCAGTTCAGTAGTAATGAGACGAACAATTTCACAGATGGAGTTGTTCCCCAGGCCGAGAACAAGAATCGGAAGCATATACGCCAGAACTCTGCTGCCCTTTCCACTGCTCTGCACGTAGTAGATCGGCAGGTATCCCGTGTATCTTGATACCAGATAAAGCACGAGGTAGCCGAAATAGAAAACCGGTATCGACGATACGATATATGAAAGCATCGAAAGGGGCCAGGAGTATGTTTTGAATCCTCTGAATGCGGAAAAGATCCCAATGGGAACTGCAAGCAGAAGAGAAATAAACAGGGCACCAACGGTAAGAATCAGCGTATTTTTGAATGCGGGGAAGACTATACTGTTGATATCGATTCCCGAAACAATAGAAACACCGAAATGCAGGGTGAATAGCCTTTTAAGGAGAAGCAGGAAGGAACGAACCCCTTCCCCTTTTCCCAGGAATTCCCCGGGCATCATGTTGAAAAGTAAGAAGAGGAGAGCGCTCACACCAATGACAAGGAGGAATGTATTGATGACTTCTTTCACGATAATCTTCAGGAAACGTGTCATCCTCCCCCTCTCTGGATATACCACTCCCTCACGTAGGTAAAGAAACGGGTCGGATGAATCTCCACCCGTCTCACCTTCCTGTTATAGGCTGCATAATTCGTAAGGGTCCACAGGTAGGTATATGGCACATCCTCTGCAAGGATTGCGTGGAGATGCCGGTAGATGGTTCTTTTTTTCTCCATATCAAGGGTTGTATTCGCTTCATCCAGCAGGGCAT
>CAZGJW010000136.1:0-8328 GCA_964525675.1 uncultured Spirochaetota bacterium
CCGGGCGAGCGCGCTTGCACTTTGGGAGGCACTCTTCACCGTTATCTTCATGTTTGTGTATATCAAGCTCCAGCACAGGGTGAGCTTTGCAGAAAAAGTCGAACTCCGGTTCGAGCACCCAAGGCTTTCGAGCATACTCAGGTCGGCATACGGGCCTGCCGTCATCCTGTACTTAGCCCTTGTCTTTTCACTGATCATTGCACCGATGCTCGCTGCAGTTCATTACTCCTTCCTCGAAAAATCAAGCCGCGCTTCACAATTCTCATATACGCTCGGCTGGTACAAACTGATCTTCACCAATGCACGGGAGAGGGCTATCGCCGTTTCTTACGGCGCAGTGATCAAGAACAGCCTCTTTTTTGGTTTCATGACGGTGCTTTTTTCCCTGCCAGTCGGGACGGCAATCTCATATCTTACGAGCAGGAAAAAAATCCCGTTCGGCGGGTTTTTAGAGTCCATTGCCATGCTCCCGCTCGGTATTTCGACAATTATGCTCGGGCTCGGATATATTCGCATGAATCAGACGTTTGAAATTACAGGAAAATGGTACGCCATAGCATGCGCCCATACGGTCATCGCATACCCCTTTGTCATCCGGTCGACGAGCGCCGTATTCAGAAAAATCAGCCCGTCTATAATCAAGGCAGCGTCGAGCCTCGGGGCTAACCGCTGGAAAACATTCTGGCGCATAGAGCTGCCCATGATAAAATCGGGCATCATAGCAGGTGCAACATTCGCCTTCGCCATTTCGATCGGAGAAATAAACGCCACCCTCATGCTCTACAGCCCGAAGCTTACAACATTGCCCATTGCCATATACCGGCTGATATCATCGTACAATTATTTTGCCGCCTGTGCATTGGGCACGGTTCTCATGGCGATATGTTTTCTCGTTTTCTTTATTATAGATAGGATGGGGTTTGAGATTTCATAAGGATGAAAAACTATGAGCCTCCGGTTAAAAGAGGTGACAAAACAGTACCCGGAATTCAACATGGCCCTCTCGTTTTTCGTCGAGCAGGGAAAGCTTCTTACACTCCTCGGTCCTAGCGGCTGCGGCAAAACGACCACACTTCACCTGATTGCCGGATTTATATCTCCGGACAGCGGGGACATACGAATCGGCAGCAAATCCATCATGGCACGCGCGCCGCACGAGCGGAACATAGGCGTGGTTTTTCAGGACTATGCGCTCTTTCCCAACCTGAACGTATTCGGCAACATCGCGTTCGGTCTGCGAATGCACGGCTGGGAGCGGAAAAAAATCGAACAACGTGTTACAGAGCTGCTGGAGCTCATCCGCCTCTCCGGATACGAGTCGAGATCCGTAACGAATCTTTCGGGAGGTGAACAGCAGCGCATCGCACTCGCCCGCGCCCTGGCTCCCCGGCCCCGGCTCCTTCTTCTCGACGAGCCTCTTTCCGCCCTGGATGCGAAATTAAGGAAAGAGCTCAGGTCGGAGATCCGGCGTATACAGCAGGAGGTGCGCCTTACGACCGTATACGTTACGCACGACCAGGAGGAGGCGCTTGTGCTTTCCGACAGCATCGCTGTCATGAACCGCGGTCGAATTGAGCAGACGGGAAGTCCGTACGACATCTATAATGAACCGCAGACCCTGTTTGTCGCCGGTTTTGTCGGTATGTCGAACAAAATACACGGGAGGATAGTAAGGGCCGCCGGACCGGGACCCGCTGAACCTGTATTTGAGGTGCTGACGCCGGAGGGGAAATTCACCGTTCGCTGCCGAAAAAAACATGCATCGGGATCGGAGGTGACCCTTGTCTTCAGACCGGAAAAATGCACGATCGATCAAAACGGAGGCAGTGCAAACAGTATTTCAGGGAAAATTACTACTTACGAGTACATCGGTGAAAACATGATAGTAGGCGTGCAAACGAAACATGGAGGATATACGGCCAAACTGTCTTCGACAAACGACATCCGCAGCTTCAATCGGTTGGGCGCATCTGTTCGCATCTTCATTCCGCCGGAGCATATCAGGCTGTTACCTGCCGACCTACGATCAGCTGAATGAAGCTCTTCGGGCCGCACACGGTCTCCATTACCTGCCGAAACCGCGTAGCCTGGCAAGGGTTTCATTCCACTTGTCCTGGAGATACCGTTTGAACAAATACTCCTCGTGAAAGTCATGAGAAATCTCAGAAGCCGCCGCGGACAACTCCCTGAACAGACTCTGCACCATATCCGCTATCTCTGCAACATGTTCCATACCTGCAGGAATGAAAAACCGGGGGCTGAAGAGCGCCTTCTTGAGATGTTCAATCGACCCGCCATCCCTCACGGTTTTGAGTGAATCGATATTGCTGTTTCTAATCTCAAGCAACGCCTTTACATCCTTTACAACCCCCCTCGGGACATATGCCGATATCGCATCCTCCTTGCCCTTTACAGAGATTTCGCCCTTCGATTCACAATTGATAAAATCGCGGACCTCAGCATATACTGTGTCTGTAACAAGTATCTCATCTGGAACTGCTGCACCCTCCAGACGTGAAGCCGTGTTTACCACATCGCCGTATATGTCATTCTCCCTCCACAAAACTGATCCTGAGTGGATACCGATCCTCACCGAAAACTTCTCCTCCTCCACGGCATGGAGGTTGTACTCCCTGATCTTCCCCTGAATCTCGAGCGCACTTATTGCCGCATTCACCGGATGTTTAAACACGGCGAGAATGCCGTCCCCCATCTTTTTGACAATCTGGCCGTTGTAGGTTCCGACAGTTGGAATAACCGTTTCATCGAACTGCTTAACAAGCGACATGAGCTTTGTAATATCGGAATGCGCAGTTTTTTTGGTATAGCCGACCATATCTATGAAAAAAACAGTGAGATTCTGCGAGCGCTCCCGCTTCAGCTGAAACTCGAATTTCGGGTGAAGAAAAGGCTCTTCCGGGCTGACTGTGGCTCCATTTGCCCTCCCAGGCGCCCTGTCTGAAAAAGGAACGGTGATAAGCTCATCAACAACGGCAGTTTTTATCTTTTCGGCAAACGGGCTTTGAGCCTGCTCACAGAGCAGCTTACACGCCGCTTCCCGAATTTCATGATTATCCGACCTGATTTGCTGAACAACCGGCCTCAACAGAGATCGTCGAAACAGGCCGGATAGAGCGCTCAGGACATCAGGTACCAGCGCTGTATCGGATGACGAAAGCCAGTCGCATGCCACTTTTTCAACGTAGTCATCCCCGAGCATGAGGAGGGTGGTGAGCGCATCGACCTTCACCGTCTGCGTATCGTCCTCCAGAAGCGTATAGAGCTTACCGATAACAAGATCGCGGGATATACTCCTGTCGATTTTACCCCTCTTCCTGATAATTTCCATGCCCGTTCTCTTCAGTTCCGGATCCCGGCTGTCAAGGTATCCAAGGGCGGTGCGAAGAGAGCCGGATCCCCCGTACACCGCAATGATCTCGGCCGTCTTTTTCTTTTCCCCGGGCTCGAAATAACCGGCTTCAAATACCCGGAAGAGGCGATGTATCGCAGCCTCATTTCCTTTTAGATTTATTGAAGCAAGCACCTCAATACCGAGGGATCTCTCCCCGGGAACGATATCCGGAAGAAAAAGCAGCCTGATGAGCTGTTCGGCAGCATAAGGAGTCGGAAGGTACTGCGCGCCCCGTATAAAGCTCTTGAGGAATTCCCTCTCAACCGACGGCTTTTCAAACACCTGATCGCTTTGTCGCATTATATACTTTGATCCGAGCTGGCACAGGGTAACTATTGCAGCCTTTTCCAGGTACAGCACCTGCTGTTCATGCGCAAACATATACGTCTCCCGGATTTTTTTCAGAGACCCTTTCATGTCTAAAAATCCGGCAGCCTTTAAAAGTCTTGCCAATCTCCGGAGATGCGTTGAAACCTGCGGGTCGGTATTCCTCATAACGGTATATATCCGGTAACGCCGTTTCTTATCTGTTTCAAGAAAAAGAGGGATACTGGCTCGAAACGCTTTGACATCGCTTTTTGTTCCTTCGCTGATAAACCAGGTAAGTTTTTCCATGAGCAACCTGGCATCTCCGGTTATTTCTTTCCTGAATAGGGCGCGCATATTTTCGACAATCGCTGTGGGACAATATTTTTCAATAGAGTGCCGTAAAAACAGGGGAAGCAGTTCTTCCCGGTTTGATATTTTTTTAACCGAGGTCAGGCCGATCTGCGCTTTTTTAAACGAGTTATCAAGGTGAACGGACACAACGGTTCGCAATTCATTCAAGGCATGAGGTGATCTCTCCCTGAAGACTTCTATGGTTGTGCGGATAAGATCGCCGATAACCGATTCCACCTCTCTGTCGACAAAGGGAACCATCACGAGAAAACGAAAGAAACTTTTTACGAAAACACACTGCCAGATGTTGTTCCGAAGAAGATCGAAAAACTCGAGCAGTGTGCTTTTTGTAGACCCTGAGAGCACGTCAAGAATAAACGGAAGGCTTGGATTTTTTTCCCTGAGAAGACAGGCGCTTAAAAAGGCGGCACGTGCCGGTTCTGAAATTGTTTCACCCCTTCCTTCCAGTTTTTTTAGAAATGAGGAGACGTTGTCGGAACCTGAAGTTACAATATGATAAAACACCGCTTTCTGTACGGCGGGAAGTGCGTTGGAGATATAGAAATCCAGAAAGACAAAATCATCGGCATCGATAAGTCCCTGCACGGCTGCTATGTGAAGGCTCTCCCCTCCTGTTTTATCTGAAAGTACACCCCTGTTGAGCTCGAGCACACGTTCATGCTTCGGTTGAATCGCATTCACCGCATTAAGAATCTCGCGTTTCAGCTCAATTTCCTTGAATGTGGTGAAATACTGCACGAGATGCTCAACCGTCCCGGGGACCCTGATCGCCGCGAAAGTTCGTATCGCCTCGAGTTTAAGGGCGGCGGGGCTCTTTTTAATTATTGAAAACAGATGTCCCACCGCTTCAACATTGCCGTAAACAGCGGACGACTGCATCGCCTCTCTGCTCACTTCGCTATCGGGGTGGAAGAAGTAATCGGTCAGCAGGGCAAAAACGTCGTCTCCGGGAAAGCTCTTGAGCAGCCTGAGCATCGTTTGGATTTTCTCTCCGGCTTTTTTCCCGTTGCCAGCGCTCTTATTCTCACTATTCCTAGCACCGGTGGTCATTTTTCAGTTCCTGTACTCTATTATATGCTATGCACAACGATATCGCCAACCCTGTATTTGTTGTTAAAATCTCTTACAATAACAGGGCACTTTATTTTCAGGAGAAAAAATATATTTTTTTTCTCATCACTGAGTGCTTCATAATTTCCTTGTCCCTTTGCTATGACAAGATCTGAATTTTTATATTCAGTTACAAATTCTTTAGAACAGAGAGGAGGAGCAGCCGCCGGCATATCAATGCCAGTAGTGATTACTCTAACAATAGTATTCATGCCAATCATTTGAGCATCTTCCATTGTCGCATCATTCATCGCAGGTCCACCTCTTACTGCATAGGTTATTTTATCTTTTGGAAGCTCTTCTATAAAGATTTTATCAAAGACTATCTCTCCTGCATTGTCACCGATGTATAATATTTTTTTTCTTTCATTAATTTCTTTTTTTAGACTATTAATTTTTCTTTTATCTAATTGTTGAAACAAAGCATGCTTTATTGCCTTTCGTATAATGGCTGCACTTAAATTGGTACCCTGTCCAAAATCGATGATATTACCTGCAAGTGCTATTCTCAGACTTGTTTCAAAAGCATTATGTGATTCCTCAATAATCTGCTTAATTTCAGCAGTCATACGTAGACAGATATTATTGAATTTCTCTTTTACTTCCTTATAGGGATCGCCACCCGTTGCTATTCTTTTTATTATTGTGTGAATTCTTGTATTTGTTAAAATACCAATACCATCGGTATCAAACTTTGATGCAGCAATTAAACATTTTCTCAGTGTTTCTTCCTGCAGTTTCTTATCATCTGTTGCCATTCTGATTGCTTCAAGAGCCTGCCGTATATAACACGGTATACATTCCAAATCAAGTTTCATAAGCACCTCTCTGCTATGAAAAAATATATACCTTACAAAAAAAGGGGAATTAAAATGTTTTATCTTTACTTTAATTTCCAATTAAAATAACGATATAAAGTTGTTCAAAAAATCTTGATTTTGTGGTTTTACTGTGGATATAGCATTGTATAAACCTTAATCAAGGGGGAGGTGATATATTATGCCTTTAGGAGATAGAACTGGTCCTGCTGGAATGGAGCCTATGACAGGAAGGGCCGCTGGTTACTGCGCCGGCTATCCAGTACCCGGGTATATGAATCACTATGGAGGCCGTCCAGGTCTTGGGTTCGGGATTACTTATGCAGGATCTTTGCCTCAAGCGACCTACAGTCCATACATGACATATCCCTATTATCCTCGCAGGGGTTTCGGCATGCGAGGAGGTTATTTCGGGTATGGCCGTGGTCGTGGTATGGCCGGGAGAAGACGGTAATACAAAATTGTAATAAAATAGGTAAGTGAAAGTACTTTATTGCGATTGACAAGTTCACTTACCTATTTTTATTACTCTCCCACCACCCCCCTTCTAAACACTTTTCCAGATAGAGCCTCTTAAGCTTTGTCTTATGCTGGGTGCAATGAGTGGGGCAGATCAGTGCAAGATCTTTGGAAAGAACAAAATCCCTGAATCCGTGAAGTCCTCCAATGATAGCATAGATCGTATCGAATTGTGATGCGGTGGTAAGAATAATGTGCATTCGTGGGTGCGAACAGTCCACAAAAAGCACTCCTCCCTTACTTGTATGAACCACCATACTTTGTTCAATTCCCTCAAGATAGAATATTACCTTTCTGGTTTTTATGGGCCCCTTTTTTGTGTAAAATAAGAGCCCCTTTAACGTGCTGGCCAGACATGCTCATGGCAGTGCGCTATTGGAAAACCAAATATAAGTCTGATTTTTGTGTGAATATCGTTAATTTTCCCATTATAGTTAAGTTCCCTCTCGCTCTGTGTGAATTGATAGAGGTCGAAAGGCAATTCCTCTAAAAGCCAGTGAAAATCGTAAGAGTTGGCACTGTACATGGGGCCTTTTACATCACAATTTAATATCTGTGAATGCTCTGTTGTATTCAATTCACAGGTACAATTGAAAGCCTCTACATTATATCGTTGTACACCCTTTTTGAAGTTTGCAATTACATTAGATGAAAATTTCTTTGTTGATTTGGAAATTTCAGAAAAATCCGTTTCTCTGTAAAAAGAAACCCTTTCGTAGTGTAAAACCTCCTTCTCAGTTCTTATCATTATTTGGACCTTTACCGGTGTAAACGCCATTACATTCTGCTTGGGTGAAGAAGTTTCAGCAGCAGGCTGCTGGTTTTTAAATCCCGAGAGTAGTATAAGAAAAAAAATCAAAAGCCAAAAAGAGATAAAAAGAAAATATTTTCTATTCATTTTTCCCCTCCTTGATAAAATTTAATATCTGACCCCGTACCATACTGTCTTCATGTATAACCTGCTCATAGAATCTTCTCTTAAATTGGAAGCCTGTTTTACCTGTTATTTTCGCTTTTACATACCTTTTCATTTTTTTCTTCTCTGAAGGTGTTCATGGTATATCATTTCCTCTTCGTTCAAAAAAAAAGCCTCCTTTTTCCCGGAACCATTCTGCTTTTGCAGAATTTCCCATCGAAAAGAGGCTCGTTCATTGTTTTACTCTTTAAACTAAAATACTACCAAGGCACATAAAAATCAACTATCTTATAAGCCAGTGTTCAACGGCTGAGTGCCGCAACTTTTAAGAAAATAACAATTTATGGTTTCAGCTACCCCAATTTCTTGATCAGGTTTCGTGCAATAATTACACTGGTATCACTCAATAAGGTTACCATTTTTGACAGCCTGAGACCCGTTTCAAAAAGCAGCGTTATATGGGGGATACAATGATCAAGAAAGCAATTCTCATAATCGGTCTGCTTATAGCAGGTTTTATAGCCGCCGTGTTTATCTGGTTGTTCGTGTTTCTCCCCGCGCGTATACTCCAGCCGATATACACGCTTTGGATGGCGGTCTCGTGTACAGCATCTCCGACTTTCGAATCGGTAACTTCAGGGTTCCCCGCTTCATCCTCAGCAGGCTTGCTCAGGGTGGACCAAAAAGATTCGATACTGTATATATCAGTGGTATTGAGATAAATACGGCCTGGGTTCGCATCTCTGCGAGGTGAGGGCCATCGCCTATTTTTGCTTTACTTTGCAATTTAACAATGATAAATTTTGTTTCTGTCGCGCAGTCGGGATGTAGCGCAGCTTGGTTAGCGCACTAGTCTTGGGAACTAGGGGTCG
>CAZGJW010000137.1:0-8268 GCA_964525675.1 uncultured Spirochaetota bacterium
CTGGAAGAATCTAGCCTGGTAGACTGAAATTCATATCTCACATAATTTTAGAAATGGTGACAATAATATTACTACAAACCCACTGAGCTGTCCCTCTGGGAACAAAAACGGGAAGCTGATCTTCAGGACCACATTGAGCACCTTGTCTGTGAGTTACCTGGGCATGGGTACCGCAGGGTAACAAGGGAGCGTACCCACGCATTTGGATGCAGTGCTTGCCCTCGCGCTCCTTGACGGTCTTCCAGTCAAAGATGTGCAGGTGATCCTGTTTAGGGATCATGAAATCGACCTTGCAGTAGGCCTTAAGACCTTCTACCTGGGTCTCCCCGAAGCCCTCTGGATCGATAATCCAAGGCTCAGTTGCAGCTGATGCTTGCTGGGCAAACCTCCCGAACCGTTCGCTTTCGATCAGATTCGTAACCGCTGAAAGAACTGTATCAGCCATCTCTTCCGTGTCTATTTGGGTTTCGTGACCGTAGTATACCTCTGCGTAGTCAGCTACCCGATGTTGTTCAGCCACTTTCTGCGAACATAATCGGTGAGGCGCTGAGTATCGACAGGATGGTCAGGTGTTGAATCTCACATAGTTTAAGATAGAACGTTTCTCCACCCCTCTTTCATACGTGCCGCCCCTGCTACGCCGGGAGATGAATGAGGCCCATATGCCTGTTAAAAAATCCCATCCTTGCAGCCTTCGCCAACAAGACGAGTAGCTCGGCATCTCCATTTCCCAGATCCCTCTGGTAGACCTTCACGGCGCTACATCTAGGTTCCTCATCGTACGGCCCGCATTTTGCGTAGTTCCTTACAGAACCTTTGTCGAGTGGCTTCATGTAAGAGAGTTACCCCTCTCACATGCACTTCCCACTAGATGGCTGAACAGGTAATTGCCATCGTGGGACTTTCACCCACAAGAAAGGTGGCCTTCGTGGCACACCATCGTGTTTGTCTGTCTTATTCCACGAATCCTTTATTATCCGAAACTTGTGAGGATCAATGACATAGCATACAGCACCTTTTAATTCTATCCGATCCGCCCAGTAGAAAGCCCCCGTTGAAGCCTCAATAATCACTGCATCTTCGGGACCAAGTCTGTCAATATACCCTTTAAAGTCAGAGCACTTCTGTTTGAAATCAATTTATTCTCCTTTACAGTTCAATACGGATATGGTAGAATACTTATTGTGACGATCAATGCCATGAAACTTGGTTATCATTTTTTCCTCCTCGTTGTTTGAGGGAGAAAAAGAATCAGGGTATCCCCTGACGAGGACCTTCGGCCCTGGTAGTTATGCGTTGTTTCCATTCTACTATCCAGCATTGCAAAAGCGTGCTATCTTATTGGTACGGGTGCAGTAAGGAGGAGCCGAGCTTACGCAGGCTTCTGACCAAACCTATCAACGTGGTTGCTATGCGCCACAGAAAAATTATAGGTCATCTACTGCCCTTTTACTCCCGGGTTGTTGGAATAAGAGCAGTATACAGTCATCTGCTGCTTTTACAAAGCATCACTTTTCAAAGATCCTGCCGATCTTTGACTTTATCATAATAACCTATCAATTAAAATTTTAAAGGGTGTCTATGCTAAAATTTTAAAAATTGTAGAGTGTCACTTAAAATGCTGTTCATTGAACAGTTTATATAAATAATTTATCAAGGAGGTTTCAAATGAAAAGTAATAAGATTATTATGATCATTGTTGCTATCTTCGTTGTGTTTTTATTCGCTACAGTTGCTTTCGCTGGTGCGGCGAAAAAGGCTGAAAAGCCTTCTGGAAAGATACCAAAAAGAGTGGGCTGGGTAGTGAATTATTTAATGCACGAGTGGTACCAGAACATGACTAAAGGTGCGCTGGAGAGAGCTTCGATGCTTGGAATTGAACTTGAAATAGTTGATGCGAATCTAGATATGTCGAGAGAGGTTGCGCTTGCTGAAGACCTAATGGCCAAAGGTGTTGATGTTATTATACTCACCCCTGTAGAACAAAAAGGCGCAGTGCCTATTTTGAAGAAAGCAGAGGCTGAAGGCATACCGGTTGTTGTCCAAGCAAGCCCTGTTGCAGGAATGAAAACTCTTGTAACACCTTGTGATTATGATGGTGGATTCAAAGGAGGGGTTGAGACTGGAAAATATTTTAAAGAACATATTGGCGGGAAAGCCCGAGTAATGGCAATTGACCTTCCTGCATTAAGACCATGTATACTAAGAGTGGATGGATTTATGGACGGATTAAGGACACAAGTTCCTGATGCCGAACTAGTTCATCGGCTTGATGGTCAGGGCCTTAAAGATAGTACTCTACAAGTAGCCACTGATGCACTCACTGCTGATCCAAATATAAATGTGATTTTTGGATGTAATGATGACTCTGCACTAGGGGCGCTCCAGGCATATCGTGGGGCTGGACTCGAAGAAAGTAAATTAGTCGTATGTGGCATGGGAGGTGAAGGAATGGCTTTCATCTACGAGATGCAGAAAGGGGGGCCCTATAAGGTTGAGGCAGCAATGCTTCCTGAAAAGTCAGGTTATGAATGTATAGAAGCCTGTGTTGCTCTCTACAATAATGAAGAGGTTCCAGAATATTGGATAACCCCCACCGTTGCTATTACACCAGAAAATTTGAGCACATATTATATTGTTGAGGGCGATGTCCGAAAGCCTATTTGGGATGCCCAGAATGCTATCCCAATTGAAGACGAATGTGGGAAATATTGATAGATATACTTTATAATCGGGTAATAAACCAGTTCCCCTATTTTTCTAAAAAAGGGGAACTGGTCCAATAAGGAACAGTTTACATTTTAATAGTTCTTCTATTAATGGAATTCGTCTTAATAATACGTATTTAAGTAAAACAGAATTAGGATAATGCGACCTATGATTGCTGGGAATGAGATTGTACAGAGTGACGAAACAATTTTTCTAAATGTGCAGGTTTACATGACTTTGTATCAGATTGCTACGGCCTCTACTCAACCTCACAGTAACACTTGGAATTTCTTTAAATATTAAAATTTAGATAACTATTTTATGAATGATTAATTGTTGATTGATTAAAAGGTAAAGTTTAAACGATATGAAGGCTGAAAAGCTGTCAGAAAATTTATTTTTTTATAAAAACACCTGCAATGTTTATATAATAAAGGATGGTAAAAAAGCTCTTCTGATTGATTGTGGTGATGGGAGTATTCTCAATATATTGTCGTCATTAGATGTTGAAAAGATAGAAATGGTCTTTTTTACTCACCATCACAGGGATCAATGCCAGGGTGCTCACAAACTTGCAACACATGGATGTAAGATACATGTCCCTGAATATGAGCTGTCTCTTTTTTCAGATAGCGAGGCCTTTTGGAGTAATCGACATATATATGATAACTATAATACCCGTTCAACGATTAACACTGTGACAAGAAATATTCATGTTACCTCTATTCTTGAGGATTACAAGGAGTATTTTTGGCGCGGATATAGGTTCAAGGTGCTCCCTACACCTGGGCATACGCTTGGTTCTATAGCTTTAATTGTAGAAATAGATGGAGAAAAATGTATTTTTTGTGGTGATATGATGCGCGAGGGAGGTAAGCTTCAGAATCTATATGATCTTCAGCCTTCATATGGGGGTTGGGAGGGCGTAGATCAATTGTATAGCTCTATTGTTACTATTCAGCGTGAAAATCCCGATTTGATATGTCCTTCTCATGGCGATGTGATCGATAATCCTAATAAATCGCTTGATACTTTAAAGATAAACCTTCATGATTGGTATCAATGGTGTAAAGAGGGAGTTCTCACAGTATTAGATAAAGAAAATTATCCTTTTGATTCTCCACATTTTCCGAGTGATTTTACACCATGTATATTAACAGATCATTTGATCGCATTTCCAAATGCATGCTGTACCTTTTATGCAATTATTGCAGATTCCGGGAAAGCATTTTTTATAGATTATGGTGCTGCTGGCTGGAGTCATTTTTGGAGCCATCTTACCTTTCGTGAATCCTGGGAAACACAGAGATTCATGGAACATAGTATTGTTGAATTGAAAAATAAGTTTGGACTTAATAAGATTGAAGTAGTTATGCCAACTCACTACCATGATGATCATGTACACGGTATCCCTCATTTAGTTGAGCATTACAACACAGAAGTTTGGTGTATAGATAAGATAGCCGATGTTCTCGAACATCCTGAAAATTACGCACTTATGTGTCTTTTCAATAAACCGATTCAAGTGAATCGTCGGCTATCGCATGGTGAGGTTTTTAACTGGCGTGGCTTTGAGTTTAAAGTCTGGCATTATCCGGGACAAACAGAATATCATCAACTATGTATGTTAAAAATTGATGGTAAGAAAATTCTATTCACAGGAGATAGCTTATTCACAGGAGGAATTAATGGTAAATGTATGGCCTCTCCTCTTATTTTTAGGAATTATCATAGATTTGAAAGTCATATGGAATGTGCAGAAATACTTGTAACTCTGGAACCAGATTTGATAGCTCCCGGTCATGGCCCTGTATTTCACGTGACTAAGGATGATTTAATGACCTTTAAATACAGATCGCAAAAACTACAAGTATTTTTCAATCGACTTTTACCTGAGTCTGAAAAATGGGCAGGTATTGATCCGTTTTGGGTAAGGTTTATTCCTTATCAATTGAAAGTGAAAGTTGGTGAAAGTTTTAATATAGAAGTACATATCCGTAATTTTAAAGATAAAACAGTCTCAGCAGGAGTAAGATTAGAGTTACCTATGTTTTGGATATCGGAACCAATGAATCAACATATTAAACTTAATCCAAATGGAGAAACATGGACCACTTTTAAAATCAGTGTACCAGAAGAATGGAATGGGCCATCACGTTTAGCGATTGTAGCTGATATTATATTAGATGATGTACCAATAGGACAAGTTGCAGAAGCAATTATACATATTAATAGAAAGTGCTCCTATTAATGCTTCGTATATCTCTCTATTCTCTTTTTTGTATAGTTCCTATCAAAGCGATATAGTTGCATTCTCTTTTTCTTTAAGATGATCTACGGCTGGGATTTGGGCAAGAGTCCGAACAAGGACCTGGTGGTAGGGTCGTTTAAGATAGCGGTAAGACGGCTCAAGCGATTTGGCATCCGTGTTTTCAAGAGAATCATAATCCGTCAGGACAGGGGGGGGTACACAAGCAGCGATTATGCCTCGGAGGCGCTCTCCAAGGGGTTTTATCTGAGTTATTCCAGGACAGGGGAACACGGGGACAATGTGGTGAACGAGGCATTTTTCTCACGGTTTAAGGAGGAGTGGCGGGACGTGTTAGAACAGGCCACAGATTTTGAGGAGTTACGTCGATTAGTGAAAAAAGCGGTCAGTTATCACAACGAAAGCAGCAGATTCCATAGCAGTATCAGTTATGAGACTCCGCAGTCATTTATGAAGCAGCAGATAAAACTCCTCACTCAAGTGCTTCTCTAAGCGGTTCGCTAATCGGGTACAACCACCATAATCAATTTTAATTAAGAGGCTCCTTTTTACCATTACATCGTAAAAGGAGCCTTTTCTCTTTATATGCAAAGCGTTGAAAAATTTATTAAGCCAGGTCCATTAAATTCTACGCTACTAAAAGTTTATGACCCCCCCATAGCAAAAACTTTCGCTGAAATAAGATGCTTTCAGTTACTGTCAACTTTTACATCAATCTAAAAACAAAAAAAGGAAGGGACCCTTTTACGATCCCTTCCTCAGCTACCAGCCCAGCTTTTTTATTTTATTTTCTGCCCCCGCTCATCACTTCCATCAGGTTCCTGCTTTTAAACCGCATATCCTCCCCGGATACATTAAAATCTACTTTCTCTTTCTCATACTTCAGCTTTATCATCTCCGAGAAGTTCTGGTCAGTGAGAGAAAACTGTCATGTTCCGGTATTAAACATGTCCTGCAAAACCTCCCGGTTTGCGAATGGCTTTTTGGTCTATTGAACTCCCGATCCATGGAAGGTCACTGATGACTCATACGCATCGAGGGTCACCATGATTCCCAAAGGCAAGGTAATGTTCACCTGGCCGGGCAGCCTGTGTCCTGAGGGAAATCCGCTCAGAATTGGTATCTCATGTTCTCTGAATACGTCTTTCACCACGTCAGCTAATTGGTAGTGCTTGCCTGAGCTATCCTTACAATCGAGCATCCTTCCAATGATGAGACCCCGCAGCTGAGTGAGCTTGCCAGCAAGTTTCAGTTGCATCAGATGATTGTCGATAACCTCCATGCTTTCACCGATCTCCTCGAGAAAGAGCACTCGGTGTCGGAGATCGATCTCGTAGGGTGTTCCAAGCGAGCTGATGATCATTGAAAGATTGCCCCCCACGAGCACCCCCTTCACCAGGCCGCCTTTGATAACTATCATACCGGGAAAGGAAATCTTCCCCAGGGGTTTCGCCTCAGTAATGGCCCTGAGCAGGTACTCCGAGTTCAGAGGATTCATATCCGGTCGAATTTCACCTGCCACCACCGGTCCATGAAACACAACCATTCGGGCCACATGTTGAAGATAGGCGAGCAGTATGGTTATATCGCTGTATCCAATAAACACCTTGGGATTGTCGCGGATCACCCTTTTATCGATAAAGGGCAGCGTCCTGATGGAACCGTATCCGGCATTTGCGCAGAATATACACCGTATCTCCGGATCCGAGAACATCCTGGTTATTTGCTGCGCCCGCTCACGGTCATGCCCCGCCATAGACCAGAATTTTTCGAATATGCCTTGATCGTATCTGACCCTGAATCCGAAGTTCTTGAGTGTCTCCACTCCCTGCTTGAAATGCTTTTTATCAAAGGACCAGGCGGGCGCAACTATACCGACCGTGTCGCCCTTTCGGACCCTTCTGGGCCTGTGGACACGCATCTCACCGATCCTCCCTTCTCCGGTGCACCTCTGAAAACCAGACCGCCCGGTGGTGCAGACGTGCGCTTCCCCTTACCCACTGCCACGCCTTCTCTGCTATGCGGCGCGTCAAAAGCAGTACCACGTCATCGGGCAGTCCTGCGGGACGAAAGGATTGGGAAGAGACGTCGTACTGATCGTTCATGTAATCGACGACTACGAACCCCCTCGTTCGCTTGTCAAGGACAATCTCACAGGAAAACCACTCGACACGGACGATATCGGCGATGTCGGAAGCGATGCGGGTCATGGGGAACAGCCGGTGCCGCTCGCACTCCCGCAGGGTGACCTGACGATACGCTCCGGTCTTCGGATTCCACCAGCATGGAAAAAGCTCTCCGAAGAGGTAAAACACTCTGAACCATGCTGGCGAATCCTCGAGCGTTTGCGGTGTCACAAACTCCTGGAGGAGGAAATGATCGCCTGGATTAAAGCTCCGAGCATCGGCGATCTCCTGCAGGCTCAGTTTTTCCTCAATGATTTTTACACCCCGCTGTCCATAGCCCATGGCGGGCTTGATCACAGCGGGAAGCCCAAGTCTTTCCTTCTCATCGATGGTAAGCCTGCGTGAAGGATCCCAGTTCCGGATCACCACGGTGTATGGTACGGGTAGTCCGGCATTCACAAGGTTAAAATGGGTTATGGCCTTATCCGCTGAAAAACGCACTTGGTCTGGGTCAGCCACGACCCTAGTCCCGAAATCCTTGAGAAGATAGGCAAACTTGGTGAAGGAGTGGTCAAGGTTTTCCGTTTCCGAAGCAAGATCGAGGTAGAAATGTATCTTCACCTTGCTCGCACGGATGTCCTCCACCACACGATCGATCGAGAGCTCGTTTATCTCGAAGAAGCGAAGGTTCCGGGCCATGCACTCTCTTCTGAGAGCATCGAGGAAGAGGACATCGTTTTCTTCCTCGATCCACCCTATGCTGAAATCGAATATATCCATTTTCCCATTATTCAGGTCACAGACTGTGTGCAGAGCTTACGACGGTATAATCTCTGGCAAATAAATTATGATTGTAACACGTTACATTAGATAAAAGCAAGAACCTGAGGGCGAATGTGAATGATAGGAAGAGTTAAAATTACGATTTACAGAAATATCCCTACTGCCACATAAAAAAAGCGCTCAACTTGTGTATAAATCACACTTCACAAATTACATTTCCCCTCTTCTCTACTATATTACTTCAGAAAGATATTTTGTCAAGAAAATTGCTCGGAGCTCCTCTCAGGTGAAGATACCTCGTTCCTTCTTCCTCTCGAGGATATCCGGGAAGTATCCAACTATGTGGCAGCAATGAACCACGGACTGAAGAGGATACGGAAA
>CAZGJW010000138.1:0-8195 GCA_964525675.1 uncultured Spirochaetota bacterium
CGTCTGCCGATTACATTGAGAATGTCGCGTATTGCAGCTCCCGTCGGTGAGGTTATGACACCCACGGTATCGGGAAACGGAGGGATCCGTTTCTTATACGCCTCATCGAAAAGCCCCTCTTCAGCGAGCTTTTTTTTAAGCTGCTCGAATGCAAGCTGAAGGGCGCCGAGGCCTTCGGGTTCCATAAAATCAATTATAATCTGATACTCTCCGCGCTTTTCGAAGACGCTTACATTCCCATGGACGATAACGGTCAGGCCGTCCTCGAGCTCGAATTTGATACTCGATTGATAACCTCTGAACAGAACTGCACGTACGACTGATTTGTCATCTTTCAGTGTCAGGTATATATGTCCCGAGGCAGCTTTTCTGCAGTTTGACACCTCACCTTTTACCCAGATATCGCCAAGATTTTCCTCCAGAATGAGCTTGATGCTCTTTGTCAGTTCATCGACTGTATAGATATGCCGGGGTACATCCTGACGGGATATATCCATTTTTTCGATATTCATAAAATTAGAGTAAGGGTGTTTGAAGACCTTGTCAATCATTAAGAATTGACGCAGCATTCTTTTTGCTGTAGTATACCTCTTATGAATAAGGCAATTGTGATCAACTCCCTCCTCGCCGGTGAAACATGGGCCCGGAGGTTCGGCTCGACAGACGGAATTTCGGTACTGCTCGAAAAAGTTTTTTCACTGGTTAAAGATGATGTTTTCATCGTTACCGACCATACTGCAGAGAGATTGATCGGGGCCAGAGCTGACGGAATCAAGCGAATCGCTGTTGAAAACCGAAAAACCAAACAAGTGTTCAGCCGGCTGTATAAAGCACTACAGAACTACGAGTACATCATATACCTCTTTTTCGACACACCGCTTTTAGACATTGAAATTGTGAAAAAGATGGAAATGGTCCACCGTGAGGAGATAGCCGAGTATACGTATGGCGAGGGATTTCCGATCGGATTTACCCCTGAGATACTGCAGATCGAGATGCTGCCCAAACTCGCGACGCTTCTCGAAGATGACGACACTCCGATAAAGAGGGATTCGTTTTTTACAGCCGTTTCAAAGGAAATCAATTCCTTTGACATTGAAACCTATTTTTCTCATCAGAACATGAGATTGAAACGGCTCGAGCTTACAACCTCGGAGAAACGAAACAGATTGTTGGTGCAGAGAATCATCGATCGGGCGGGCGCCTGGTGCAGTTTTGACAAGTTCTGCATCATACTCGAGGATTCTCCTGCTGTTGTGAGGACTCTTCCATCCTATGCAGAGATAGAAATTACACCTAAGGCGAATGGCAGATGTGTATATTCGCCGCTGTCGTTGCGAAAAAAAAAGCCACGCGAGATGTATGCCGAAGAATATGCCGCTGTTCTGGACAAAATCGTTGATTTTGCCGGAGGGCTCCATGTTTCGATCTCCTATCTTGGGGAACCGTTTCTGCATACCGATGTCAGTGAAATAATAAAACGGTCGCTCGATAAAAGGGATGTTCATCTTATCATTGAAACCGATGGTATACAGTGCACACCGCAGGTTTCCGATTTTATCGCCGGGTTTGCTTCGAACAATCTATCGATTATTTTTCAGGTAGATGCGGTAACGGAAGATACGTACAATGGTGTCAGAGACAGGGGGCTCGGCAGGGTTGAGCGGAACATACGGTATCTCCTTTCAAAAAAGCGGGAGAGTGTCTATGTTCAGTTTGTGCGGATGGACAGCAATGAGGACGAGATGCTGAAATTTTATGATGTCTGGGAGGCTGAAGGAGCGAAGGTAATAATTCAGAAGTACAATTCCTATCTTGGCGTTCTGCCTGCTCTGTCATCATCGGATCTGGCGCCGCTCGAAAGAATGCCGTGCTGGCATCTGCAGAGGGACATCGTCGTTTTCAGCAACGGCGATATCCCCCGATGCAAGCAGGATATAAACGGAAAGATTCTTCTCGGTAACATATTCAAAGATGATATTGCCGATATATGGAAAAGAGGAGAGCCGCACTATATCGATCACTGCCGCAATAAATACGATACCTGGTGTGATGTTTGTGATGAGTACTATACCTTCAATTTTTAAGGCAGGCCGGGTAATCAAATGGGAAACACCTATATAATCCTCCAGGTGAGACTCTCCTCCACCAGACTGCATCGAAAATTGCTCCTTCCTCTGAAGGGCATAAGCATCTTTGAACATATTTTACAGAGGCTTTCGGATGCAAAGCTGCCTGAGGGGATCATTGTTGCCACCACTGAAGATACGGCTCCCTTTATCAAAACGATCGCAACGGAATACGGTGCCTATGTTGTTGTCGGAAGTGAAGAGGATGTGCTTGCACGCTACATGTGTGCAGTAAAAAAGTACAACGTTGATACAGTGATACGCGCCACAGGGGACAATCCCCTCGTATGCATCGAGTATATCGATAAGACTGTGCTTCTCCACCGCAAGCTGGATGCTGATCTGACAACCTTTCCCGGGCTTCCCTATGGGACCGGGATTGAGGTGATTAAGAGCGCTGCGCTGCTATATGCGCATTCACGGGCTGTGGAACCGCAGGAAAGGGAGCATATCACCAGGTATATATACAGCCATGAAACGGAGTTTAGAATTATCCGGGAAAGGCCCAATGCTCCGCTCCACAGGCCAGAAATTCGGCTGACTGTCGATACACCCGCAGATTATGAGAAAATGAAACGGATTTATAATGCACTCTATACGGGCCGGCCAATTCTATTGCGGGATGTTATTGCCTATCTCGATTCGGGTGAAGAGTGATTATGAGTTTTATTCTGTCGACCGAAGGTCGGATGAACCCATTCAGCCGTCGGCTGAGCTTCGACAATGGAACACGGGGAAAGGGGTGGATATAAAACCGACGGTGCTCTTCTGCACAGCTAGTGGTGCAACCGCCAGTGGTGCATCGTACGGGATTGGGCATTTAACCCGTGCCGTTTCCTTGATTCGCGTGGGGCGTTCGCTTTTTTCTGCAAGCCTCTGCATCACACGCGGAGATGCAGAGTGTCTATCTGAGCGAATAAACCTCCCTTCCGGTACGAAGATTTTCAGACGGATTCAGGATGCGGGCCGTGTTGACCTTATCGTTTCAGATATGCGCAATACCGGCAGGCGTGAAATGGCTGCATTGAACAGAATTGCGCCTGTGCTATCGATTGACGATTGCGGCCCGGGAGGTGAGCTTTCATTTATTACAATGTATACTCTTCCTGCTCTAAATTCCGTTCATGGGAATCTGCAGGGAACCGATTACCTGATCCTCAATGAGAAAATTCGCACACTGCAGACCTCTGATGCAGTAAAGTCGATCGGCGTACTTGTCAGCTTCGGAGGTGAGGATCCCTTCAATCTTACCGGTTACGTTACTTCAGTTCTTAACAGTATCGGTATAACGCCGGTTGTTGTTACTGGGCCGCTCTACCGGCATAAGACGGTGGAGGGTGAATGCCGGGTCGTTCATAACCCCTCCGACCTGTTCGAATTGATTTCCCAGTCCGAGGTATTGATCACTTCATTCGGCATGACCATGTACGAAGCATTCTATCTCCGAACTCCCGTTGTGCTTTTCAATCACTCAAGGTATCACTTCATCCTCGCTGAAAAAGTTCAGGCTGTAAACCTGGGGTACTTCGGCGGGATTGAAAAACAGGATTTCAGACCGCGGCTCAAAGAGGTGGTCGATGATAAAGATACACTCAGGAGAAATGCCGAGAAATGCGCAACGCTCGTCGATGGAAAGGGCGCTTCGCGTGTTGCCGCAATCATTATGAGGGCAGCTTCATCCGGACGAACCGACTGTCTCTTCAAACATGGCAGGCCTGCTGTGCTTAAACGAACCGAATCATACACCCTGTTCAGGTGTCGGCGGTGCGGGGACCTTTTTCTGTTCTCCTTTGGCGAAGGTAAAGACGCGAAGTACACCAAAAGCAGTTACTTCCTTTCGGAGTACAAAAGGCTGTACGGCAAAACGTATATAGAGGATCGGGAGAATATTTCCTCAGCGGGCAGGAGACGGCTTGACATCATAGAGCGGTATATTCGGGAGAAGGGGAGGCTTCTTGATATCGGCTGTGCAATGGGGTTTTTTCTAGAGACCGCCCGTGAGAGAGGCTGGGATGTGGAGGGGGTCGAAATATCCCCCTACGCGGGACAGTGGGCAGTAAAAAACCTCTCTCTGGATGTAAAAACAGGTAATTTTCTCGATTTGGAGTATGAGAACGACTCTGTCGACGTTGTTTCGCTTTTTTTCGTTGCAGAACATTTTTATAATGTCGAAAAAGTAATTGAAAGGGTACGTTTGCTGCTGAGAGACGGCGGGCTTGTTGCTATCGGTCTGCCGAACAGGGGTGGTATCAGCTATCGTTTAAACAGGCGTAAGTATCTGTCTTCACATCCTGCGGATCACTACTTTGACACGAGACCGGCAACCCTGATAAAACTGTTGAAACAATACGGGTTCAGAAAAAAAAATATCTGCATCACCGGCATTCACCCTGAAAGGTTTTATAAGAGAATGGGCATCGGGATTAACAGGTTTTCAGACGGAGGCGCACTCGCTTCGGGTATTTATTTTCTTCTGGTGAAACTGTATTTTGTATTTGCACAATTTCTGCGTTTAGGTGACACATTTGAGTATTACGGGATTAAAAAGGCTTAGCATCTTTGTGCATCTGGCCGTTGCTTTTGCGGTTTTTTCCGCTGCGGCACCGCGAAACCAGGCAGGGAGGCAGGATGTTCCGCTTACGGCAGTTGTAGAAACGCTCAATCTCGATCATCGGTACTCTCCCACAATAGGTACATTCTGGATTGACACAGGATCTGACAGTATCATTTTTATCAGCAACTCGAACAGGGTGTATATCGGCAACAGGATTGCCTATTTGAAAAACCCCGTGCGGAATCACGATGATCGGCCGACTGTTGAAGCGGATGGCGTTAACCTTATTTTACAGGAGGTATTCGGACAGGCAGTGCCGTGGAAATACAACGGGTCGGTATTTACACTTGATTCCGGTTCTAAAAACAGGCCTGAAGAACCTCCGGGACAGAATAGAACGAATACTGCTGCGCCGAAAAGGAGTGTGCGATCCCGAACAGATTATGAAATCAATACAATTATCATCGATGCAGGTCATGGCGGTAAAGATCCCGGCGGTATCGGATACAGAGGATTAAAAGAGAAGGACATTGTTCTCGGCGTAGCCAGGGAGCTGGAAAAAGAGCTCAAGAGGCGTCTCAAAGGCGAAACTATCATTATGACGCGCGAGGATGACCACTTTATTCCTCTCGAGGAGAGGGCGAGCATGGCAAATGAGGTTGAACCATCACGTAATCCTATATTCGTAAGTGTTCATGCAAATGTCAGCTTTACACCGGGCACCTCAGGTTTTGAGAGCTACTTTCTCTCGATTGACCCGTTCGGTGAGAAGGCGAGGGATGTTGCACAGAAGGAGAATTCTGTACTCAATTTTGAAATTGAGGATTATAATGAGTATATTCAAGAGATACTCAACAGGATCGTTGATATAGAATACAGACGCGAGAGCATGCGGCTCGCGGGTGATATTCAGAGACGTCTGCGGGGGACCATCGGCGGGCAGAGTGCGGGCAGGGGGGTAAAAAGCGCTTTTTTTTATGTATTGAAAGCTTCAAAGATGCCCGCTGTTCTCGTTGAAGTGGGGTTTGTGACAAACAAAAATGAGGCGCTAAATTTACAGACATCGGAGTATCAAAAAAAGATTGCAAAGGGAATTGCGCTTGGTATTGAAGATTTTATAAATGATTTTCGCGAGTCAAAAGGATTTACGGAATAGCATGCTGCCGCCCAATGCCATATCCTGGTAAATACCGTATTGAAGACCATAGAACCTCAAGAAGGGCGCAAAGGTTTTATACCGCTGCTGGAGATGAATAAATAGGTCGAGGAATTTAACTCTGAGGAATTTAACTTTTATGAAGAAATGCAATGGTTCTCGTTGTTTTCTCGTTCTACTCACCCTTTTTTTTCTAATAAGTATTTTTTATCAGATTATGAGTACGAAAGCGACAAAAAGAGCCAGGATCTACGTAAAAGACAGGCAGACTGGTGAGCTTGTTTCTGAAAAGGTAATAATACCGAATACGATGGATCAAACCGAGACTCTTTTCTGGGTTCTGAAGGAGCTGGTTTCCGGGCCTGCGGGCGGCGAGTATGAAAGAATATTCAATCCAAATATTGAAATACAGAAAGTAATTATTCGAGAAAAAATAGCTTATGTCTCGTTTGGATGGAATCTGGTTGAGTCTCTCCATGCCGAACCGAAGCTTGTAATTCAATCGATAGTGAACTCGGCGCTTGCAAATATCAGAGGTTTGAAAGGTGTCAAAATTCTGATAGAGGGGGTAGAGCCGGTCAGCACATTCTGCAGTATATCACTCCTCAATACATTCAAACAACCGCTGTAAACACGCCTATTATTTGTTTTAACGGTTGCTTTTTTGTCCGGCATTGATGAAAAAGTGGCTAAAGTTATTCTGAAAATATACCGATAGATGTAGAGAGGCTTTTTTCAGATAGATGAGATGCACAAGGGGGTTTCAAACTTTTTCGAAGCTTAAAAAAGTTTTGACATGTCTCGTTTTATGCATATAATTAAAATAGAAGACTGAAGTCAAAGGTGGAAGGAGACTGAAAATGAAAAGATTATTTTTCGTTTTTATCTGCTTTATTGTAATATTCGGAGGAGTGGGCTTTTACACTTTTGCCCAGGAAACCGGGGGAGGTCCTCAGGTGTTACTCGATTTTTCCAACGTCGCGGGGACTGAAGTTGATTTCTCGAAATATCCGGGGGCAATGGCAGAGGGCGTTGAATCGATAAAGGTTGATCTGGCTCTCGATAATTGGGCTGTTAACCTTGCACCCTCATCCGCAGGAGCAGAAAACAGGATACTGTCGTTTACAAAACCTGTGGAGAGCAAGAAGATGCAGGGGGAGGTGCTCGGTGTTCGAGTTCATTTTCCGACCGCCCCATTTAACTCCTGGGCGAAGATCATACCTCCCTTTGAGATACCCTTTTATGAACAGGCAGAGGGTGACCAAACAGGAGAAGGTTCCAAGTTCGTGCATAAAGGGGTGCTGAGGAATGTCGGCACTATCAAATCCATTTCCGTGCGTGTAACCGGAAGAAACTTTCCACACGGTTTTTCAATCGCCCTTCAGAATGAGCAGAACAACGTGAGGGAAATGTTTTTAGGTTTTCTTGATTTTGACGGATGGCGTACGCTGACATGGGAAAATCCGAATTATATTACAGATGTCAAACAACGGGATCTGAGAAGGACCCCTCTCTATCCCGAAACCATGCCGTCGGTAAAGTTCAATTCATTTACCATATACCGGCACGGAAGCCAGATCGGCGGTGACTTCGTAACTTACATCAAGGATGTGCAGATGGTCTACGATCTTGCGGTGCTCGAAGCTGAGCGCGACATAAATGATGAGGCTGCATGGGGTATTCTTCAGGCAAGGAGAGATGCGCGCAGGGCCGCAGAAGTCAGAAGGCTCGGCATTCTCCAGCTGTTGCGACAGCAGGAGCTCGTAAAGATGCAGCATGCGGTAACTGAATCAAAGTAACATCCTTCCACACTTACAATAAAAACAAAACTCCCGCCCGAAAGGGCGGGATTTTTTTCGTCTGAGCTGTCGTATCAACAAAAAAGGCTGAAAAAAATATTTACAATTTGAAGGGAATCTGTTATGTTATCGCCATGCCGAGATAGCTCAGTCGGTAGAGCAGCGGACTGAAAATCCGCGTGTCGACGGTTCGATTCCGCCTCTCGGCAATGTTGAGGCCACCCTAGCTCAGCCGGTAGAGCAACGCATTCGTAATGCGTAGGTTATCGGTTCGACTCCGATGGGTGGCTTTTTTTCGTTTTCAATGTGTAAGAGTGATGTTATCAGTCCCGATCTGGTAAGTATTTTCGATATTATAATAATAACAACAGTCATTCCATTTAGACGCATTGTACCTGTTCAAATTACTATCAAAAAACTTGATTTTAAATACACAATTTATTATCTTTTTGTAAACAAAATTTCAAGAAAGGAAGGAAGGGAACGAAAATGGCAAAACAGATGTTATACGATGAGGAATCGAGACGGACCCTGCTCAGAGGGGTTGACAAACTTGC
>CAZGJW010000139.1:0-8123 GCA_964525675.1 uncultured Spirochaetota bacterium
TCGTGCATGCATTCAGCCAGCCCAAGCCGGTGCTCGTGCACACGGGTGGGGCAGAGGGCCTGCAGAAGATTCTCGCTGCCTATGAAACGGCATCCGGCAGGAATGGGCGCCTTCCAGTTCTGTATCTCTGCCATACGAGTACCGAGGATGAAGTGCGCATAATAAGAAAATGGAAGAAGAAGTATCCCGGGATAATTGTGGAAGTGACACCGCACCATCTTTTTCTGAATGAAACGACCTACACAGGGCCGAAAAGGGTACTACCGCCGCTTGCCCAGGAAAGCGACAATGAGGCTCTTTTCGATGCTGTTCGGGACGGTACTATTGATATACTGGGTACCGACCATGCGCCGCATACCCTTGAGGAGAAACAAAAAAAAATGCCACCTGCGGGCTTTCCCGGCCTCGAGACGGCGCTTTCTCTCCTCTTCACCGCGCATGTAAACGGCAGGTTGAATCTTGAATCAGTACTACGGCTCACCTCTGAAAAGGCATCCGGCCTTTTTACACCGCACATATGTCTCTGGGTTCATACGGGATGCAGGGCATCATGCACGATTCTTGAAGAGGGAGAATTTGTCGTGGGGGAGGACGGCTATAGCACAAAATGCGGCTGGTCCCCATTCGACGGGTGGAAGGTGAAACTAAGACCTGTTATAACCCTGGTGGCGGGCCGTATTGCGTTTGAGCATGGTTTTTTCCACAGGTATCCTGTCCGCTGCCTGTGCGGCTGAGTATGGGTATAGAGAGCAGGGGATCGATACTGGCCGGACGAGCTCTATTCAACCGGCCGCAGGTCGGTTGAACATGCTGTACATTGGAACTGTGACAAAAACATCCATAAAAAAGGAGGATTGAGTGCATCCATATCTACAGAAATTACATGATACCTATGCAAAACGGAAAACACTGCTCTGTTTCGGCATGGATCCGGTTGTGGAAAGAATGAAGATCGATTTTTCGCGTAATCTCTCAGACGAAATCGTCCGGTATTTTTCGGATATTTTGGAGGCGATCGACCCGAAAATAGCTGCTGTAAAACCGAATCTCGGCTTCTACCTGCAGTACGGACATGCGGGTTTGAGTGCGCTCGTCGAGCTCGTTTCCCGGGCAAAGGCAAAGGGCCTTCCCGTTATCATCGATGCAAAGATCGGAGACATCGGTAAAACATCGCAGGCGTACGCAAAGTTTATTTTTGAAATTGTCGGGGGGGATGCGGTCACCCTCAGCCCGTATCTCGGATCTGAAGCGCTTATACCCTTTCTTGCCGCGAGTCGTACGGGCTGCTACATACTCGCCCTGACGAGCAACCCCGGCGCAAAGGATTTTCAGCTTGAAAAAATCAAACCTGAAACCTGCCTGTACGAGTATGTGCTCAAGATGATCTGCTGCTGGAACGGCGAATATCCTTCAGCGGGAACGATTTTAGGAGCAACGCAGGATAACTTCCGAAGCGCAGTTTCATTGATTAAAGAATGCGGAAGCTCTCTTCCGCTTCTCATTCCGGGAGTCGGAGCCCAGGGTGGCAACTACAACGAGATTGTCAGGATTCTGCAGGAAGAGAACTACAGCGCTGAAAAGGTCCGTATAAACGTATCCTCCTCGCTAAGCTATGCCCATGAGCGCTTCCCGTCGCTTTCCGTTGAAGAGGCTTCGTACAGGGCTGCAGAAGAGCTATACAAGAATTGATTTCCCCCTACCTGTTTTCTGTTCTCTTTTTCAGCTCCCGCGAATGGCGGTAGAGCTCATCGAGACTCATTGCCCTCACAAATACCATGCCCCGCGCCGCTCTCAATAGTGCGCTCTCGTGCTCGTTGAAGAATTCCCTGCCCAGGCAGGTTTTCAGCATCTGGTACTGTTCGACCTGAATCTTCTGCGCAAGCTCCGAAAAAGGTCCATCGTATTCATAGGAGGGAAACGAGGCGTCTTTCTGGGAGAGAAATGAGTATTTAAATGCGTTATCCTGCAGTGCAAACATATTGAGTGAAACAGGAATAAACATATCGGCCTCGCACGGGTGAAAACGGTACCATACATTGCGGTAGCCCCAGATTTCGATGTCCGATTTTCCGGTCTCTTTTTCGAATATCTTCAGTGCTTCGGTAAGCGCCTGGAGCACTTTGTAGTGTGTGTCCGGGCCGCTCGCCTCAGGATCAAGCGCTACACTCACAACATCGGGATTGACCTTCCTCAGAGTTTCAAGAATCGGGGAGACATCCCTCTCAAGTGTCGGCTCTTCGGTGAATATATCTCCTTTGTAAAATCCGAGCCTGAGATGCAGGACAGAGTCGGAATGCCACCCGAAGTACCCCCACAGGCAGTCGGCTTCCCACTCCCTGCACATTCCCTTGAGCTGCTGAATATACGGCAGGTCTTTTCTTCCGGGGTACTGGGTTTTGAAATAGTTTATGAGCTCGTCGATACGATCCTTGATCTGCTCTATGTCGGTTTCCTCAAAGAGAAAAACAAGGTTCCGCAGAAGACGGCGAAGACGCCCCTCGTTTTTCATTAAACGCGAGTGAGCTGCGACCCCGTCGAGATACTGCCATACATCCCTGTTCCTTCCTTCGATATTGGAGGGATCGAAGTAATTTTCTTCAAGCAGGTCATTGAATCTTTTATCGAGAATGTTCTGCTGCAGGAGCGTTAAAAGATCGAGCATGAAATGATTTGTCACTGCCGTAAACCCGCTCGTCAAGGTGGCAAAAAAGTGTCTGTTGGAATGCTCTCGAATATTCCGCACGACTCCCGGCAGATATCCGAGCATTATGTCGTCATGATGCGGCTCTGTGTGAAGAAAAACAGTATTTTTTCGGGGTGACATCCCTGCTATAATTTTTTTCTGCAATCTTTGTAGGGTCTTTTCCTTGATTTTTTCAAGTATGTATCCGGTTTCTCTTGTTTTTTCACCGGAAAAATTTTCAGAAATACGTTTTATGTTGCGTTCTGTGAGGAGGAGCGCGCCGAATGGGTCTTTCCTGAAATCCGCCTCTTTGAGCTCGCGAATCGGGATTCCCGTTCTCAGGGCGCTATCGATAACGATCCGTTCGATCTCTTCTTCGGTCAATTCAGAGCTTCGCGACAGTTTGAAAAGTCTTCTCTCCGGCAGCAGTTTTGCGGCCCCGTTGGTAATATAAAACCGGGCATTGTTCAGACTTTGGAGTACGGTCGCAGGATAGTGTATATGCATGGTATTTCGTATAGAATCCGCGACGATTTTCGCCTTGGCCTCACCTGCCGCAATAATGATCGCAGTGCAATCGGGGTTGTGGGTAATAGTTTGAAGGCCGATGGTTATTACGAGTCTTTTTTTTGCAATCTCAATCCCGCCGAGGTCCTGCGCCGTTGCGGCCTGGGTTTCATAATTTGTAGGCGTGAGCCTCGTCGTGGAGTGAAAATCCGAACCCTGAATGTTGAACCCTATATGACCGTCAGGACCGATGCCGCCTAGAAAAAATCCGATGCCGCCTAATTCTCTGATCTTCCGTTCATACTCAGCGCACCACTGGTCGATGCTCTCGATCATTCTTTTTTGCGCCCGCTCAATATGATTTACCGGATGCCTGAACCTGAGCGTAAGATCGACTTCGCCGCCGGGCCACAGTTCGTCCACGGTTTTTCCTGCAGGCATGCCCACGTGGTTGCAGTTGATGAATAACGCCCTGCGGGGGTCGAGCCCGAAGCCTTTGATATAGAACTTTTTCACATAGTAGTAAAAGCTGTTGTGCTGCAGGGGGTTTATAGGGTAGAATTCGTCTATCTGCACGAAATGAAGCCTATTCGTTTCCGGAAAAACTGCCGTGTCAATACCCCATTCTTCAAGCTCGGCCCTGGTTTTACCGCTGTTCCACGATTTCAGTAAACGGAACGCCTCCCTGATGAAGTGCTCCGGTGTCTTTCCTGTCGGGAGGCTTATTACACCCTCGGGGTTTTGCTGCACCCATTCAATGAAACGGAGAGCGGCAAGATGTCCCAGCTCCGGGAAGCTGTCGACAACAATAACACCTATCTTTTCATCGGGTGCATAGCAGAGTTTTATTCCCGTTTTTTTCAGCGCTCTTTTTTCAACACTTGATTTCATCTTTGCCTTGCTATATTCATATAATTTTACAGCGGACCGAAAATAATTAAAAACATATTTTATTACCGCCTGCTTTTCAGTATCTTAACATGAGTTTAGTCCAATGTACACTTTTCCTGGATGAAACATGACCTTTTCTTACAAAGTGCAAAATCGATTTATGCTTAAAAACATTAAGATACCCCTCGAACCGGCAAAGGTTATTCTCCTGACCGGTGATGAAAACAGAGGTTTCGAGCTTTTAGGCGGCATAGTCGCGGGTCTATTCCCCGTTGATGTGACGGATATGGTCGGCCACCTCGAGCTTCTTGTACGCGATTTAGGCGGAGAGCTTGATATTATAGAAGGCCGTATTCCCCGGTCGTCCGTGTATCTCGGTCCCGATCCTGAGCGGCACCTGCTCTTTGCACGCGTCGATGAGGAGATATACGCACAAACAGGTCTACTGCGGAATCAGAATACAGTGCTCGAAAGGTTCGGCCTCGGAGCCTCGTTTGCTGAGAGGAGGATTTCGACACTTTCGGGCGGAGAAAAGATGCGGCTCGCCCTTGCTATCGCGTTTTCCAAGTCCGCACAATGCACCCTGCTGCACGGTATCGTTCCCTGGCTTGACACTGAAGGAAAAAAGAAGCTGGAGGAGGAAATTGAGAAAGTAAGGCAAAGAGGAGGGTGTGTTCTCATCCTTGAACAGGAAATTGAGGGGCTTTTGTCGATTGCAGACAACATTTTCTATTTTAAGAAGAACACACTAATTCCCGGCAATCGGGAAAAGTTTGCACAGAGGCGGGGGTCTGTACACTCGATTCTCGGCCGCATCGCACGGACCGTGAAAAAGAATCCGAATACATCCGAACTGCTTCGGTTTGATACTGTCCGGTTTCAGTATGAAAGGACACTGCATGACGGATTTCAACTTGCAGATGTTTCTTTTTCTCTTAATAACAGCTCGGTGTACGGTCTTATCGGGGATAACGGTGCGGGAAAGTCGACAATAGCGAAAATTATCATGGGGTTGGAATTGCCGGCATCAGGAACGGTTTATTTTCTCGATAAAGATATTCAGTCCATACCCCGATCTGATCTTGTCAGAAACGTATGTTACGTCGGACAGTTTCCAGAGCAGCAGATTACACTGAGCACAGTCGACCAGTACCGAAAAAAAGCGAACAGGGCCGGCAACGAGATATCAGAGGCGCTACTTCGCATGTATTTTGATGATAAGAAACAATATCCAATCGCCCTGCTGAGCCCGCTCGACATGAAGATACTATGTCTTTCCGCATTCATATGTGAGGATACACGGCTTGTTATTCTCGATGAACCCACCTGGGGCATCGATGCTGAAGGCGAATCCAGGTTATGTGAAATAGTGCTCTCGATTGTTTTGCATATATCAGATATATCGATTCTGATTATAAGCCACGATCGCGGTTTTATTCATGCTTTGAATGCGAAAATACTCAGGCTTGACCGTGGCCGTATTTACATCTACAATGAAAGCGAGTGATATATACGATTAGCACCAGGAGTTATTGCATTATCCTGAGCAGCATGGTCTGGATAAAATAAACAGCAGGCCGTAATAATTTTTCTAATATACGGAGAAAGGCATACCATGGGGAGAGTGGAGCGGGCTTTGAGAAAACTTCCGCTTACCGTAAAAATACTTCTTCTCGTTTCCGGTGCAGCCCTCTTTTTTGTACTGTTTCCGTTCCTTTTACAATACGGTATGCCGGTGTACATTCTTTTCTGCGCCCTGCTCATTGGCACAGGTACGGTGTTCTTTTTCGTAGCCGGCAGGAGGATGTTTAAAATAACGGTCTGGCTCTGGGCGACAGGGTCCATTATTTATTTCTGTATCGCTGCAGTTCTTATTCTGAAAGATGTTCAGCCGCTGCCGTATATGCGAATGGACGATTTGAACCGAATACTCTATTATTTCAGCTACCCGCTTCGTGTGCTCGGCATTTTCTTCGTAGGCCTCATTTTTTCCCGTATTACCTCTCCTGCTGAATTTTTACGATGGGGCGAGGCTGGACTGAAGATTGCGCTTGCATACAGGGCTTATGAATATTCGGTCAATTCATTCGATAGTGTACGCGAGGCACTTCTGATTCAGGGAGAATGGCCGGATTTCAGGAAGAGGGGCCGTGTGTTTTTCAAAGCGGTTCTTGCAATTCGGGGTGCTCCCGTGCTTGTGGCGACTGCTTTCAGGAACATCATTCTCTGGTTCCCCTGGGCATGGATCTGCTATATTAAATTGAGACAGGATCTCAAAAGAGGAGGTTTCTTATGAAAACATTCCTGGTAATTCTACTCGCTGGAGCAACTGCTGCGCTTACCGTTGTTGTCCGGGTGCCTATTCCCGGTACCGGTGGTTATTTTAACTTCGGGGATATCGCTGTTGTATTCTGCGGGCTTTTCCTTGGTAAAAAGTTTGGCGCTCTAGCCGGCGGCCTGGGAAGCGCTCTTGCGGATGTGATCGGCGGTTTTTTTATTTTTGCGCCTATCACCCTGATTGCCAAGGGCCTTGAGGGTTTTATTGCAGGGATTATTTCTGAAAAAAGATTCGCCCGGCTGCCTCTCGATACTGTATTCTCACCTGCTGAAGAAAAAAAATCACGCAAACAGATCAGAATCAACCTGGTCACTATTGCGCTGCTCTTTTTTGCAGGATTCACGATGGTCACAGTCTATTTTGTGTCTGAGCTCTTTATTCCCGGAGGCGGGCTCGGAGCGGCGGTAAGCGAGGTGCCCTTCAACATTATCCAGGCTGTTTCCGGTGCTGTCGGCGGCTACTTTGTATTCATTGCCGTGATAAAGGCGCTTCCCGCTGAAAGGACATAAAAGTATCAAGATGTATACCTCAAACGGGTTTGAAACAGGAAGAAGGATCATACAAAAAAGTAAAAGCCCGCTTCTCTCGTCAATACAGGCCGGAGATGTACCGATTTTGCCTGTTGTTAAAAGGGGCAAGGGTCCGTATTTGTATGATTATGATAAGAACAGGTATGTCGATTTTTTTCTTGCCCGAGGCTCCCTCCTGTTTGGCCATGCACACCCGGGTATAACGACGATTATGAAAAGCTGGATAAATAAGGGATATACAGGCGGGTATCCCACCGTTTCACACGGCATGCTCGCGCAGCTGATGGATGCCATTCTTTTAATGAATAGAAGTCCACAGGATTTTACCGGCAGCTGGTTTTTTTTTAATTCCTCGTTTGATGCAGGCAGTACGTTTCTTGAGCTACTGCATATGCTGGGAATGAAAGCGGCGTATGTATTTGACGAAAATAAGAGCATGAGGTCATGGCGTCGAGGCCTTACACAGGTGCCGATAGAAGATGTGGATGCTCGGGCTCTTCAGAGCGTCGATTGCCTTATACTGCGCTACAGCAAGCGTGTGAGCGGAAGTGCCGCCCTCGATCTGTTGAAAATATGCAAAAGCCTCGGAAAGATTGTCATTACCGATGAAACGGAGTTTGCATCATTTATTCATGCTTCCGCTCTGAACGGGGCCGATGAGATCGATATCAGGGTTTTCGGGACATGGCTCAGCGGAGGCATTGATTTTGGTGTGGTAAACCTGAAAAAAGATTCATTACTGAATTTGGATGCAGCGCTAAAATATATTGCTACGAAACATTCAGGCATTGCTTTTCCAGCCCTCTATAAAATAAAGACTGCATTCCGATTTCTCAAAATGGTCGAATCTGCCGGAGGTTTTGCGGCACTTCAAGAGAAGCTTGAACACTTTGCATCGATGCTTGATCCGTCTTTTTTTGAAACCGTGGACGGATTTTCTTACAGTGCAACACAAAACGGGGAGTACCCGTCGCTTCATGCGCAACTGCTACAGCATGGAGTGCTGTTTCCCGTTGATCAGGCCGACCCTCTTTTTATTTCATTTGCCCATAACGGGGATCTCCTGAAAAAAAATGCAGTGGATATCAACACTATTTTGACTCATTTTTTCGATAAGAGTCTGTAATCCCTGTAAAAGAGGTGAAGACATGATATTTTTTCTTGTCGAAGCGAT
>CAZGJW010000140.1:0-8107 GCA_964525675.1 uncultured Spirochaetota bacterium
AGCACAGGAGGTTCAGGAAAAGGGACGTGCTCGAGTACCTGGAGAGGAACAGTGATTATTAGAAGGTTTGTTATAGGTTTTTTCTGTTTCATTCTGGTTCTGCCGGGGTGTGGCTATTTGGACGAGAGGAGGGAAATCACAAGGAGCAAGAAAGTGCTTGCCCAGGGTACAAAGGAGACAGAGGATCTCGTCAGGGTACGCGGGAGCCTGAAGAGGATAATCGATTTGAAGGTACAGGCTGTGGATATACTCGAAGATGTCGACAGGGAGCTCGGCAGGAAATATATGGCGCTCGGAAGCTACAATCTTGCAAGCGAGGTGCTCCTCGAAGCAGAATTCCTGCTTCCCTATAACGGGTTTATTAAAAAGGATCTGGGCGAATGCTACTACTTTATTGGAACCGGCACGGTGGATGCTGATGAGAAGAATATGTACCTCTTAAAATCAAAGGCCTATTATGAAAAGGCGCTTGAGATAAACCCTGATATTTTCGAGGCGCATTACGGCCTCGGGCTTCTTCTCTTTTTTGGGTTCAATGATGTTATCGCTGCAATCGATCAGATGAAGGTTGTCCTTGCCGGGGAACCGCATAATGCGGATGCTCATTTCGCGCTCGGCAGGTTTTACTATGAGACCGGCGAGCTCGGTAAATCAATGGGGGAGTATCTCGAGCTTCAAAAAATTCTTCCCGCGAGCTCACCGAAACGGGACAAGGTGGAGGAGAATATTTTGAAACTAAACAGGGAGCTCGGTGTTGAACAGTGAAGAGATGATCAACCTGCTTGCCATCAATCGTATTACGAACTATACTCCCCGCCAGAAGTATCTCCTCTACGGGCAGTACAAAACCGGGGCGGCTATTCTCAAGCACCATACAAAGACCGAGGCTCTTTTTGCCAAGGCATTCAAGATAAACGGAGAGTCATTCGAAAGAAATACGGTACTGAGAGATGCCGGTAAAGAATTGGATTTTTGCGCGAATCACGATATTGAGGTCCTTGGTATTCATTCGGATCTATATCCCGATTGTCTGAGAAATATCGAAGATCCTCCCCTCGTTCTGTTTGCAAAGGGAAATACTTCATTGCTTCGTAAAACCAATGCCGTTGCAATCGTAGGCGCGCGCAGGGCTTCCAACCGAAGCATAACAATGGCCTATTCCCTCGCCCGCGCCATTGGAAAATCGGGAACTCTGGTCATAAGCGGGCTTGCAGCAGGGATTGATTATTATGCGCATAAAGGAGCGGTAGATGGCACGGGAGAGACAATCGCAGTGCTCGGCAACGGCATCAATGTTGTGTATCCGAAGTCAAATGCCGATATGTACGACTCGATTATGAATACGGGGCTTATCGTGACGGAGTATCCGCTTGGTACCGGTCCACTAAAGTATCATTTTCCACAGCGAAATAGGATTATAAGCGGATTGTCGCTCGGCACGGTCGTTGTGGAAGCTTCAGGAAGCTCCGGCGCGCTTATCACCGCAGCTTTTGCTCTTGAACAGGGGAGAGAAGTTATGGCGGTTCCAGGAAGAGCTGGATTGGAGAGCTTTGAGGGAAACAACAGGCTTATAAAGGAGGGTGCCCACCTTGTTGAGAGTGCTGAAGAAATACTTGACATACTGGGAATCGACTATGAGGGAAGCGAACGTAGGGCGAAAAAACTCCCCTTTTCACCTCTGGAATGTAATATTTTAAAAGTGATAGGGGATGATAGAGTGAGTATAGAGGAAATCGAGGGTGTGTTGGATGATCCGATATCTCATATATCATCAGCACTGACGAAGCTCGAGCTGAACGGGGCAGTTGTACAGCATCCAGGAAAAATTTATTCGAGAGTGAATTGATATGGAAAAAGAAAAATCTCTGGTTATTGTAGAGTCTCCGACAAAGGCAAAAACAATAAATAAGTACCTGGGGAAAGAATATACGGTAAAATCCTCAATGGGGCATCTCATCGATCTGCCGAAGTCAAGGCTGGCTGTAGATGTGGAAAATAACTTCAAACCGGATTATATAACCATCCGGGGAAGAGGGAAGCTGCTGAATGAATTGAAACGGGCAGCTCAGAAAAGCGACAGGATATACCTCGCTGCTGACAGCGATCGTGAAGGTGAGGCGATCTCCTTTCATATTAAAAATGCACTTTTAAAGACAAATCCAAATGTGGATATTAAACGGATTGTATTCAATGAGATAACCCAAAGGGCGATTCTCGAGGCTGTTTTGCATCCGAGAGATATCAACATGTCACTTGTCGAAGCACAGAAGGCGCGGAGAATCCTCGACAGGCTTGTAGGATATAACCTCTCGCCCCTTCTCTGGGAAAAAATCAAGAAGGGCCTTTCAGCAGGAAGAGTGCAGACCGTCGCGCTCAGAGTCATTTGTGAGCGCGAAAAAGAGATTGAAGAGTTTATTTCCCTGGAGTACTGGACAATCGAAGCAGAGTTCAAAAAGGGTAGAAAGACATTCAGCGCGAAGCTTACCCTTGTTGACGGGAAAAAGGCGGAAATATATTCTGAATCTGAAGCGGATGCCCTGCTCAACCGTATTCATGGCAAGCCGTTTGTCGTGAGTAAAATCGAGGAGGCACAAAGGCGGAGAAAGCCTCCGGCGCCCTTTACCACGAGCAAACTGCAACAGGCGGCAGGTGGCAGACTTGGATATCCGGCACGTAAGACTATGATGATTGCCCAGCAGCTTTATGAGGGAGTGTCTCTTGAGGAGGGGCCTGTCGGTCTGATTACCTATATGAGAACCGATTCCTTGCGTATTTCGCAGGATGCAGCTGACGAAGCCCGGCGGTACATCACTGAATATTTTTCAGGCAAGTATATCCCTGAAAAACAAAGCCAGTTTAAAAACAAAAAAAATGCGCAGGATGCCCATGAAGCTATACGTCCGACCTCGGTATTCAGAACTCCTGAAAACCTGAAGCCATTTCTTTCGAGGGATCAGTACAGGCTATACACCCTTATATGGGAACAGTTCCTTGCATCGCAGATGGCGGACGCTCTGTTCAGACAGCGCCGGATTGACATAGTGGCTGATGGGGTTTTGTTCCGGGCGACAAGTCGAAAGCTTCTTTTCGACGGGTTTCTCAAAGCGCTCAGAATGAACAAACAGGAAAAGTGGACAACCCTTCCTGAGCTTGAGGAAGGTGAAGCGCTCGAGCCTATCGAGATTCATAAGGACGTGCACTACACCGAGCCACCCCCGCGTTACACCGATGCATCTCTGGTGAAGTTTCTCGAAGAGTCCGGAATCGGCAGGCCGAGTACGTACGCGCCGATCATAACCACACTTCTCTCGCGATACTATGTTGAACGGATAAAGCGGCAGTTTAAGCCAACCTTTCTTGGGAGGCTTGTCAATGATCTTATGGTCAGGAGTTTTCCAGATCTCTTTGACATCCGTTTTACCTCAAGGATGGAAAACAGGCTCGACGAGATTGCAGAGGGAAAGCTCGAATGGGTTCAGCTGTTGAAGGATTTCTATGCACCCTTCATGGAGTCTTTTACCAGTGCTCAGAAAAAATTGGAGAGCTACAGGGGTATTACGGATGAGGTAACCGACTACACCTGTGAAAAATGCGGTAGCCCGATGGTTAAAAAACTTGGCAAATTCGGGTATTTTCTCGCGTGCTCAGGTTTTCCGGAGTGCCGAAACACCATGCCGGTTCCGTACGGCAAATGCCCGAGGGAAGGGTGTGACGGCATGATTGTGGAACGGAAAACGAAGAGGAAAAGACCTTTCTACGGATGCACGAATTATCCCGATTGTGATTTTATGACATGGGATAAGCCTGAGCCCGTAATGTGCCCGAAATGCGGAAGTATTGTCGTTCGGAAAGAGATAGAAGGGAAAAAACAGCTCGTGTGTCTGAATGAGAAATGCGGATATGTGTTTGAACCGCAGGACGAAGAGTCGAAAAAGGTTCTTGTGGGAAGCAAACCGTGAGTGCAACGGGAGTGTTTTTACAGGTATGTGATAAAGCCCATCATCCGGGACAGAATGAACGGCTGAAAGGAATTCGAGGTCATATATGAATGAGGAAAAAGCATTAAAAGATGATTTTTCGAATGTTCTGGATGGATTTTTGAATTATCTCAAGGTTTTAAACAGGTCTGAGAAGACCGTTGAGTGGTATGTGCATGATGCCGGGCTATTTCTAGAGTATGTACAGGGTGAAGGCAAGAAGGGGCTTGAAACAATCGGCAGGAACGATTTGCGAGATTTTCTTGCGGTAGAGCTCGGCAGGGGAGTCTCAAGACGATCACTCATGAGACGCGTTTCGGGGATAAAGGCCTTTTTCCGGTATCTTGTCGATCAGGAGATTATTGCTGAAACAGGGATATTGAGTTTTGAGACGCCGAAGGGTGACAGGAGGCTTCCCAGAGTGCTGTCAAGAGAGCAGGCGGAATCGCTCTTTCTGAATGAGGGAGGGGACTCGATGCTTGAAAAGAGGAATCGTGCGATCATTGCATTTCTCTACGGAACAGGGGCACGGGTGAGCGAAATGGTCGGCCTGAATGTCGAGGATATAGATTTTCGCTCCGGGCTTGTAACACTCCGAGGCAAGGGAAGCAAGACGCGGATTGTTCCGGCAGGCAGGGTTGCTGTTGATACAATTAAAGAGTGGCTTATACTGAGAAAATTTCCGCAGGACGCGTCTTCCGGAGATGTGCCGGTTTTTACCTCCTCATTGGGAAGAAGGCTCGGTGTCCGGCATATACGGAATATCATCAACACTACAATGCGGAAGGTCGGCATTTCACAGCATTTTTCTCCCCATGGGATGCGCCATTCGTTTGCTACTCATTTACTTGAAAGCGGGGCAGATATTCGAAGCGTACAGGAGCTGCTCGGTCATGCGAGCCTGTCGACGACGCAAATATATACCCATATAACAAAGGATAAGCTGATTTCGCAGTACAAAAAGTATCATCCGCATGCATAGGAGGAATGAGCAGATGAAAAGCACAACCGTTCTCGCGGTGCTTGGAAATGACGGAGTCGCAATGGGCGGCGACGGGCAGGTGACGATGGAGAAAACTATCATGAAGGGAAACGCGGTCAAGGTCAGACGGATGTACGAGGGGAAGGTTCTTGCTGGATTCGCCGGCGCCACCGCAGATGCTTTTGCTCTTTTTGAAAAGTTCGAAGCAAAGCTCAATCAGTACAGCGGCGATCTCGCCCGTTCAGCGGTTGAGCTTGCAAAGGAGTGGAGAACTGACAAAATACTGAGGAGACTTGAAGCACTCCTCATTGTCGCGGATCGAAAAAATATGTTCCTCATATCCGGTGCCGGCGATGTCATACGGCCGGAGGAAGACGGTATTCTTGCCATTGGCTCAGGCGGCCCCTATGCTACGGCGGCGGCCAGAGCATTTCAAAAAGTCGGGTCTTCCATGTCGCTGCGGGAGATTGTAACGGAATCATTGAAGATAGCGGCATCGATCTGTATCTATACCAATGATAATATCAATGTAGAGGAGATACCATGAATAATCAGGAAAATGAGCTTACGCCCGTGCAGATTGTCTCGGAGCTCGATAAATATATAATCGGCCAGGATAAGGCGAAAAAATCGGTGGCGATCGCTCTCAGAAACAGATATCGCAGGAAGAACCTCCCGGATGAGCTGAAGGATGAAGTGGCGCCGAAAAATATCATTATGATCGGCCCGACCGGAGTTGGAAAAACGGAAATTGCACGGCGCCTTTCGAATATTAGCAGAGCTCCCTTTATAAAGGTTGAGGCAACCAAATATACAGAGGTCGGATATGTCGGGCGTGATGTAGAAAGCATGATACGGGACCTGGCTAATATAGCGGTGCATAATATCAAGAAGGAAATGAGTGAAGAGGTTGAGAGCGTTGCAAAAGAGAGGGCGGAAGATGCGCTGCTCGATATTCTTTTGCCGCCCATTTCATTTCAGAGAAAAAAGGAAGAGGTGCCGGCCCAGGTACCTTCGGAGGAGCGAAGGAACAGTACCCGGGAACGGTTCAGGGAGATGCTGAAGCGCGGGGAGCTCGAGGACAAGCTTGTTGAAATCGATGTAAAACAACCGAAAACCCAGGTGCTTGGTATGTTTGCAGGTATGGGACTCGAAGAGATGGATACGAATATCTCTAATATGTTCAGTAATATCTTTCCTGAAAAAAAGAAGCGCAAGAAGGTAAAGGTGAGCGAGGCCCGTGCTATTCTCGAGGAGGAGGAGAAGGACAAGCTCATCGATATGGATAAGGTGGTAAAAGAGGCCATTGAACGGGTCGAGCAGATGGGTATCGTTTTTTTGGACGAGATAGACAAGATCGCCCAGAAAGGTTCGACGCATGGACCTGATGTGTCGCGGGAAGGCGTCCAGCGGGATATACTTCCCATTGTCGAGGGTTCGACGGTTACCACCAAATACGGTGCGGTCCGGACACATCATATACTGTTCATAGCGGCAGGCGCGTTTCATATGAGTAAGCCGTCAGACCTCATCCCGGAACTACAGGGAAGGTTTCCGATACGTGTCGAACTGAACAGCCTCAGTACCGATGATCTTGAAAAGATACTTCTCCAGCCGAAAAACGCGCTGGTGAAGCAGTACGAGGCGCTTCTTGAAACAGAGGGGGTGAAGCTCGACTTCAGCGAAGATGCGATACGGGAGATTGCGCAGATTGCAACGTTTGTGAACTCTCAGTCGGAGAACATAGGGGCACGGCGATTGCATACGATAATGGAGCTTCTTCTGGAAGATGTGTCGTTCACAGCGCCGGAGCTTAAAGGCCAGACAATACCGATTACCGTCGATTATGTGCAGAAGAAGCTCAAGGATGTGCTGGAAAACAAGGACCTTTCGAAATACATCCTGTAGCCGAAACTCATATGTTCCGTTCGGACAATATGGATATGTGTCGGGATTGTGTAATTGATTTTGTGCTCGTGACTGAGTGTTAAGGATTTTCAAAAAGTACCGAAAAAATTAATAGGCATGTGTACTTTCAAGAGTACCGATGCAATAAAACGGGTTTTAAATGGATAAAACAGTCAAGACCGTAATCTTTTACATTAAAACAGGGAGTAGCGGGATCGATGTTTCTTGATTCACAGTTTATGCAGACGCAGGACCTTTTGCAGAGGTCGATGTCCGTGTCGATTGTACGGCAGGAAGTTATTGCCGACAATATTGCAAATGCCGACACCCCTCATTTCAAGAGAAGCGAGGTGGCATTTGAAAGTGAGCTGAACCGGGCACTTCACTCCTATGATCCAAATCCTTTTCCAGCAGCGGTGACGAACAGTAAACATATACCCTTTTACAGGCAGGAAGACTACAGAGAAGTACAGCCGATCGTCTATCTCGATTACTCGACCAGCTACAGGAATGATGGAAATAATGTAGACATCGAGAAAGAAATGGTGGATGCAAAGGAAAATGCACTTCGTTACTATGCAATGGCGCAGCGTGTGAAGGACAACTTCACCCTTCTCGGGATTGTCATGAGATAAGGAGTTTTGTATGGGAATATTTTCGGCAATGAACGTCTCCTCGACCGGGCTTACCGCCCAGCGTCTGAGAATGGATGTCATCTCGAACAACATAGCGAATGCGAATACCACGAGAACAACGGACGGAGGAGCGTTCAGACGGAAAAGGGTTATCCTGAGACCGAGAAACGACTATTTAGAATTTAGAACACGTCTGCTTCCACAGGCGCTGTGGCGCGGAATGGGTGAGGGTGTGCGTGTGATCAAGATAGAAGAAGATACATCGCCGCTTCGGCTGGTGTATGACCCCAGCCACCCCGACGCTATCAAGACAGGGCCGAAAAAGGGATATGTTGAATACCCGAATGTCAATACTGTTACAGAAATGGTTGATATGATCTCGGCGAGCAGGGCGTATGATGCAAATGTCACGGTGATTCAGAATGCAAGCCAGATGTTCTTGAGAGGACTTGAAATCGGAGCCAGATGATAAGGTTTGCGGTTCAGCGGTTGCAGCCGCGTGCGGTGCAGCATGCGGGCGCAACCCACGAGTGGCCGCAGGTTGGGTGAGTACGAAACTGAATGGGGGAAAAAATGATAAATCCTGCTGATGCACAGGGCGATAT
>CAZGJW010000141.1:0-8106 GCA_964525675.1 uncultured Spirochaetota bacterium
TATATTCCGGATAACGCTCATGACGGAATGTTTTCTCCCTTGTATCAAAAGTGCATACGAGGTACTCCGGTTTCTCATCCTGTATAAGCTTCAGCAGCATCCGCATGAATCCGAAAATGGCGGATGTGTTCTCACCCATGGTGGTAATCAGGGGCCGTCTGATGAATGCGTAATAAGCCCGGAAAATAAGCGCATGTGCGTCGATAAGATACAATGTACCCTTCATCGTCTTTCCTCTATCATTCAATTTGAGATCAGCCGGATAAGTTTGAAAGTTCACTTGCCTATTAAATAATAGCAGTAATATGAAAATTTCACAAAAGGTATGTGTTGATTTTTATATGCTGCGGGCATCTTCCGCCGAGGATCGAATCGCAATAAAGTGCTTATGCTCGTATATTGACAATGCGCGGTGCAGAGTGTGATGAATAACCCGAATATGTGTGTAGATTCCGTAAACGGCCGAGGGTCAGGCGTATACTTCCTTCAAGGCTCTTCTTAATTTCGATGGTATCTCCGATAATAGACTCATGCAATACACCTATCTCCGACATCAGGCACCGCACCCGGCTGTCGTTTCTAAGGTACAACAGATCGGGCACCACGTACTTCATCAGGCTGTTGATATCCTCTACCAGGATCCGTTCGTTTTCAGAGAGCTCGTAGAGGTACTCAAAATCATCTGACTCGAAGGCGTCATGTTCATAATTTTTCAGTAGAACGAGCTGGAGATAGCATGACCGTACCTGCTCGAGAGTATTGAGTGTACTTTTTCTTCTATCCAGCAATGTCAATACCTCCGGCCTTTCTCATTTCATTTAAATCCGGGTTTGGACTGTTTTTTACGATCTGATTCCACGCTTCGCGGAGCTCCAGTACCATTCTCTTCACGAATTTCAAAGGCTCCGGGTCTTTATTGAGGTTTGCCTCGATGAGCTTCGTATTGAGAAATGTGTAAATACTCATCAATTTCTTGCTGAAATCACCGGCTTCCATGTTTATAGAGAGGGTCAGCTCCGTAAGTATATCCTGAGACTTGAGTATATTGGTGTTTACCACATCGTATTTCTTGGCAGGAAGGCTTTCCAGCGCGATATCAATAAACCTGATAAGCCCGTCATACAGGAATACAATGAGCTTCCCTTTCGAAGCCGTTTTTATCTGCGTTTCCCGGTAATGTGCAATACCTTCCTGATCCATACAAAACACTCCTGCCCTTTTTGTCATTATATATCGGAGAGCTGTAATTCAAACTTTATTGCCAGCCGAACCTTTTATATAAATAAATATCGGCATACTTCATCGCTTCATCAAATCCGGCTGCATGTTTGAACAGTCGATACCGGAGGGAAAGCGTGATCTTAAGCTGTTCTGCTCTCCCGCTTGAGGGGCGGATATCCGATGGGAGAACCGACGTCACCCTATGCCTTTTAACATCCGCTGATGTTTTTTTGAAACCCTTTGCAAAGCCTTCTGAGAGGTCGGTCCCTTTTTCAACGGCAGCTCCACGTATCCTTCTGCCCGAAGAATACCAGTTGAAAACTTCAACACCCATGCGCCGTTTCATATCCTCGATTACAGCCTCGAGCTCTGACTTATATGACTCGAGGTTGTAAGTGGACGTAATCGGCCGTACGAACGATCCATTTTCATCTGCCGCATCATCAGAAGCTGCAGCACTTGTTCCCGCTTTGAAGCGGATATTTCGGGCAGCATTCCGTCTGATCAATCGTCCTTCGGCCGTTCCTGCGGTAATCAACCGTGTTTCGATCCCTGCAGCATACTCGTAGAAGAACGCATTCCGGGCATAGACCCTGAAGCCCGGGTATGAAAAATCAAGACCGGCGAGTTGTATCGATGTAAAACCCATGCGGCAGGCGAGCTCAAATGCGACCGACGAAACCGCCCTGTGATTGATCATATCATCGTTTCCCCCTGCTTGAGGCAGGGAAAGGGGATGTTTCGTGTGAAAGATATATTTTTCCGCAAAAAAGTCGAAGACCTGCGGATAACTCAAAAAACTCATCACTGCAGGAATGCCATTTACATCCTCCTGCCCGAGTCCGCAAAAATGATAAAATACCGAAGCCTGAGGGTCTACGGTTACTATCAGATCAGGCCGAATTCGGTGCTGCATCAGAGGTTTAACAGAAGCATCGACTGCAATTATAAAGAACCTGTTGCGAAGAGGCGTCAGCTTTTCGAGCGCATCGTCGAGGGATGGTCCTGCGCCCGTGATGAGCGTATTTCCTGCATGCCTCGAATAGAGATCGGAGACGGGCATTGCGTTTTTTACACCGCTGTTTTTGCAGTAGTTGTTTATCCAGATACGTGCAAACCGCGCGATGGTCATTCCGTCTGCTGCAAGATCATCGAGACTTTTACTAATGCTCCCCTCCAGGTCTTCGTACTGCTCCCGGAATATTTTCTTCAGCGCAGGGTAGCTCAGCACCTGCACGCTGCGATAAAAGAGGTATTCATAGCGGGTATTGATATCTTTTATGAAGCGGGGGACCTCATCCCCCACATAAAACCGAACCAAGCGGCTTTGAAGAAGCCTTTGCACCGAAGGGCAGTTCTTCACCGAGGTAAAGATGCCCACATCGGGTTCCAGAACGACTATCTGTTTTATCCCGCCGGTTCCTTCGCGGATCTTCTCGAAAGGCAGTATGTGGTAGGCGAGGCCGAGGCCGATAAAGATGCAGATCTCACCCGGTTTATCCGCATACTGTCCGAAATACCGCATGCCGTCCCTTTCCGGGTCATGACTCGAGTATACGGCGTATCTCCTGCCGTTGACCGCAAGGGTGAGCGTTTCCACGCCTGATGTTGCCTTTTCAATCAGCACCTGCATCATACCGTCCTGTTAAACTCCTGCACCGCCTCCAGGGACTCTCGCTCGAGTTCTTCTTCAGTAAGGCCTGCCGGTATATCGCCGTAGAAAAACCGGTATATCATTGGTGCTATTGCACCACCGGACCGGTAAACCTTCATGTAGCCGGAGACCTTTTTCTTTATTTTTTCAAGATCATAAAACATCTCGTTCCGGTCAAGCTCCTGCTTCACACCCTTCGACAGCTTTCGGGCACACTCCTGCTTCAGGGTTTCCTTATTCAGGGCCTCCCTTTTCAGGGCTTCGCTTTTCAGGGCCTCCAATCCACGCCGTCGCTCAACCGGAGCATCACCCTGACGCAGACCCTCTTTTACACCCTCACTCCTTCCGCCGAAATAATTCTCCGGCGGGGTGTCTCCCTTTATCCCACTCACCGGAAGCCCCCTGTTGAGGCGAACCATATCCTCAAGGTACAGCTCCTGTTCGAGCCAGTTTTTATAAAGCCTGAGCTTGTGTGTTGTGTAGATCCTGCTGCCAGCACTGTCCGTTGCCGCAGCAGGGAACTCGCGTCTCAGTCTTTCAGCAGCAAACGTCTGCCGTGTTTCAAGCCGAAAGGCCCATGCATCCAGCAACTCGTCAAATCCGGCTCCCCGATGATGGGACTTCAGCCCATGAATTGCAAAGTCAAAACCTGCCAGGTAGAGTGGGGAAAAACCCATCGTCCGCGCAATAAGTATCATAACAATCGCTGCGGTGCCCTGCATCGGTATGGCCAGCAGCCTGGAAGCCGTTTTCTTTAGCTGCGCCTCAATAGGAAGGCCGTGTGAAATTACGTAAACATCGCCAGGCCAGAGGCGGATGACCGGGCTGTCGATAGACAGCGCTGCAATGAGCGGTATTCTATCGGCCATCGGTTTTACTATAGAAATTTCTGCCTCTGATGAAAGTGACGGGGATGAGCATCCCTTATACATAGAGGTTAGTGCTGAAAACAGCCTGTACCGGTTCCAGAAACCCGCATCGGTCGAAATTACGATGTCTGGCCGGACACCTCTATGCATCAGGTACGACACAGAGGGAAGCAACGAAATAACGGGGAGCTTTTCTCCCAATTCCCGCAGGCGGTCATCCGCTTCCTCCAAAAACGGCCCGGATGCAACAAGTACGGCAGGGCCTCTGAACAGGGAGCGCAGGTTCTTTGAGTTGTATATTGCTCGCCGGTTTGAAGTACAGTTTCGTAAAGCATTCTTCAGCCAGATTTTTTTCGATCTTTCCCCGGTCAGGCGTGATGCGGCAATCCCACGTATGTGGTTTTTGATAATGCCGCCGACCCTGCTGTAGTACTGTTCCCGGCCCTGCATACTTCTTCTATGGGGAACAACAATACTGTCTTCTTTCAATAAAACAGAGATCTCTCCCGCTAGCCGGTCTGCATCAATTCCCACAAACGGCACGAGTCTGGACAAGACATCCGGCCGTATGATAAAAAGAGACGCCATGAATATATCACGGCTTTGTTCAACGAGTATCCCTCCAGTCCTTTCATCCCCGAGCAGTAAATTTATATGATACCCGAGCCCGGCGCCTAAAAAAATGAAAAACCTGCTCTCCCGGGCCCGGAGGTTTTCATACAACTGCCTGCTTTCCTCTTCCGGATTGAACCGTGATTCGATGTATACTCCACCCACTTTCAGGGTACGTCCGCCGTTTTTTGCCGGTTCAAAACGCGGTCTGCCGCTTATCGTGCAGATGTCCCTGTACACGGTGGGGAATGCGCGTTTTAGAAATGAAAGGTTCTCAGAAAAGAAGTTTTTTCCGGTTTCATTGTTCACCGCTTATTTACCATCTCAGCATTACGTGGCCGCAGGCAGTATAACGGTACCCCGAAGAGTGGATATATTGGTCCCCCTATTCTATAAGCTGGAGAATCTCCGGAATACTCTTGCTCTCATTCGGGTAGCTTGTCCTGAGGGGTGAATACGAAAGGGCGACACCCGCCTTCTTTTTATCAAGCAGTACGCTCGTGGCGGACTTGACCTTTTTCATCACCTCGCCGACCTGTTCCTGTTCTTTTCTGATCAGAAGGAGAATAACCTTGTTCAGAGCAACGGTCTGCACAATGTCCCCCTTTTCCACACTCTTTTTTATAAGCGAGTGAAATTGATGAAGGAGGTTTCTGTACCGCCTGAAGCCGCTGCTCTGTATGATAGCGCGGTAGTTCTTTATTTTAAAGGCAACAATATTCAAAAAGCCCTTTTTCTTTTTCGCTCGCGTGGCCTCACGTTTGAGGAGCGCCTCTAAAACTTCGAAGGGTTCAAGCTCCGTCATCATCACATACAGGAGGAAAGGAACGAGCGTATTCGCCACATTCTTAAGAACTAAACCGCTTTTTCCGCTTATCCGCGCAGCAACACCCTTCATTCGGTGAACAAACAGCAGGGCGAGAGTCTCCCCGTTAAAAACAACCGGCACCGCGGCAAAGGTATTGGCCCGTTTTCTGTCCTCATCAGAGAGCTTTTCCAGCAGTTTCCCTGCATTCGGGAGAACCCCGGGTGCACCGCTTTTTATAACCGCCTTGAGGTCCCGGTCGGTTTTCGATACCCTGTAGTGCCGAAGCCCCTTTTCCGAGAGGCCGAAGCCCGCATATACCCGTATCGGCCCGCGGGAATCCCATCCTCCGGTAAGAACCGCAGATTCGATACCGAACATTTCAGCGATATTTTTCAGCACCTCATCCAGATCGATGCCCTTGAACCCGGCGTAATCATACAGTGAAAGCAGGCTCGCAAGCTCCCTGTTTTTACCCGAGTACTCCTCGATGGTTTTCTGCAGACTCCTTTCGAGTACAAAGGAATAGAGATGGATTGAAAAAATCCGTGCGAGCAGAAGCAGTCCCTCTTTATCCTGCTTCGGCCGTTTGGAGTGATTACCGATTACTATGATTCCGGAAAGGCAGCTCCCTGTTACAAGCGGTAGCAGGGTGTAGGGTTCAAACTCACTGAGCAGCACGAGATCCGGCATTACCCTGTCATCCTTAATATCGGCTCCCCTGACAATCGCAGTGCCCTGTCCGATAAGATACTCCACGAACGCTGATTTCTTTTTAATCCGCATGCCAAGTTGCCGGGCGGGAGAAGGTTTGCGTCCCTTTTTGCTCCATTCGATTCCATAAATGCATTCAGGAACAAAACTCGACTTCTGCGCGGTAAAAATCACTCCCTTTTTCCCTCTGCCGGCATGAACGGCGGCCTCGAGTACCTGCTGCAGAAGGGGTTCATAACCTTCAGCTATAACCTGTGAAAACAGACGTGTCAGCTCGAGAACATCATGATTATCGATATATTTCAAGAGCATCGAGGATACAGTTTCAGGTAGGGGTTCTTCTTTCAGTTGGGGGGCTTCTTCCGGCCTGGGTTCTTCTTTCGGTCGGGAGACTTCTTCCAGCTTTGTTCGGATTTCCTCTACAGCCTCCTCAGGCCGAAGCTGTACTTCTTCAAGAAAAACCGTCTCGGTTTCAACAGGCTCGAGCAAAATTTCCTCTGTTTTTTCTCCTGTTTCACGGATCATCTCTTCAGTGACAGGCTCTTCTTTTACAAATTCCGCTGATGAGAAAGCATACTCCTCGGCCTTTTCAAGCAAGCCCTGGGAAACAGAGGACCGATAGCGAAGTGCCTTCGCAAACAGCCCGCTGTCCGAAAGAGTCGGCTGCTCGAGCTCTACAGCCCCGCCCGTTATACCGGTGCCTGCCTCATGAAGCCCAGGTGCGCCCGAAGTGACACTTTGAGTAAACTCCCAACGAAACTTCAACGCCCTGGCAAGAAGGCCTTGCCCTTCAGCGCCTTCCTCGTACGCCTCTTCAGCCCCGGTCATTTGAGAGGATGCGCCGACTTCAGTGCCTTTCTGCAAAAACCCGCTGGCCTCTCCTGCAGCCTCCACACCTGCTGCTTTATTCTTCAAATGCGCCGCCCTCGAGAGCAGTCCTGCGGTTTCAATTGAGCGCCTGTACACGATTGCCCGGGCAAGAAGACCCATGGCGTTTGTGCCTCCCCTCCGGACGTTTTCGGCCTTTCTCGGTAAACTCATCGCATTTCCTCAAAACATTCCATTTTCTTTAATCATTATCGGATTCTCAAGGAGTAACATAAATTATACCATTTCTCATTAAAAAATACCCGTAATTCAGACCGATTACCATCGATACCCGATTTTTACCTACATTGGTGATATCCGGAATTCTACTCTCGGTGATAACACTTAATTCAATACCCCATTTATTCCGTTTCCATCTGAAGCAGAACAGTTTAATATCATTTACGCAGAATTGCTTTATGGTTTTATCCATATAAGATCCTGGTTTTTTGTACCAGAATTTTATGCTCTACTGACTTATTATGTCACGTTACCTACTATGACATTCTACAGGTAAAAACCATTAGGCAGGTGCACCACAGGCATTTATTGGTTTGCACCTTTTAAGTTTGAAAGTTAACTTGCCTATTTTTATGATGCAAGAAGTACAAAATCATAGAAGAGATTTTCATTTTACAAAAGGGCGACAAATATTATTCTTAGGATATTTTTAAGAAAATGGAGAGGTGTTTGGATATGGAAGATATCTGCGAGATTTCTTCGTTAAATCAACTCTGCTCCGGTGATCAATTTAACAATTTCATCTGCTGTTGTTTCGCTTTTTAATTTTGAGCCTACCCTTCTTCCCCCTCTGAGAACGACTATTCTTGTGGCCACACTGAAAACGTGCCTTAAATTGTGGCTGATAACGATAACGGAAGCTCCATGTTTTTCCAGTTGACTCACCAAATCGAGTACTTTTCGTGATTCTTCTACTCCTAATGCAGCAGTTGGTTCATCCATTATCATAATCTTTCTTCCCCATGCTGCAGCTCGTCCTACAGCCAATGCCTGACGCTGGCCACCAGAAAGATTACGTACGGCGGTTCGCAGAGAAGGCAATGTAATGGACAACTTTTTTAGTGTTTTGACGGTAACATCCGATATCTTTTTTTTGTCGATAAAAACACCCAATCTGCCTTTTGTAGGTTCTCTCCCCAGGAAAAAATTAGAGGGTACATCCCGTGTTTCAACCAGCGCCAACTCCTGATAGACTGTTTCAATCCCGAAAGCTCGTGCTACCGGGGGACTTCGAATCTCGATCTTCTCACCATCAAGATAGATTTCACCACGGTCCGGAGTATATACACCAGAAATAATCTTTATGAGGGTTGATTTTCCGGCACCATTATCTCCGACCAACG
>CAZGJW010000142.1:0-8026 GCA_964525675.1 uncultured Spirochaetota bacterium
AGAAGTTCACCTTTTTTCATCGTCATTCCCCCACCTTTTCCAGGTCTTTTTCTGCCTGAGCGATCTCTTCGAGTGTGGCCTTCCAGTAGTGGAAATTAACCTTCCCCTCGGCAAAGGAGATGCCCTTCGATTTTATCGTATTGGCGATGATAACCGAGGGCTTTCCCTCTTCGAAGGGAATGCTTCGTGCGGTTTCCACGATCTGGGCCATGTCGTGGCCGTTTATCTCCGTTACGTTCCAGCCGAAGGCTTCCCAGCGTTTATCGAGCGGCTCATAGCTCATAACCTGGACGGTCGGGCCGCTGATCTGGAGGGTGTTTCTATCGACAAATACGAGCAGGTTGTCCAGCCCGTGGTGGCTTGCTGCCGCAGCTGCCTCCCAGTTTGATCCCTCTGCAAGCTCTCCGTCACCCATGATAACGTATACCTTCGAGTCGAGCCCGTCCATCCGAAGCCCCATGGCCATGCCGCCGGCAATCGAAAGCCCGTGCCCGAGGGCTCCGGTGTTCGTTTCCACCCCCGGTAGCTTGTGCATGTCGGGATGGCCAGGAAGTCTGGATTTCAGGGAACCGTAGGTATCGAGTATCTCCTTTTCGAAAAAACCCTTTTCAGCGAGCACGCCGTACAGTGCGAGGCACTTGTGGCCGGCAGAGAGCACGAGCCTGTCTCTCTCGCGCCACTTTGGATTCTTCGGGTCAACCCGCATAATATTGAAGTAGAGCGCCGTAAGGATATCGGCTGTCGAAAGGGCGCCCCCAACATGGCCCGATCTGCCCGCCTTTATCATCCGTAAAACGTTCTTCCGGACGTTTCGAGCCTGCATTTCAAGTGCATCTTTTTCTGTTTTACTGAGTGTGTACATCTGTCTTTTCTCCTGCAGTTGACTGGAAAATTATCCTGAGGCTTTGGGTCCGGAGCTTGACGGTACATCCCAACCGGGAACGGGTAAAATGGTGTTCACGAGTCTTGGGAATGTGCCGTACACCGGTGAAATTCCGGGCACTCTGCCGACTTTTTCAGTGTGAATGCTCTTTCGAGTACTCGATGATACGCTGAATTTTCGGCTCAGACCGTCCGCCCGGTGTATAATCTGAGTTCATCCACACAGTGACGAGTGTTTTAGCAAGCATATAACCGGTGACCTGTGAGCCGAGTGTCATGATGTTTGCGTTGTTGCTTTTTCTCGACCGTTCGGTTGAATACGCATCTGCGCACAGTGCGGCATAGGCGCCGGGGACCTTGTTTGCGGTAATACTCATTCCGATACCGGTTCCGCAGATGAGTATCCCACGGTCATGTTTTCCGGCAGCAACCGCTTCTGCAACCTTTATCGCCACGTTGGCATACACCGGATCATCGCTTCCGTAGTCCTCCCACTCATAGCCGAGCTCAGTGAGATGTTCCTTAATAACCTCTTTCAAGTCGGATGCATTCGGGTCGCATCCGATTGCAACCTTTTTCATGGTATTCTCCCCTGTCCGTAAAAAAGTTATTCGGACGCCTCTCGTCCGAATAATGCCGTACACCGCAGGCATTAAAAAATCAACAATTGATGGTTCAAAAAATAATGATTTGCAGGGTGAAGGTCAATTATTCTCGTGTCGGATGTTTGTTTGGATGGAGACTTTTTCTAATTTTTATATAAGGCTCAAAAACTGTAAGAGCTGTTGCCCCCTTCTTTGTTTCGCGTAATGATGGAAGGATTTTGAAGATCTTCACCAGTATAGCTACCGATACATCGAGGCGATATGTTCGCCGTAGGCATCGGAGATGATGTTTCTTCGTATCTTCAGGGTCTGGGTGAGCTCTCTCCCTATCTCGAACTCCTTCGAGAGGAGTCTGAAAGTCGGGATGTATTCCACCGTCCTGAACCCGTTTTTCGGCGATATGAGGGATTTCACCTCAGTTCTGTACAGGTTTTTCACAGTCGGGTGTTCCAGAAGCCCATCCCTTGATCCGTACTCGACACCCGTTTCCCGGGCATACTCCTCCAGTTTCTCGAAATCGGGAACGATGAGCGCACCGAGTGTCTTCTTGTCCTGGCCGACCACCATCACCTGATTGATGAATATGCTCTCTGTAAGTTTCTGCTCGATCGGGAGAGGCTCGATATTTTCTCCTCCGAGGAGCACGATGGTGTCTTTTGCCCTTCCCGTTATCTGCAGCTCACCTTCGTATGTCATGCGCCCGAGGTCGCCCGTATTCATCCAACCGTCAGCTGTGATAACCTTTTCGGTAGCTTCCGGGTTCTTGTAATATCCCTTCATAACGAGGGGGCCCTTGACCATGATGATGCCCTTGTGTCCGGAAGGAAGCTGTTTGCCGTTCTCATCGACTATCTTCACCTGTACTTCCTCAAGAAGAGGTCCCACTGTGTACGGGACCGGCCGCTCGAACGTTCTAACCGCTACAATCGGTGAGGTTTCGGTAAGCCCGTACCCTTCGAGCACCCTGAGACGAACGCCCGCGAAAAAGTCGTCCACATGACTCTGCAGGGCGCCGCCGCCGCTAATGCCGGCAAGAAGGCAGCCTCCCGTTTTCTCCCGTATCTTGTTATACACGAGCCTGTCCCCCACCACTATAACGGGTCTCAGGAGAAATGCCCTGATTGCAGAAACCACGACCTCTCCAGTCCGTTCGAACATTTTTTTTGGCCTGTAGTATGGAAGAAGACCCTTCAATCTCATTCTGCTTTTATGATACCGAATACCCATTTTGACGAAAAAGAGGAAGATTCCGCGCTTGATCGCACTATCCTTGCTTATCTTGTAGTGTATTGCGTTGTACAGGGCCTCCCAGATCCGCGGCACACTCACGATATAGTTCGGTTTTTCCGTCTCGAAATCCTTCAGCAGCACCTGGGCAGTCGGCTTGCTGTATGCGTTCGAGGCTCCCACGTAGAGCAGTATATACTCGCAGGTCCGTTCGAATGAGTGCCAGGCGGGCAGTATGGAAAGAAACCTGTCTCCCTTCGTGATGGGCACCGATTTAGGCCCGTTTCGCACATTGTGCATGATATTTCCGTGTGTGAGCATCACGCCCTTGGGCTCGCCGGTTGTGCCGGAGGTGTATATGATCGTTGCGACATCATCAGGTTTTACGGCTTTTGATGCGTTTACAAACTGCCGGTCTCCGACTGCGAGGAGCTCTTTCCCCCTCTTGATCAGCCCGTCCATGGTATATATGTTCATCAGGCTGTAGTCTTGAGGGTCGATCTCCTTTTCACTGCTTATGAGGATGAGGTTCTTGAGGGTCGGAAGGTTTTCGCCTATGATGTAGATTTTCTCGAGCTGCTTTTTATCTTCCACAAACGCAGTTACAACGTCAGCATGTCTGAGTATATATTCGATCTCCTGCGGTGTGGTATCACTGCCCCTCGGTACATCGCAGGCGCCAGTGCCGAGTACGGCAAGATCGCACATTATCCACTCGAACCGGTTATCGGAGATGAGCCCGATACGGTCATCCTTCTTTACCCCGAGATCGATAAGCCCTGTTCCAAGCTTTTGTATGATTTCACCGAGATCGCGGTATGAAATAGGTTTAAATATCTCCCCTTCCCGTATCTTGAGGGCGGGGAGCTCGGAAAACGTATCAGCACTTTCCATTATCATTTCATTCAATGTAGAAGACATGGACGACCTCCGTCTTAATTGTCTATTATTATATGTATGATATTTCCCGTCAACAGTTTATTTTATGTTGAAAATGGCGTTTACCGAAGACTGGATTTGTATATGAACCGGCTTACCTGGAGTGAGTAGGGACCTGTGATGAAAAGTAATACCATACAGCAGGCTGTCCTGGAGATGGCCGATACGGTGGCAGGAAGCAGGATTCAGAAGATACGGCTTCTTGATTTCTGTACACCGATATTTGATCTTTATGGTCAAAACGGTCTGTTTTTACTGGCTGTTTCCCTGAAAAAGGGTGACAGTGGGTTTCATCTGCTCTTTGAAAAAATAAAAAGTGCATATCTCTACGGGTCTCCTGCATCACAGCAGTTTTACACACTTGTGCGGGGGTTCAGGATAGAGCAGCTGCAGTACATCGAACAGTGTGTCGCAATGAGGATACACTCATCATCGGTTCGTTATCTGATTTTTGATTTCAAGGCTTACAATGCGCTTGTACTCAATGAAAAGGGTGAGATTGTTTTCAGGTTTTTAAAAAGTAAGCCGGAAGCCGATTTCTCGCATATTCGGTCGATTGCAGAACATGTGAAGGCTAACGGGGAAAAAGATTCCGGGTGGGGTGAGATAGTTCCGGAAAAACAGTCTGACATCCATATCAAAAAAAGAAAAGACACAGTATCGTCAGGTGAACTTTCATTAAACAGGGAGCTCTCAGCACTGTTTTTTAAAAAACACTCAGAAGCATTCGTTCACGGGGCCTTGAAGGTCATAAAGAGCGAGCAGAAGAAAGCGGTCCGACTTCTGGAAAAGCTGCAGCTTGAAGCGGAGGAACTTGAAAACAGTGAAGCGATACGGATCTGCGGCGAACTTTTAAAGTACAACCTTTCGAAGGTACAAAGGGGGGCCTCTTCCGTTTCACTGAAGGATTTCAAGGGAAATGATGTTGAAATCAGGCTTGATCCGGCCCGCAGTCCCGCCGAGAACATGCACCGGTATTTCGAGCGGTACAAGAAACTCGGCAGAAAAAAGGAGATATTTGAAAAAAAATATGAATATGAAACAAAAAGACTCCGTGCATTAAACAGTCTTTTACGGCACGTATCGGACAAAAAAACCATATCTCTGGGCACCCCTCCCTCTGCGGTGCTTGATTTGTTGCAGGGGGAGTATTTTAAAGAGAGTTTTCGAAAACGAGTGGCAAACGTACTGGTTCAGCGCCCTGACAGGCGACCATTGAAAAAAGAGGAGGCAAAGGCGGAGTTTCTTCGTTTCACCTCGGGCACCGGTAAGGTTATACTGGTGGGAAAAAATGCCCGTGAGAACGAGGAGCTTGCGATCAGAAAGGCCAGGGGAAACGACCTCTGGTTTCATGTCGAAGACGGCACGGGAAGCGCAGTCGTGCTGCGCTATGACAGAAAGGGTGAGTTTCAGGAGACGGATATAGCAGATGCAGCGGCTCTTGCCCTTTATTTCAGCAAGCTTCGGGGCCAGGGAGCGGGGAATGTGGTGTATACGCACTGCAAGTACGTGAAGAAACCCAGAGGAACAAAGCCTGGGTACGTGATCTATCATCACAACAAGACGAGGTATACCATGGTTGAAGATGAGGTCCTGGCACGGCTTATTGATTCGAAGATACCCATCATGATGAGCGGATTGAAGAGGGCTGAAAGATAAACTTGACTCTTATTTAGCTGTTTGAGTAATATTGTTCATTGTTTTTTTATCGATTTTTATCTGGTGCTACAGCGATACTTACTGATTATTTGGTATAAAATGCAACTTTTTGATACAAAACAGGTCTTGGTTGTAAAACATATTTGAATCCCTTTTGAGATGAAAAGTATCGCTGTAGTACTATCAGACCGACTCGATCGGTCTTTTATCGTATTTATTGAAGGTTCGATCAAGGAGTAAGCGGTGGAAAAGGTTGTTCTTGCATTTTCGGGTGGTCTCGATACCACCTTCTGTGCTGTGTATTTAAAAGAGGAGCTCGGATTCGATGTGGTGTCCGTTACGGTCGACACCGGCGGATTTAGTGATGCAGAGCTGAAGAACATCGAAGGGCGCTCGAAGCTTCTTGGCACAGTGAGGCACTATACGATCGATGGGAAGAAGTTTGTATACGATAAATTCATCTCCTACATAATACGGGGCAATTCTCTGCGCGGTAACGTATACCCCCTTTCAGTCGGTGCTGAACGGGTCGCCCAGGCGGTTGAAGTCGCCAGGATTGCACGGGAAGAAGACGCAGCAGCGGTGGCGCACGGTTCAACCGGTGCGGGGAACGATCAGATACGGTTTGATGTTGCACTTTCCGTGCTTGCTCCGGACAAAGAGCTCATTACGCCGATACGGAGCCTCGGCTGGAGCAGGGAAAAGGAGGCCTCCTGGCTGAAGGATCGGGGTGTCGATGTTGACGTTGAAGTCAAGGATTACTCCATCAATGAAGGACTGTGGGGTACAACGATAGGCGGCAGAGAGACCCATGATTCCTGGGATTTCCCGCCGGATTCTGTATTCAAAAAAACGAAAAACCCGGAAAAAACCCCGGAAACACCGGTGGATATAGTCATTGATTTTGAAAAGGGCCTTCCGACGGCGATTGATGCAAAAGAGATGGAGGGAATAGACAGTATTGCCGCTCTCAATGAAAGGGCCGGGGATTACGGAATCGGACGGGGAGTGCATATCGGCGATACCATTCTCGGTATAAAGGGGAGAATTGTGTTCGAGGCGCCGGCACCGATTCTGCTCATTGCAGCACACCGTGAGCTCGAAAAAATCGTACTGTCGTCGCGGCAGAGGTTCTGGAAGGACCACATAGGCCAGGTGTACGGTGACCTGCTTCACGAAGGCCTCTACTTTGATCCGGTTATGCGGGACCTCGAGGCGATGATCGATTCGTCACAGTCCAGGGTGACCGGCTCTGCGAGGGTGCGACTTGATCGAGGTAGCTTTCTCGTTACCGGTGTAAAAAGTGATAATTCTCTCATGCGAAAAGACCTGGCCACCTATGGAGAAGTGCAAAATCTCTGGGATTCCAGGGATGCCGAGGGCTTCAGCAGGATTTACGGTATACCTTCAAAACTCCACAGTTTCGTAGACAGGGACGGCAGCATCTGAAGAGCCTGTGCCCGGTCGCAATGTATCCGAAGAGTACTCTGCCTGAGGGATATAGATGGGTATTAAATCTGAAGGATGTCTCATCCGATGTACCCACGCAGCCAGCCGCAGGTCGGTTGAATAGAATAGAGGAGCAGCTCAACGCATGAAGGAAGCGATAGATAAACGGGCTTCGGTTACGGTAAATGTGCCTCTCAAGCGGGAGGTTGACGTTCGTCCGGAGAGTGACGGGAAGAGAGGGAACGTGTGTGTTGTGCGTGCCCTTGAAGAGAAACGAGTGTACGATATGATCGAGCTTGTTACCGGGAGAATGGCAAAGATTTCTCGCGGTGACGTTATAGCCGGAGTGCTCGGCGAAAGGCGCGCTCTGCAGGGTTTTGCCGGAGTGTTGCCCGATCGCATAAAGCGGGGCGATGTCCTCAACATTCTGAACCTGGGCGGGGTCATCGGCAGGGCGGTTTCTTACAACAGAGAGTACGGTCAGCCGTTGAAGGTGGAGGTGCTTGGAACAGCTCTTGGTCAAAACGAGCTGTTGAATATCAGGGACTTTTCGCTGGAGACATCCTCCAGTCTGAATGCGTATATACCGGTGATCACGGTTTCCGGAACCTCCATGAACAGCGGGAAAACGGTTGCAGCAGCGAACATTACTCAGGAGCTTGCCTGGAAGGGGTACAGGGTCTGCTCAGTCAAGGTGTCAGGTATTTCAGCACTCAAGGATATTTTGAATATGGAGGACCATGGTGCTCTCAAGGCGCTTTCCTTCCTCGATTTCGGGTATCCCTCTACCGTTAACTCCGAAGCAGTGCCGCTCATAGCAAAGGGAGCGCTCAACGAGCTTGCGGGATACAAACCGGATGTTGTCATCGTCGAGCTCGGCGACGGCATTCTCGGTGATTACGGTGTGCTGAATTACTTCAAAGATAAGGAGCTTCGTGACGCGATTGCATGCAGCGTTGTATGCGCCCTCGATCCGGTGGGTGCGTGGGGTGCCGTTCGGTTGATGAAGGAGCTTTCGATGTCGGTTCATCTCATAAGTGGTCCGGTAACCGATAATATTGTCGGTGTTGATTTCATACACGAATCCCTCGAGATAGAGGGGATAAACGCGGTGTCTCAAAAGGATGAGCTCGGTGAGTATATACTCAGTGTAATGAAAATGTCCTGAGACCGTGTAAAAAACCATTTGCAATAATCTGGGGAAAGGGAACATGCTGTTCAAGGCGAAGAGAAAGATCAACGCCGGTATTATTGGCGGTGCCGGA
>CAZGJW010000143.1:0-7972 GCA_964525675.1 uncultured Spirochaetota bacterium
TATAATCCCTGTATTTCAGCACCATCTCATCCGGATCGAGACCGAGAAACTGGGAGTAGTTACGTAAAAAACCGAGAAGATACGTCTCACCAGGAAAAATATCGAAATTTTCGTCTTCAATAGCAATTAGGTACTTTTTCGCTATCTTCGTTTCACGTACTGCATCATCTATCGTCTTGCCCGATTTAGCCCGCGCTTCTCTGAAGATTGGACCAAGCTGGTTCATTGGATTTTTCCCCGAAACTTGTTATACGTTCCTATTCCTGAGTGTCAGAAAATGGAACGATAATGTTACGTATTATTTGAGCATCCGGCGGTATCTCGAAATCAAAAATGTAATCCGGCTGCTCTGTATTAGTGTGTATATTCTGAAAGGTCAGGCTTACAGACACCCCGTTTGGTGATATACCGTTTGACTGCAGAATAAGCCCCTGTTCCGAAACCCATATATCCATTGTCTTGAATCCCACTTTCGGCCGCTTCTGAAGAAGCTTCAAATGATACGCCTTCACACCGCCAAACGGCTGCAGCGAACTGCTGTCATAAAAGGAAAATGAATATTCGTCGAAGAGCTTGGTAAGTCCTGCCTCCGTGGTGCTGGTAAGCAGAGTCGACTCTGTGTTTTCACTGAGCGACTGCTGCACGACCACCTTCAAAGATGGGATGTAAATATACAGGTAGCTGCCGTTGGAAACGATTATCTGGTCTTTCGGTTCATCGAACTCGAGAAGAATCTTGTTTGCCTTTTTAAAGGTGATTTTCCCCGAGTAATGCGCATCACCGTTTTGCCAATGGAAATCTGCTGTATAATCTTCGATATTGGAAAAGCTGTCGGACATTAATTTCTTTACATCGTTGACCGATGTAATTGTTATCAATTCCTTTTTGCTCTCAATATTTTCGTCCTGCTGCGCATAAAGTGTAATCGCTGCTGCAGTAAAAAGAATAACCAGGATCTTCAGCAAGACAGGATCTCCAATTGTGATGAACTTTCAGCAAGGTGTCGGATACAGTGACAGGTACTTAATCGATTGTAAATATATAATGGGGAATTCTTTTTTTCAAGGAATTAATCGGTATTAATCGATCCTGTCTATGTATATCTCCCGCGGTTTGCTGCCCCTCGGAGGCCCGATAATCCCCTTTTCTTCCATCAACTCTATCAAACGTGCAGCGCGGTTGTACCCTATTTTCAACCTTCTCTGCAGAAACGACGCAGATGCACGTTTCGTCTTCAATACAATTTCAACGGCCTGATCGAACATTACATCTTCATAGTCGAGAGCCGGGCCTTCCGTTTTTTCGAAACTCAGTATCTCTTCATTGTAACTGGGGTTGGCTCCCTCTTTCATCCTTTTGACTACACGCAAGACTTCGTCTTCTGATATATACGCGCCCTGAATTCTCTGTATATTCATACTCCCTGCAGGTGCAAACAGCATATCACCCTTTCCGAGAAGCTTCTCTGCTCCGATTGCATCGAGAATCGTCCGTGAATCCGTTTTACTGGCAACCTGAAATGCAATTCTGTACGGGAAATTCGCCTTAATAAGACCGGTGATAACATCCACACTCGGCCTCTGCGTAGCCATAATGAGGTGAATTCCTACCGCACGTGACATCGCAGCGAGCCTGACCACGGCTTCCTCAACCTCCTTCTGAGAAATCGCCATGAGGTTGGCAAACTCATCAACAATCACGATGATATATGGAAGTTTTTCCGATACTTTCTGATTGTACCCCTTGATATTCCTGACATAATTCTGATCGAGAAGTGTATAGCGGTTTTCCATCTCGTAAAGTACCCATCTGAGAGCCTTTGCTGCATCTCTCGGATCAGTAACGACCTCTGTAAGCAGGTGGGGTATCCCATTGTAGATCTTGAGCTCGACCATTTTCGGATCCATCATTATGAACCGAACTTCTTCGGGAGTTTTATCAAATAAAAGGCTCGTTATAAGAGAATTTACACATACACTCTTCCCCGATCCGGTTGCACCGGCAATCAGGAGGTGAGGCATCGTCGTCAAATCCGAAACAATAACAGATCCGGAAATATTTTTACCGAGCACGAGAGGAAGCTCCCCAGTCATTGGAGCTTCACCTATAACGTCACCGAGTGTAACGATCTCTCTTTCGTCATTGGGTATTTCAATACCTACCGCAGCTCTTCCGGGAATCGGCGCCTCTATTCGCACCCCGTTTGCCGACAGACTCAGAGCAATGTTGTTGCTCAAATTTACAATTCTGCTGAGCTTTACACCGGGAGCCGGTTGGAGCTCATACCGGGTGATGACAGGTCCGCGAGTAATGCCGGTGACTCTGGCTTCGATACCGAATTCCTGCAGTGTCCTCTCCAGTTCCTTCGCCTTTCGTGCTGTTTCTTTTTCGAGCTCTCTCCTGTTGACGGCACTGGATTTTTTTAATAGTGTCCTGCAGGCTGCTCTGTTATGAGCAGAATCTCCAGTACCCGGTTGGGAAAGCGGAGTGGTACGGGAGCGGCCGGACTCTGATTCTTCTTTAGTATGCCGCATACCTGCCAATACGGATTTCTTCCGGTCGCTACGTTTTTTTATTCGTTCACCTCCGAGTTTTTCTTCCAGGATATACTCTCTATCATGTATTACCGCATTCGCTTCACTCCAGTTGAAAACAACCTTCTGTATCAGGGGAGGTTTTACAAAGCCGGATTTCTCCCTCTTTGCAAAATTGAAAAAACGGGTTTTTTTCGGCTTTCTCGAGGATTTGTTCCTCCATGAAAAAACCGGTCCTTGTTCCCGCTCATAAAGTGGTTCAATTCCATGATTTTCATCCCTGCAGGCTGTTATACCACCCGCAGATTGCCGGTCCTTTGCTTTTTTCTTTGCAAACAGCCGGTAAATATTCAGAAGAGGAAATCGAAAAAGAAAAAAAAGTCCGGCTGTAAGGCCGATATACAGCAGCATTTGAATTACGATCGAAGATACGTCTTTCAGAGCTTTTTGCACGATAAACCTGCCGAAAAGTCCCCCTCCCCTGTACAGAGCTGGTGGATTTCCTGCAGCGAAAAGAGTCATACAGAGTATGATGTTTATTAAGCCTAAAAGTAAATATCCCACTTTCAACGATTTTTTTATTTTTCTCAGTAGGATATAGCCATTATACATCAGTATCAAAGCGAAAAGAAAGGTCCCACGGCCAAGGAAATAAAATAGAAAGGCTGCTGTCTTTGCAAAAGGGGCACCGAGAAAGTGGCGGTATCCATTTCCGGTGGTTACTGAAAAGAGCAACGAATCCTCGGGATGAAAACCTGCTGCTGCCAGAAGAAAGCCCAACCCTGCGATAATAAGGAGGATGCTTATAACATACGTAAGCCCCCCTCTTTTTTTTATCGATTGTGTAGGTACCATACTTATCCGCCGAACCCTCCGGTTTTCATAACAATAAACGCTGTTACTGCTGCAGCAAAACAGTAGTATGAAAAAATATACAAGCTCCCTCTCCGTAAAAACGCTAAAAGCAGTTTCAAGGCGATAAAACCCGTTGCAAAAGACAGGCCAAATCCGAGCAGTAGTAAACTGAAGTCAGTACCTGATGCACCCGACTGGAAATATTCAAAAAGTGAAGCGCCGAGTACCGATGGAATGGAGAGAAGAAATGAAAAGGCCCCGGAAAACTCCCGTGTCATCCCGAGGTACAGCCCTGCTGAAATCGTTGTACCCGAGCGGGATATCCCCGGAAGCATTGCAAGCGCCTGCACGGTTCCTATAACGGCCGCATGCCCGGTACGCATAGTGCGAATATCAACCTCGCCCTTCTGAAGGAATCGTGTACCGAGGAGTATCACCCCTGTACAGAAGAGAAAAACCGGCACAATTCCCGGTCTGTAAAAAAATGATGTCAGAAAATCTTTAAAGAGTATCCCCAGTATTCCGGTTATTCCTGTAGACAGTGCAATGTAGAAGAACAGTCTGGCTGTCCCTTTTTCTGAAATAGTTTTTCTCTTCTCCTTCCCGGAAAAAGGCCATATAATCAGATCGTACAAAATCTCGCCGATGAACCTGTAATACACGGCAATAACTGCAGCGGTCGTTCCGAGATGAAGAACAAGATCGAAAAATACCGGAACATCCCTCAGTCTGAGGAAATGCTGCATCAATACCAGATGGCCTGAACTGCTTATCGGAAAAAATTCAGTAATGCCCTGTAAAACAGCAAGTGCAGAAACCTGTAGTGTGTTCATGCTTTCCCCTGATTTTCGCAGTTTACTTTAGGTTTTATCCCTATTATCCGATTATAGTATAGTAAAGAGCACTATGCTCATAACCCTGAATATTTCTTTTAAAATGGAATCGTGATGAAAAAGAAACTGATCCATCCCGCTCTGCTTCTGATGATTTTCTTCTGTATTAATATCGGCTTTTCTCAGGATATCAAAAACAATTCAGGCACAAATAGTGGACAAACAACAGATATTGGAGTTAGCATCAAGTACTACAACAAACAGATGTACTTTGTTAATCGCCCGATAATCGTTGAGTTTCAGATCGTAAACAGGGGCTTTCCCCCCTATCTTTTCATTACCTCCTATAACAAGATGTTCACCTTCGATTTTGAAATTCTGACACCGACCCATCAGGGAGTTGATCATTCCAGGGAGTACACCGTTCGGACAACCCAGTTTGAACCGATCCTCAACGATGAAATAACACTTAAAAATAACGAAGAATACGGCGTCCGCATAGATATAAGCAGATGGTTCGATCTCAATAAGCCCGGAGAATACCTTATAAAGGGAGTGTTCTATCCTCATCTAAAAACCGGTGCTGATGATGATATCAGAATATACACAGAAAATGAGCTTTTTCTTACCCTCAATCCTCCATTCGAGAAGCAGGTTCAGCAAGCAAGAGAATTAGAGGAAATAAAGAAGATGAAGGCCGAAAGCCTTCCCCCGTACGATGTGATCAAAGCCCTTCTACAGGCCATTCAGGCCCGTGATTATGAAAAGTACTTTCTCTTTATAAAATTCGATAAATTCATCCTGCAGTTCAGCCGTGCGAGGGAGAAATACATTGCTGCCCATGATATCGATAAACCGGCTGTAATCGAGGAGTTCAAACTGTACCTCAAAGGCCTCAACAGGCTCGAAGAAGTGCCCTTTTCAGAGACAATACCGGCGGATTTCGATATAGAGAAAACAGTCATCGAAAAAAGAAACGCGACGGTTACGGTTATCGAAACATTCAAATACCTGCAACTTGTCGAGAAAAAACGCTACACATACTACCTTCATCTCTATGGGGATAAATGGCTGCTCGAAAGCTATTCTGTGGTGAATATCGGCAGCTGATTTCCCGCCATCCGTCTTCAATAGAATCGCAGGACAAACTAAGAATTTACTCGCATGTATAACATTAGTATACTATTCTATTCCACTATCAATTGTACTCGATATTTAATGTGGCCGGTGAGCGGCATTATAACTAACATAGAGTAATACAATCCTTTGTGCACGGAGGAAGCATGCATGAAAAAGCGGACCGGAAACAATAGGCTCAATACATTTTTTGAGCGCACGGCTTTCAAATTTGAAAACGTCAGAGAGCCGGAGCTGTATAGAGAAATCTTTCCCTATACAGAGGTATGTAAAACGACCTTCGACAACCGCATACTCCCGGTGAATCCTCCTGAGGAAATATTCATCAGCGACACCTCATTCAGAGACGGACAGCAGGCGCGGGCTCCCTATACACCCGGGCAGATCGTAGACCTGTACCGCATGATGCATCAGCTCGGCGGCCCACAAGGTATTATACGGTATTCCGAATTCTTCCTCTACAGTGATAAAGATAGAAAAGCGGTTGAGGAGGTGTTATCCCTCGGATACGATTATCCCGAGGTAACCGGCTGGATCCGGGCGAATAAAAAAGATCTTCAGCTTGTTAAGGATATGGGCCTGAAAGAAACCGGTATGCTGACTTCGTGCAGCGACTACCATATATATTTAAAACTGCGTAAAAACAGAAAACAGGTAAGAGAAGATTATCTTGCGGTCGTTAAAGAATCGCTTGATTCGGGAATCAGTATCAGGTGCCATCTCGAGGACATTACGCGTGCCGATGTTTTCGGATTTGTCGTACCCTTTGCACAGGACCTGATGAAACTGCGGGAGGAGAGCAAGCTTGATATTAAACTCCGACTGTGCGATACACTCGGATACGGTGTCCCCTATCCCGGTGCATCACTACCGCGAAGCGTGTCAAAGCTGGTAAGAGCAATGACTGATTATGCAGACGTGCCGAGCGAATGCCTGGAATGGCACGGGCATAACGATCTTCACAAAGGATTGATAAATGCGACAACGGCCTGGCTCTACGGCTGTACATACGCAAACGGCGCTCTGCTCGGTTATGGCGAACGAACCGGAAACACACCGATCGAAGCGCTGATTATTGAATACATATCTCTGATCGGAAAGACGAACGGCGTCGATACCACGGTCATTACCGATATCGCAAATTATTACGAAAACGAAATTGGTGATAAAATACCGTCCAATTACCCCCTCGTCGGATCGGATTTCAACGCAACGAGAGCCGGCATACATGCAGATGGCCTTATAAAAAACCCTGAAATTTACAATATCTTTGACACTGAAAAGCTTCTAAAAAGGCCGCCTGAGATAATAATCAATGACAAGTCAGGCCTTTCAGGAATTGTGCAGTGGGTTAATACGCATATGCGCCTGACTGGGGACCACCGTATCGATAAGCACAACCCTGCTGTATCCAGGATAAATGAATGGGTGCAAGAGCTGTACAGCGTGGGCAGGGTAACCTCTATATCGAATGAAGAGATGGAGCACATTGTTCGAAACTGTATGCCTCACCTTTTCATCTCAGAGTTCGATAGAATCAAGAAGAGGGCGAGAGAAATGGCTGAGGATATTATCAGGCACACCTCCGAACGGATAGAGGTGAGATCCATGGATGAGCATAAAATAACACCGATACTTAAAAGGCTTGTCAAGGAGCACCGCTTTATCCAGTGGGCCTATGTTACAAACCTCGATGCTCATATAATCGTGCCTTTTATCACACAACCTGACCTGAAGGGAAAATACAAGATTGCAGGCCTTCCCGAAGATTTTTCCGACAGAACGTGGTTCGCGGATCCTCTGGAAGACGGCAAGGTACATGTATCCCAATTCTATGTATCATATGTAACCGGGGTGCTCTGTCTCACTGTTTCAGCGCCGATTTTCGATTTGAACGACAAGATTGCGGGAATCATCGGCTTTGACATTCAGTTCGAGGATCTGGTGCGTGCCGAAGACCTCATTTAAGCATCCGGATGCGTACGAACAGTGGCGAGACGAACATTGTTCATCACACCGCCATACCGAACAGGTCGTAGTCGCCGGTATGGGTGACCAGGGCACGTATCAAACTGCCCGGTTCAATCCATGTATTCGAGTGAACCACAAAGAGTCCGTCTACTTCAGGAGCGAAGTGGTAGCTTCTACCCAGTGAAATATGCTCTTCCTCGATATTCTCCTCTATAAGAACGGGAAAAGTCTTCCCACGTTCTTCGGAGAGCATTTCCTTTGAAATATTTTTCTGGAGGGCGAACACAGCCTCCCGCCTCTTTTCTGCGGTCTTTTCGTCCACCATCATCGGGAGTACTGCAGCATCCGTGTGTTCTTGCGGCGAAAATACGAATACTCCCAGATGGTTAAAACGTATTTCCTGCATAAAATCGAGTAGCATGGTAAAGTCCTCTTCTGTTTCCCCTGGAAACCCGACAATAAATGTTGAACGCAGCACCGCATGCGGGATTTTTTTACGAATTTCAGCAATAATCTCCCGGTACGAATAGTAATCTCCATCCCGATGCATCAATTGCAGTATCTTTTTTGATACATGCTGAAGTGGAATATCAAGATAAGGAACCACCCTGTTGTTCGAAAAGATGTCCAGATTTCGAATCA
>CAZGJW010000144.1:0-7889 GCA_964525675.1 uncultured Spirochaetota bacterium
AAGATGTATCCATCGCAAGATGTATCCATCGCAAGATGTATCCATCGCAAGATGTCTCCATCGTAAGATGTATCCATCGTAAGATGTATCCATCGTAAGATGTCCCTATAATTCCGGAGTTTTCACCCGAGGACGGGGATAAGCCTGCAGGCATTGTCATAATACAGCTTCTTCAGCACACCGTCGGGCAGCCCGAGCCCGTATATCATCCACCTGCTTCTCCCCCACACACCGACGTAATCGGGATGATCGAAGTATTCATCCCGGGTTTCAAGAAACCTGAAGTATGTCCGGTATATGTCCGCCCGGAGGGGCATGTCCGTACCGAACAGAACCCTGTCCTGGTATTTCAGCAGAAACTCCCGCGCCGTGTACGGCTGGCGCCCAAGCTCATCGATGCGGGCGGATATATCGATACAGGCATTCGGGTGCTCGTCGAGAAACGATGAGACGTAATCGAGGTTTTCCGGATAATTCGCAACGTGGGCGCAGATGAATGTGGTATTCGGGTGTCGCGAGATCATCCTGTCCCGCTGTTCGAGAAGCTGTTCTTTCGAAACCCCGCAGCCGTAGAAGCTCCAGTCAGGCGCCCGCTTGAGGGTGGCGAAATGCTCGTTTCTTTCATCAGTTGGCAGAAAGAAAGCTGCCGGGTCCGAGGTGTGAATGAGAACCGGCACACCCAGGTCGCCTGCGCACTCCCATACCGGGTCGAGCCTCGTATCGTCTACCGGAATGAGTCTGCCGCGTTCATCCCTGTACCTGAGTCCGAGCTCCTTGGTTATCTTGAGCCCGGAAGCACCGATCTTCACATCATCCGACAGGTGAGCAGCTGCCCTGTTTGCGAATCCACTGTCCTTGATGAGAACCCCGTCCTGGCAGGACGCGAAATCGGACATGGTGAAGCAGGCGAACCGACGCGGATACTTTTTCACGTACCTGTCGATGAAGGCGTCAAGGTCACGCATGTGGTAGGTGTACCCCGAATCCACGAACTGAAACTGCGTGTTCCCGGTGACGTTGATGAATGTCTGCAGGCCGACTGCATCCATGATCCGTACCAGGTCATCCGGGTCCTTTTCCTCGAAAAGGTGGTTGTGCACATCGATAACCGGGTACTTCGCCCGTTCGGGTATGTGCTCCCCGCGCCTCAGCATTATTTCCGGCTGGACATTTTCGGGGAGAGGGCTTGAAGATTGGCGTTTCATACAGAAAATCCTCCCCTATGGCAGTACCGCCCTGATCCCCGTAACCTCGCAGAAATCGACGAGCACCGGCAACAGGTCCTGACCGTAGCCGAGACATGCGTACTCGTTTGTCCACTGCTGTATCATTTCATCGATGTCGCAGTGGGCGGTAACGAAGCCGTGCGGCCAGAAGGGAACACCGCACTCGTTGAGGCGCTGTTCGACCGTATCTGCAGGCGGTTCGAAAATCGATGCCGGCGTGACGACCATCCTGAACTCGCCGTCTACCCGTCCCAGACGGGCGAGCACTCCCTCCCCGACCTTGCATATAAGCCGAACCGAAAGGCCCCCTGCTGCTCCCTCGGTGGGAATACCATGAACGGCGAACCCGGCAGGCCCGAGTTTCCCCGCTAATGAGGGCGGGCAGGCGCCGTCGCCTATTATCTTTATCTCCCTCGTTTTCTTGTCGATGTGCTGGAGGTCCCCGTAGTACACGCGCTCACTGCTCAGTTTGGTGAGAAGCAGTGTGGTAAGCGCCGTGTTGAAGTCTCCGAGCGTCGATGTGCCGTGCCCGTCTTCGAGCATCATCGACTGCGCGAAGCAGGTTGCAGAGTAGTCGTCGCCGAGCCCTGGAAACGACTGTATGGTGTAGAAATCAAAGCCTTCCTTCTCGACGATTTTCTTGAGCGCGGAATAGAGCCTGATCGAACGTTCGTTCTGCGCGCTTTTCTCGGGAGCTGTGCCGAAGAGTTTTTTAAACCGGGAACCAAGCGCATCTATCTCATCCCGGGGTATCTCTTCTGCGGTTTTTATGAGCTCGGCCGTGTCGCGGCTGTCTATATCGATTCCGAACATTTTCATCCATTGAGAGGGGTCCGCGACGCCGCAGGTCTGGCCCATGCCGCGGCCTCCGAAGGCGCCGATAGTGGACATATTGAGAAAGGTTTTCAGATGGCAGGCTTTCGCGTAGCTTGTTATTCTCCCGACATCCTTTTCATCATCGAGGCTGCCGTACACGAACCGGTGTGAAATTCCCACCTCTAACAAAGCGCCGTGCATCACGAGCCCGCCGACGGGGCGCCATCCCTGAGAACCCGGATGTGTCCAGATGAGCACACCCTTTCCGGAAAAGGAAAAATCACGAATCGCAGCGATGAGATGTGACGCCCATACCCAGGTCCCGGTGAAGAGTATTACGAGATCGATATCCTCGCGATCCTTCATCTTCTTGAACGCCTCCCGAGCCTCGGCCTTCGTCGCGATTACAGTATCATGTTCCACGAGCCGTATGCCCTGCTTTCGAAGCGTTTCTTCCGACTTCGCGATGAGCGCGTCATCGATGAACACGTTTCCCATGGGGTCCTTGAGGCCATCCTTGTGCGTACCGTATACGATAAAACCGGCAATCGGTTCAATCATGTGCTCTTCTCCTCTCGTTTTTAATTTGAAATATAATGCCATCGTCAAGAGGCATTATCCGGACGCGAAACGTCCGGATACAATCTCCCTATATCCGTATATTTCTCAGCCTCGGGTACAGCTGTCTGTAGGTTTCAAAGCGCCTGCTGTAGACTTCGGCATGTTCCGGATTGGGGTTTGCGATACCTTTTGTTTTCACCCATCTTTTGACGATCGATTCAACCGGCTCTCCGGTGACTGCGCTGCAGGCGAACATGGCGCATGCAAAACCCACCGCTTCGGTTACCTGTACCGTGGTGATGGGCTTGTTCAGCACGTCCGCCTTGAGCTGTGTCCACCTTGCGCTCTTCGCGCCCCCGCCGATGGCACGAAGCTCGTCTATTCCGATACCGGATTTACTCAGAATATCCAGGTTAAGACGCATCTCGAAGGCAACCCCCTCGAGAAGTCCCCGAAGAATTTCCTCGCGGGATGTCGAAAGGTGAAGGCCAAGTATGACGCCCGAGGCGTCGGAGTCGAAGTAGGGCGTTCCCGTTGGTGTGAAGTAGGGCAAAACGAGCACGCTCGACGGGTTTTCGGGCATTTTTCGGAGGATGATTTCATAGGCGTTTTCACCTGTCTTTTTTGACTCGATGAGCTCCGGTTTGCCGAGCTCGTCCCTGAACCACTTGAGGATGTTTCCGCCCGTGAGGCTGAATGCGACGGTGGTGTACATTCCCTGCAGGGTATAGTCGTAGGTGCAGATGTTCGATTTGAAAAGTTCTTCACTGAGTATCGGCTCGTCAAAGGCGGGTGTGATGCACTCCGAGGTGCCGGTCGCGTACATGGCCATACCGCCCGTCGTGACACCCGCACCGAGCGCGCCCATGGGCTGGTCATGGCCGCCCGTTACCATGACAACGCCAGCTTTGAAGCCTAGGCTTCTTGCTGTAGAGGGGTTCAGGGCACCGACGACCGTACCTGATGGCACGGGGCACGCGAGCCTGGATTGATCGATTCCCACGTTGTCGAGGATTTCATCGATCCAGTTATGCGTCTTGATATTGAACATCATGGTCCTTCCTGCTAACGACAGCGCTATACGCGGCTCGAGTCCCAGGCAGTGCTGGATGAAATCCTCGAAGCAGAGGAACTTCACACTTTTTTGAAATGTATCGTGCCGGTTTTCCCTGAGCCAGAGCAGCTTGAACAGGGAAAACATCGGGTGTGCGGTATGCCCGGTAAGCCGGTACAGCCGCTCTATACCAAACTCACTGCTCCATGTCTTCGTAATGCCTGCGGCGCGCTTATCGAAGGTTATCATCGCGTTGCTGAGAATCTCTCCGTTATTCCCGATTGGAGTAAATGCCTCTCCCTGGCTTGATATCGCCATTGCGCGTACGGGATCATCATTGCATGCTGCATTCGCCTCCCTGATCACGGCAAAACAGGAATCACGAACCTCGGCCGAGTCGAGCTCCGCCCACCCCTCTCTGGGGATGAGGGTGGCATACTCGCGGTAGGCGTGCACAATCTGAACACCTGCATCATTGAAAACAATCGCCCTGCATCCGGTCTGCCCGACATCAATACCCATGTAGCTCATAGCTTGCTCTCCTAATCGGCGGTATCATCACTCTATATGTATACGACCCTTGCCCCCATCAAATATCTTATACTTTCTAATAAACTCGGCCATCCCCTTTACGTCTAACTGGCCCAACGTTCCACCCCTGTGGAGAACGGTCGATCCCGCGTTGGCTTCGCCCAGGATCGCGCAGAGCTCGATGGGAAACTTCTTCATATAAAAATATATAAAGGCAGCCTGAAAGGAATCGCCCGCGCCTACGGTGTCGAGCACTTCGTGACGGACCGGAAATGCGTCGAACCGGTAGCGCTTCTCCCGGTGACGCAGCACCACACCTTTTTCACCGAGCTTGATCACGACGGTCGTGCTCCGGGGGCTGATCTTCATGAGCGATTCATCGGCATCTGCGGTTTTTGTTAGATGGCGTGCCTCGTTCTCGTTCAGGAACACGATATCGGTATGCGGATAGATCCTGTTTTTCAGCGTTTCGAGTGCCTTCTCGTCCGTCCATCCGTCACCGGCATTCGCGTCATATGCTGTAGCAACACCGTTTTTTTCGGCGTATCTGAACACGTACCCGATCTCCTCACGCAGTCTTTTGAGAATGAAGTAGTTGCAGGAATAAACGATGCCGGACTGCTGCACGTAGTTTTCGAAATCAAGCGAATGTATGGAAAGGTCGGTCGACGTGCCGGGAAAGGTTGCAACCTGACGCGGGCTGTTTTCCGTTTCACCGGTAAATATCAGGGTGAACGGACTTTTTTTTCCGGGCAGCAGTTTGATCCCCTCCCGTTCGACACCGTGGCGGACGATGTCGTCGTACAGTCTTTTTCCCTCTTCATCATCTCCGAGATGGGTCAGAAGATACACCCGTGCGCCGAGTTTTCCGAGCCCACAGGCAACGTAACCACCTGCTCCTGCTATATTCTTCGTAAAATCCGAGATGAGCACTTCGGTCCCCGCCTCGAGCGGGGGAGAGGTGTAGATATAATCGTAGTTGAGATCGGCGATGATCGTTACGACTGGTTGCGGTGTTGTGTCGTGTTCGAGCTCGTGGAGAATCAATTCATTGATCTGCTTCATCTATCTCTCTGCGATGATCTTGAAATTGCCCGTTTTACGCCAGGTTGCAAAATCATATATTTTAACTCCCTCTACCACCCGGTGTATAACACCGGATTCGCTCGGTGAATCGGGCTTGAATCCGAGTGCAATCGATTTGAAAAGGCCGAGAAGCTGGCCCGCAATAATGTATACCGGCGGCATGTAGTCGTCTGCGGGCTGTGAGTCTCCTTCCGGGTCGCATTCGACAATTAAATCAGAAACCCGGTCAAGCATGTCGTTTTTCTTTCTGCACACAACAAGAACCGCCCGCCCGAGCCTCTTTTCACGTATTTCGCCAAGGAGGTCTTCCTCGTATTTCTGCACGTACCGGTTTCCGGAGACAAACGCGACGACGAGAGTTTCTTCGTCGATCACCGCTTCGGGCCCGTGACGCAGTCCTAAAAAGGTGTCGTATGCGCACATTACCCGGCCGGATGTAAGCTCCTGCAGCTTCAGGTGCGATTCGACTGCTGTTCCGAAATGGCTGCCGTCACCGAGAAACACTGCCCTTTTAAAATCAAGCCGGCTCGCTTCGTAGAATATGTCGGCACGGGAAAGCATCTTTTGTCCAATGCTGACGAGCCGGTCGACCCTCATGCCTGCATCATCAAAGTTTTGAAAATCTGCCAGAAGCTGTGCTGCAATGACCATGTTCGAAAACGAGGCGGTCATCGCGAGCCCCCTGTCGTTTGTGGCCTGGTCCAAACAGAGCAAAAAGCTCTTTTTCAATTTCCCGGAGGTCTGTGAAAGTGCGCCTTTGTGATTACAGGTGACGATGAAATTGTAGCTGCCTTCGGCAATATGCACTGCCCCAAGGCTTTCCGGGCTGTTTCCGGAGCGTGCAAAGGATATCAAAAGCCTGGGTTTTTTGACCATGACCTCCTCCGGATTGGTGACGATCTTTGTAGTAGAAAAGGTATTTACCGGCAGATTCAGACGCTTTCTGAAAAGCCCCTCCACACAGTACCCGATAAACTCCGATGTCCCTGCGCCGGTAAGAATGATTGATGGATTATTCTGTTCGATGAAATCCTTCATAAAGCTTTTAATATCGGCATGGGATTTCTTGAATCCTTCATAGGTGTCGTGCCAGAGGCCGACCTGAGAATAAATTTCTGGGGCGGTATACTCTACTCCCTTTTCTTTTCGCGCATCTTCCGGCATGCCAAGCAGTTTTGTAAGTTCGGTATCCATTGAGGACTCCATTCTACATATTATGGTTTTATTATCCGGTACGCTGAATCAACTGGCGACAGCTCCGTTAAATAGTCGGTGTTGTTTATGAGAAACTGAACGGCGCCTAGTATGCAGGAGTCGTTTCGAAGATCGGAAACCTCAAGGAGAGGCATGATTAGAACCTTGTTCTTGATTTCATTTTCGATGAATTCAAGAAGAAAGCTTCCTGCATTGGAAAAGCCACCGCCGAAAATAACAAGCTCGGGATTGATCATATTGATCATATTGCTGAGAGCCATATTGAAATAGGTAAATGAGTCGGACAGTATCGTGTATGCTACCGGGTCTTTCTGCATGGCCGCCTGAAAAACCGTTTTCGATGTAATATTTCCAATGTTACCCCCTGCAATTTCGGAAATCTTCGTATGGTTATGCTTTATGACCGCTTCCCTGCCTCTCGCCTGCAGGGCCTTGCCGGATATCTTCTTTTCGAGTGCGCCGAACTCGTAAGGAACGATAGAGCCGCTTTTAAACTCATCCGGGTTGGAGTAGAAATAGCCGATTTCTCCTGCTGATTTGTTTGGTCCCGAGTAGACTGTGCCGTTTATCATAATGGCGCTTCCCAGGCCGTACGCGAAATCGATGTACAGTACATTTTTATGATTCTTTGCCTTTCCGGCCACCTTTTCACCGAGCAGGGACAATTTCGTTGAATGTTCTATCAAGATATCACAGTTGAAAAGTTTCTGAAAGTAGCGAGTGATGTCCTCCGGGTCATTCTTTTCGTTTCCGGGATACCAGCGCAACTCGTTGCCCTCTCCCACATAGACCCCGGGCGCGATACATATCATCTTCAGAATTTTTTCAGGAACGGTGCCTTCAGAATCGAGTATATTTCCAATGCACGTATGCAGAAGTTCGAGCCGTTCACCAAAGGTCGCTTCTCCCGGAAACTCACCCCCTGTTTTCTGGAGGATTGTTCCCTTTAAATCGGCAAGAGCTATCCTGTAGCTCGCCCTTCCCATTTCGAAGGCGAGAAAATATCTTGCCATCCGGTTGAAATGGATCAATATCGGTTTGCGTCCACCCTTCGATTGTCCGACTCCCATTTCTGATATAATGCTTCTTTTCAAAAGCTCCTCTATAAGGCTGCTGACAGTCGGTTTTGAAATATAGGTATGTCTTACGAGGTCCGCCCGTGAAAGCGGGTCGTGCTGGATGATCGTGCCTAAAATAAGGCGCAGGTTGTTGGTTTTAACACTGGCCTGAGACTGTTTGGTAAGCTGGTGATATTTCATTGTTCTCGATCCCGGAAGTGTTTCTGAGTTGATTGTAAAGTTTATTAACTTTCTTGTCAATAATTTATTGTATTTTAGTATAAAGTACAGTTCTGACGCACGTATAGATAATTTAATTCATATTAATGAATTATGAGTAGG
>CAZGJW010000145.1:0-7872 GCA_964525675.1 uncultured Spirochaetota bacterium
TCTGTTTTTCTTTTGCCTTCTGGAGAATTCTGTACTGAAACATCTTCGGCGTGATTATATTCGTTCTTACCCTGCCGAGCATCGTATGTATCCTGTCGATATCGACACTGTTTTCCACAAGTCGGTTTACCATGGATATCTTCTCCCAATCGTCGTCAGCGAGCTCTCCCTTGACGTTGTTTACATTGAGCGCCGTGCTGTAGGTGTCCTCTTTGACAGAAATCATGGTAAGGCAGGTATCCGGTATCCCTGTGATCAGGGTACGGACGTTTTCTCCGGGAACAAGTCCCCCGGTGAGCATGATGCCCGAGTAGTGCGGAAAACGACGGGATTCCTGGGCCGCCAGTGCGGTAAAGATGATGTCGATCCTGTCTCCGGGGGTGATGAGCAGGCATCCGTCTTTATCCTTCATATGCATCAGGGCGTTTTCAGGTGTCATGGCTAAAACGCGGACATCGGTCACTATTTCAGAGAGATCTGAGGCGCAGTCAATGAGCGTTGCGCCGAGTTTTTCGATTATCTCTTTAAGACGGGGCCCTGCAATCTTCGGGTTATCGGGCACAATCCCGAATAGAGGAATCTGCCTCTCTTCTAGGAATGCTTTCAGCCTCCGGCCTTCCTCTTCGATGTGTGCGGATTCGGTCCTGTTGATAATTGTGCCAAGCAGGTTGCAGCCCATTTCCCTGAACGAATCCGCGCACTCGATAATACTGCCGGTAAGCTCGTCGAATGTCTTGCCCGCGGCGCTTGCAATGAGAAGAACGTCTGCATTGAGGTTTTTTGCAAGCTCGGCATTGATGTCGAACTCGAGGGCTGCGGTCGCGCTCATGTAGTCCGTGCCTTCGATTATAACGGCGTTTCTTCCTTTTTCGATCTTCCCGAAGGCGCTGAATATCGTTTCGAAAACGGTATCGGTGTTGCGGATCGCCTCTTCCATGGACACGGGGTTTATATCGACCGGATCGTCATCGAGCGCAAAGATACCTTTGATCAGTGCGGCATCTGAATCTATCTTTTCCCCGGGTTTGTAACGCTGTCCTATCGGCTTCATATACCCGACATGGGGAACGAGTCCGCGCAGAGCGTTGATCAATCCGATCGTTATAAAGGTTTTGCCGCTTCTCTGCTCCGTGGCTGCAATGAAGATTCTCTGGTCCATATGCTCCTCCCGGGATGGTGAGAGTGGATGAAACGTAATTATCCTGCACGTACCCGATTTATGTAATTAGTATAGCAACGAACGGTTTTAAAGTCATTTGAAATCAAGATACCGGCATCGAATGGAGGTACAGAGGCGCAGGCTTCCTCCTACAGGCCGAGTATGGAGTAGACAATATCCTTTACTATACCTGTTTTCTCCAATTTATGGAGTACGGGGTCAAGCTCACCTGGTGAGCCTGCAAGAAAGTAAATAAACCCCTCAACCTCGCTTCCGACGAGCTCGCAGGTGAGAAAGCTGTTTTCTCCTGTTACGTCACGGGGTTTCAGTTTTCGGATAGTGTGCAGAATCGCGGATTTTCTCAGGCTGTGTGAATCGTAGGGACGCTCTTCGAGACGTGTCACCTTGCTGAGCCGCTTGATCTTTCGCACCATGATGTCCTTTTTTATCTCGCTGCTGAAAAAGGTGAGCACAACGCTGCCCTCCACTACGGCAGGTTCTTCAAGGCCGTGTCCCACAACTGTGCCGATGTTGATTCCTTCATTGCTGAAGGCTGACGCAATACTCGTCAGTGCTCCTGCGCGGTCCACGACATGAACACGAAACACCCAGTGGTATTTATCAGATTCACTCATTGTAAAGCCCTCCCATCTCTATTGTCTGAAACGTCGGGGAATCGAAGCGGTTTAATTTTGCCGGACAGGGCACGGAAGGTTTCAACGGCGAGTGCTTCCATCTCCAGGGAACCTTCGAACATCAAGATCGGGGCCATCCTCGAAACTTTCTTACGGAGCGCATCCCGTATGAGCGTGCTCCTGATAAGCCCACCGGTAAACACAACCGCTTCAACTTCGGCTCCCAGAGAAGCGTACATTGAACCTATCTCCTTCACAATTCGGTGAACAAGCGCGTCAACGACGAGACGGGCCTCTTCATCGCCCTTTTCGATACGTTTTTCGATCTCTTCCATACGGAAGGTGCCCAGGTATGAGTGGAGTCCCGCTCTTTTTGATAGTTCTTCCATGAGAGTCTCTCTTGTGTACTTTCCCGAAAAACAGAGGTCTATGATACCTCTTAGAGGAAGAGTCCCGGCGCGATTTGGAGTGAAAGGGCCGTCTCCTAAAAGCGCAATATTCCCGTCTATCATTCTGCCTCCTCTGACGGCTGCTACGGTTATTCCTCCGCCGAGATGCGCGACCACGAGATTTAAATCCACAACGGGCCGGCCGATCAGATCTGCGGCCTTCCGTGAAGCCGCATGAACACTGAGCGCATGTGAGGTGCTCAGACGGCGAATCGGTTTGAATCCGGAAATCTCTGCTTCAGGGATGAACTCATCCATGACAACCGGATCCACGACATATGCGGGTATTTTGAGACGCACGGCCAGCTCGGCAGCAACAGGAATGCCGAGGTTGCTTGCATGCGCCATTTCCGGATGCTCGATGATACCGGAGACGATGCCTTCGTCGATCTGTACCTGTCCGGTCTTCCCCTTTGTAACTTCTGCGATAGTGTAGGTGCCGCCGTTGAGTTTTCCGGGAGGGCGCGGTACAAACCCGCCCCGTGCGGCAATAGCATCGATCTTTTTTTCTTTCCATTGGGCGAGCGCATCGGAGATGAGCCCGAGCACGGTTTCAATCTCCTTCCTGGTTGTATCGGGTGAATCTAGTGGCCCGACAGTGTGGGGGATCTCCAGTTCATGCAGGGGGCTTTCATTTTCAAAGAGGGCGAGCTTTATTGTTGTCGAGCCGGGGTTGATGACAAGTGTTCTGTACTTTTTTTCTCCTGTAGATGCCTTTTTGGTACGGGTTTTTTTTCTTTCACCGGCTGTGCGCTGGGCATATATACTGCAGAGCGCGATCGAGAGGAGCCTTGTTTCCAGTGTATCTGCTCTGGAAAGAATGATATAGGGAATGGGGAAACCTACCGTAATGCAGGCCATTGATGCCTGTCCGAACTTTGACATTGCGGTAAAGGTCTTGTAGAGAATATTGGCTGCATCGATTCCCGGGCAGACGAGGACATCGGCTCTGCCTGCGACCTCTCTGGCGTTGGGAAGGTCGGGCATTCCTTTTATACTCACCGATTCCGGATCCACGGCCAGGTCGAAGGAAAGCGGCCCGCTCACAAATGCATGAGGCCACTGCCGTTCAGCGAGACGCCTGCCTATCCAGGTGGAGGGCAGGGATGGTATCTGCTTTTCGTTTGCGGACAGAACAGCCACACGCGGACGTTCTATACCGACAACAACCCGCGCAACCTCCACGGCATTGTCTATCAGGTTGACCATCCTGCCGAAATTGCATACTGTTGTGACGCCTGCATCGGTCATAACAACAGGTCTACCGTTTTCCACGGGGGATGCCTCGACAATTGTGGCCACACTCACTGTCGGACGGATGGCCAGTTGAATGATGTGACGGTTGATGATGGGGGTAGAAATACCGCCTTTCAAAACGATATCAATACCGCCTTCTTTAATGAGCTCCACGGTTTGTACAGCGATACTTTCATCGTCGGCAGCAGCGACAATGTCGTTCACGGCGATGTCGATACCGACTTCTTCCACCGCCCGGTTTATCATTTCTCTGTTGCCTACAAGTATAATACGATCGATTATTCCGTGGTCCCGCGCGGATTCAACGAGCTGTAAATCCTCAACACGATGGCCGCCCGCAATAAGCACGGTTGATGATTGAAGAGTTCCCGCGATTTCGATGAGGTCCGTCACCCTCTGCAGCCTGCCGTCTTCTGTTGTTATATCGATATTATTTGCCATACCCATTGTCTGCTCCCCTTCGTACCGGCCGTTGATCTTTTAAACAATGCGGAGTTCATCATTCAGTTCAGCGGCCGAAAAATCCATCATATTAAAGAACAGTCTCGGCAAGCTCCCTGTCGATAATAAGCACATTCACAATACCGCCTGCCAGCACCGCCTTCGCTATTGCGCCCTTTCTCTTTCCGTAGGCTATCCCGACAATGTTTCTTATTTTCCGTATCTCTGAAATAGGAAGTGTGATAATCCTGTCGAAAATTTTATTCGGCACGTGATTGCCGTCTTTATCGATGAAGTCGAGGTTTACATCTCCGACGGCACCGAGGTTTTTCAGGTATGCGATTTCATCCGTGCTTATGAAACCGTATTTGACATAGGAGGATTCAGGGCCCAGATCGCTGAAGCTGAATACGGCGCAGCTCAATCCATTAAGTAGTTCAAAAATCTCCCTCGTATTGCTGTCCCGCATCAGCACCTCTTTTGTCTTTCTGCTGTCAAGGATCGCCGGAGCGTTGATTACGTAGCTGATACCGCCAAAAACATCCGCAAGAGATCTGGCAATGGAATTGGTGTGAATCCCTCGCTCGATCTTTCCCAGCCCGCCGCATATCGGTACGACCTCAACGTTTATTCGCCTGGGAGATTCCATGAGTGCCACTACGCTCTTGAGGGTAAGCCCCCAGTTAACCCCCATGCTGTCGCCGTTTTTCAGGATACGGCATAGCACACCGGTAAGGCTTATCGCTATATCCCGAAGAATTTCAGGCGGATCTTCGTGGCTCGGTATAATAATACACTCCTTGAGATCGTAACGCTTTTCAATGGCCCGCTCCATCTCCTGATAGCGTTCTCTCGCATAGTGCACCTTGATTTCAACGATCTTTTTCTCCCGCGCTTTTTTGAGGTAGCGGGAGACCCGTACTCTGTTGATGTTAAACTTTTCCGCAATCTTATCCTGGTTCATATCTTCCAGGTAGTATAGATGAGCAATCTTCGGAAGTAGTTTTTCCATATCCGTTTCATTCATCGATTAGATCCCATTCAAAGGCTGCACAATATATTCGCGAGGATGCTCGAGGACATTTTTAACATCCGCAAGAAAAAGGGCACCGGCCGCGCCGTCCACAGCCCTGTGATCGCATGAAAGCGTTGCCTTCATTCTCTGTCCCACCGCAAGCCTCCCATTTTCGACTACCGGCACCTCTCTAACGGCTCCGGTTGTGAAAATCATTGCCTGCGGCGGATTGATGATTGAAATCGAGCCTTCAAGCCCAAACACACCGAGATTGGAAACGGTAAATGTGCCGCCTGATTGATCTCTCGGCCGGAGTTTTTTATTCCGCGCCTTTTCAACAAGCGTACGTGCCTCTCTGTGTATATCGAAGAGGCTCTTTTCCCTGCATTTTCTTAAAACCGGCACGAGTAGCCCGCCTTCAACGGAAACAGCAATATTTATATTGATGTCCCGGTAGGTCCTTATCATCCCGTCGTGATAGGATACATTGCACTCAGGATGATTTTCGAGTGCCATCGCAACGGCCTTTACGATAATATCGTTGAAGCTGATTTTTTCTCCGCTCACACTGTTGAGCTCGTTTTTTAGGGTAAAAGCCTCTTTCATGTCTACTTCATCGAAGAGATAGAAATGAGGAATGGTGAGCTTACTTTCGAGCAGTCTGGTTGCGATAACCTTTCTGATCGGTGAGGCAGCAGTTTCCTCATACATCGGCTCGAAGCTTCTTTTTTTCCCGGATTCAGCCATTTTTATTCCCTGACGGTACGCGTAGCAGAGTTTGCTATTCAGCCAATGTTTCCCGAACCCCGCGAGCGATTCTTTGGACATCCGGCATATTCTCAACTTCCAGCGGATGCGACATGGGAGGCGGAACGTCATACCCTGATACGATCCGTACCGGGCATTTCAGCTCTTTGAAGCAGTTTTTCGTTATCTCGTGGGAGATATGGCTCGCAAAGCTCCCTGTGTACGGCGCCTGCGTAACAATAACCGCTCTGCCGGTTTTCCGCACCGATTGTGCGATCGTTTCGATATCGAGCGGCACGAGGGTTCTCGGGTCGACGATCTCGATCTCTATTCCTTCACCTGCGAGAAGATTTGCCGCCTCCCTGGTAATATTCACCATCTGGGAATAGGCGACAACCGTAATATCTTTGCCCTCGCGAACAACGTTTGCCTGTCCGAAAGGAATGGTGTACTCTTCGTTTTCCGGAACCACCGCTTTCTCCAGGTACACCCACTGGTGCTCGATAAAACACACTGGGTTGTCGTCCCGAATTGCCGTCTTGAGCAGGCCCTTCAGATCGTAGGGATTGGAGGGAATGGCAACCTTCAAGCCAGGAAACTGTGTTACTATCGATTCGAGGCTCTGTGCGTGCTGGCCTGCGTAACCCTTGCCGCCTCCTATGGTCGTCCGAATAACCAGGGGAATATTCGATTGCCCGCCGAACATATAGCGTGTCTTCGCAGCCTGGTTGCCTACGTGGTCCATAGCCATCAGTATGAAGTCGATGTACATGAGCTCAACAACCGGACGAAGGCCCGCCAGGGCCGCTCCAACGCCCGTGCCGACAATGGTAGCTTCGGAAATCGGTGTATTGAAGATTCGGTCCGGGCCGAAGGTGTCATACAATCCGAGAGTCGCGTTGTATGCTCCACCGTATGCGGCGACATCCTCGCCCCACAGCACAACGCGCCGGTCGCGCAGCATTTCCTCATAGAGGGCCTCTAAAACCGCGTGCCTGCCGAGCAGCATGCCGTCGCTGTCTCGCTTAATCCTGCGAAAGGGTTTGAGAATATTTTTTGTTTTGTATTCATCGCTGATGCTGTCTGAGGTTGTATCTGCATACAGGCCCCATCCAATATCCTTGATTTCAGGAAAACGCCCCTTTGTCGCGAGAAGAGTGAGGTCTTTGAGCTTCTGCCGGGTATCCTCCCACATCTTTTCGGCCTCGTCGGCAGACATGATGTTGTTCTCAACAATCTGGCCTGTAAACCAGTCAACCGGATCGTGCTTCCGCCAGGCCTCAGTTTCCTTGTTTGTGCGGTATGCGGTACCCTTGTCCTTGAAGTTATGTCCCCAGAACCGGTATGTGTTCGCTTCGATCAATACAGGCCCTTCACCCTTCAGGCAGAGATCCTTCGCCCTTTTTACCGCATCCCGAACAGTGAGTATATTCATACCGCAGATAGTCTCTGCGTGCATTGCAACATCGTTGTACCCTGCACCCCTCTGGGACAGGTACTCGACATTTGTAACCTCTCCCTTCTGCTGGCCGGTCATGCCGTACTGGTTGTTTTCGACAAAGAAGATAACGGGAAGTCCCTTTTTGAACTGTGCCATGGTGGCGAAGTTCATTGACTCATGGGCGACTCCGTTGTTCATGGCCCCGTCCCCGACTGCAGCAAGCACGACACGCTCCCCACCGAGCTTGGAAACGGCAAGGGCTGCACCCGTCGCGATGGGAAACCCGCCCCCGACGATTGCGTTTGCACCGAGATGACCGACGGAAAAATCGGCAAGGTGCATTGCGCCGCCTCTTCCCTTGCAGTATCCGGCCTGCATGCCGAGTGCCTCTGCCATCATTCGGTACAGATTATAGTCGATAACTGCATCAAGCAGATTATCATATCCGCCTGCATCGAACTGATTCTCTTCTGCACTGCTGAGCACCTTTTTCAGCTCATCCTCGTTCATTGCATGGTATGCAAACAGGCCCTTTGCAAGCGAGTGACCATGGGCTCTGTGGTGCACTGCGATATAGTCATCCTTCGACAGAGCGCTCACGGCTCCGGTCTGGGCCGCCTCCTGGCCGACGCTCAGATGTGTAGAGCCCCTGAATTCGAACCCCTCATACGGTACGAATCGCTTGCTGTCGAGGTCCCTGATCGTATACTCAAAGGCGCGCTGAATGA
>CAZGJW010000146.1:0-7629 GCA_964525675.1 uncultured Spirochaetota bacterium
CTTATTTTTGCTCTACAGTATGCATCCCGGCGAGGGATTTAAAGGTCGCCCTGTTCGACTCAATCTGTATACTTCTCGGCTTGCTCCACTTTGCATAATTCTTCGGTTCCCTGTACTCGTAAAGAGAATCCAGTTTTCCTATCTGCTTCAGCCTTTCGTAAATGAGCTGCCATCCGCAATCCTGGTCGCTGTCGACCTCGCATTTCCCGTTCTTCGATCCGCCGCAGGGTCCGTTTAAAAGACCTTTCGGACAGAGAGTGAGGGGGCAGAGCCCTCCCGTCGTTTCCACTATGCACTCACCGCACAAAGAACAGAATTCCGTAATATAATCTTCACTCACCGTTTCCCCGCCGAAGGTCGTATCGCACCCGGGGTGGACGTACCCGCCTTCTGTTGCATCAATAACGGTGTGAATTCCCTGCCCGCATGAAAGCACCAGAAAGGAATCCGCCTTTTTCGTGGCCTCTGCATTATCCTCGTTCAGCATTTTCTCGGCGATCGAAAGCTTGCAGAGGCTGCCACCGTTGGGAGGAGCCGCCCAACCAGTTACTGCTACGCCTTCACGTTTCAGGCGCTGGGCCATGAACTTCGTTTCTTCCTCGCCTCCTGAATGACACTTCGCGGCGCAGTTGCTGCAGCCCACAACAAACACCTTTTCTCCCTTTTTCAGGGTATCAAGAATTTCTTCAAGCGGTTTTTGAATCGTTGCGTGCATCAGAATACCTCCATAGTTGTTTGGTTTAATCAATAGGTAAGTAAACTTGTCAATCTTAGAAGTTGAAAATTATCACTTACCTAATGGTTTTTACCTAAAGTATGTAATATTACGGCAATGTAGTATAATATAGTCATTTGTATTCGAAATTCTGGTACAAAATGCCAGAATTCTAATGGATAAAACCATAAATCTTGTTGCACTAATCCTCATAGTATAGTATACTGGTCTAACCAGTAGACTATTATAATCGCTTTCTAATGTCAAGAAAAAATTATCTAATTTTTTATATAACCTGGGCGAATTATAGCTTTATCAATGAAAATTATGGACATTTTTTCATAAAATAGATAATTTAGCCTTGCCTAAACCGGAAGAAGATATATACTAAAAGTATACTTGTTCGACCAGTGTACCATTTTAAAGGTAAACAGGTATAATAATGCTCAAGCCTATTAAAAAAAAGCGAGTCTCCGACCTCATTGTAGAGCAGATTAAAGAGATGATAACCTCCAGTGAAATAGAGCCCGGGCTAATGCTTCCTTCTGAAAGGGAGCTCGTCCAAACCCTTCAGGTAAGCAGGGCCTCCCTGCGTGAGGCATTAAGAATACTGGAGATTATGGGCATGATCGAGACGAAAGCGGGCAAAGGGATCATTGTTTCCGAGAAGAAAACCGAAGGCCTCGAATCTTTTGAGATTTGGTTAAAGGCCCATAAAGAGACCCTGAAGGAACATTTCGAGGTACGACTGGTCATCGAGCCGGATGCTGCTTTCTATGCTGCCCACAGGGCAAAACATGAAACTATCCTCAAAATGAGGAAAGCCGTTGAAGAATTCAGAAAGTGCAAGGATAAAAACGATTCAATCGGTATGATACGGCATGATTCGGAGTTCCACAATCTCATTGCCCAGGCAACCGGCAATCGCACGCTGCTTGTGCTCATGGAAACAATCACGCGCTCTCTTCTGGACGGCTGGAAAGCCACGCTTCACATTCCGTCCAGAATCGAAAAAACCATCAGCGAACATTCTGATATTCTATCGGCCATCGAACAGAGGAGAGATGCTGAAGCAAGAGATTTAATGAAAAAACATCTTGTCAATGCAATCAACGATCTGAAGGAACACGGCATGGCAGATGAACGGCTTGCAGAATGAGGAATACCGCCGGCAGCCAATAATAATAAGCTGAAATGAACACAATACCAAAAACTGATCCCGGACAAAAGAATACGAGATGGAATTTTTCAATGGGCTTGATCCACGGTATTTTTTTTAACGGCGGACAGGCCTTCGGCAACCCGGACACGATTCTTCCTGTATTTCTTCAGCATTTTACAAGCTCAAAAATACTTGTTGGCCTCACCTCCACCCTGCTCGGCAGTCTCGGAGGAATAGGCAATGTGCTTCCTCAACTGTTCGTGGCAAGCAGGCTTGAAACGAAAATCCAGAAAAAGCCCGTATTAAGGGCTGCGATTACCGTACGCGCACTCTGCTGGGGGGGGCTGGCACTCACCACTTATATCTTTGCCGAGAAATATCCGAACCTGACAGTTTTTTTCCTGTTTCTCTTTCTTCTCCTCTTTACAATAATGGGGGGTGTTGCCTCGATCCCCTTCTATGATATCTGGGGCAAGGCACTCCCGTCTACACTGCGGGGAAGATTCTTCGGGCACCGTCAGTTCTGGGGCGGCATTCTTGCAGCAGGCTCGGGGTATATAGCAAAAACAATTCTCGGAAATAAAAACATAGGTTTTCCTGATAACTTTGCCGTTTTGTTTCTATTCGCATTTCTATTTATGGGTATATCCTATTTAGCTCTTGGCTCTGTAAAAGAACCGATACAGGAAGTGTATAAAAAACCACTCCCCTTTACGGATTTTTTAAAAAAGACCCTTACAATTTTGAGAGTCGACGATAATTACCGAAGATTTCTCATAGTACAGATACTGAGCGGCGCCGGCGCGCTCTCACTTCCCTTTTACGTGCTTTATGCAAAAGACAATTTGCATATTCAACTGGAAATGGTCGGCGTTTTTCTCATGGCCCAGATGATAGGAGGCGTGGTCTCCAATATCTTCTGGGGTTATGTTTCAGATCTCGCGGGAAATAAAAAGGTTGTTCTAATTAGCACTCTTGTCGGAGGGCTGCCGCCCATAGTCGCCCTCACTATCCCGACTCACCTCCCGTCACTCTATGTTCCCCTATTTGTCCTTGTGGGATTCTTCATCGCCGGCCGCACAATCGGAAAAACAAACTTTTTACTGGATATCGCTCCTCCGAAGGACAGGCCGGCCTATGTAAGTGTGAACGGCACGCTCACCTTCCCGGTGACTGTTTTTCCGCTTGTGGGCGGAATCATAGTTCAGCATATTTCGTATACGTTTCTCTTTGCGTTGACGTTTGTTTTGATTATTAGCGGGTTTCTGCTGAGTTTTAAACTGAAAGACCCACGAGAAAATACCGAACAGGGGTAAACTGATCCCATGAGCAAAACCACAGCGCTCCTGCTTTGGCTGAAGAGATTCCCACCTGTAGAACAATCCGCCCAATATTGAAAATATGAGGAGTACGTACTATACTGTGTGTATAACTGCCTGAGACCAGCTGATATATTAAAGGGTAGGTACATTTTTTAAGTTGACAAAGATGTATGCATATACTATGCTCTTAACGCAAGGGGATTAATTGATGCCAAATGTTCAGCTCTCCATTATGCGCTTCAAACGGAGCTCGTACATCAATGTTGAGGGCAAGCATGATGCCGACCGTTTCTATATTATTAGAGAAGGCCAGATCCAGATTTCAAAGGAAGCTGAAATAATCGAGGAAGACACAGGTAACATCCTCTATCCCGGTGACTTTTTCGGTGTTGTCTCATGCATGAGCAATCATGAAAGCATCGAATCCGCCAAGGCCTTGAACGATGTCTCTGTTATTGCAGTATACAGAGATCAGTTCGGTATTCTGATCCAGAAACATTCCCCCATTGCCATGAAAATTATCAAACAATTCAGCCATAAACTGAGGTACTTTGATTCCGCCATCACACGGCTGTCCTTCAAGGGAAACATTGAGGAAAATCCAAAGTACCTTTATAATATCGGCGACTATTATATGAAAAGAAAGCAGCTCAGCCATGCCTTCTACGCATTTAAGAAATTCATACAGTACTGCCCGGACAGTGAGCCTGTAGCCCAGGCAAAGGGCAACATGCTCAAAATACAGCCGCATATAAGGGATGATCAGTTCACCAGAAAACAGAAAGGCTTCAACAGACATTACAACGACAATGAAATTCTCTTTTGTGAACATGAACCGGGAGAAGAGCTTTATATTATTCAGAAGGGAAAAATAAAGATCACAAAAATTGTAGATAACAACGAAGTACTGCTTGCCGTGCTCAAACCGGGTGACATATTCGGCGAGATGGCGATACTTGAAAACAAACCGAGAAGCGCGTCCGCCATCTCCTTCGGTGAGAGCGAGCTTCTTACCGTGAGCAAGGACAATTTCGGTATCATGGTACAGAAGAACCCGCAGCTCGGCACAAAACTGATAACCCTCCTTTCGGAAAGAATATGGAAGGCATACCGTCAGCTTGCCAACATCCTCATTTCAGACCCGCTCGGTAGAATGTTTGATATGCTTCTTACAGTGGTCGAAGAAAACAGGGTGCCGATCCAGCATAACGCATCATATACCTTCGACTTCGGTCCAGAAGAACTGATAAAAATGGTCGGCCAGCCGGCAGACAAGGGGGATCTCCTTATTCAAAAACTTTTTGAAAATAAAAAGTTTAAACTGCAGGATAGAAAAATAATCGTTACTGATCTTGAAGAGCTTTCGAAGCAGGTTGGATTCTATAAAAAGATGGACCTTCTCGAAAGAAAACGACAGAAAGTGGCGAAGCCTCAATAAACTTCACTACAGCACATCGACATTTACCTGTTTCGTATTCCGACTATACGATATCCGTGCCCTGTTTTTAACATTTTCGGGATCATATACCGTAGAACCGAAATAGATGCGAACGCCCCTGTGCAGGGATTCGCGAGCGATTACCTCACTATCATACACTTCCGAAAGTTTTGCCAGGTATTGCCGTTCTTTTTCCTTCAAATTATTGATGGCGATTTTTAATATCGTCGTTCTTTTGCGGGCCTCGTTATAGGTGTCGCGGATGTTTTGAGGCACAGCCTCCATATTCGAGTATGTCTTTTTTACCTTGTCTATCAGGAGAAATATCTTCTTCAGCGCTCTCCGGTACTTTACCAGTTTCTTCCTGACTGCCCTCAGCTTCATCTCGATTACAAAATCAGAACCGACATATATCTCCATCTTGTGTTCAGACTCGTTTCCGAGGATTTTTACCTCCACGCCCTCCCTTGCTTTCAGCTCACCGCCGACGATCTGCCCTTTTTCCTTCAGGGAAAGTATACGTCGACCTGCAATAAGCTTACAGTTGAGAGCAGCCCGCTTGATATCTATGGTCCCCCCGGCGTGTATCTCGGAGTTCTCTGCAAATTTTGCAGTTACATCACCCTTTGCATATACCAGACCCCTGTTTTTACCGATGATGCCGTTCTGAACGACTATATTGCCGCCTGCCTGCAGCACGCTGCAACCCACATTACCAGTAACAGTGATATCCCTGCCGGCAAGAACATTGAAACCGTCCGCTACACTCCCCTGCACAGCTACAATCCCGTTAAAATTGATATTGCCCGTTTTGGGTCCTACATCGCCCTGGATCGTGAGGAGCGGTTCAACAGAAATACGGTTGCCCTCCGTGACGAGCTGTCCGCCTATTTTTGAAATATAGCTGACAGCATCTCCATCATCCTGCACCTGAACGTTGCTCCCGACTTCGAGCTCAATATCCTCGCCCCTTCGCGCAGCAATTACATCCCCCAGGACGGAATGACCGTCCTTCTCACCCTCTTTTGCTTTATAAACAACGGCTATAAGCTGATCCTTCGCTACATGCGTTATCGAATCATGCTCCTTGAAATCGACTTTCCCGTTCTGCAGCACTGTAAACGAACTGCCCGAGGCAAGCCGAACTTTGAACTCGAGATCTGCATCCACCCCATGCACCGGCTCTTCGCCTTCTGCAATGACAACATCACTTATCGCTATTCTCTCATTGACAGCCTTTTGCACGGTTTCACGTATCACATCCTCCTTGATTCCGCATGTGACACCCTTTTCTGTGCACAGCGATATAACATCATCATAGGAAACCTGTTTTGCCCCACCGACAGGCGGCGTTACCGACAGAAAGGCCTCCATCTCATCATCGGAGATTCTTACCGTACATCTTCCGTGCCGGTATGTCTTTCCTTCGATATAATTTGTTCCTTTATCGTCTTTGAGAACGGTAACGACACCGTCAGTATTCATTACATATTTAGTACCCTGCTCTACTCTCACATGGGAACCGGCAACAAGTCTCGGTTCAAGGACTTCTTCCGGTGGAATTCTTTCTCCGAGCACGTTTTTTCCGTCTTTTCCAACCACAGCAGGTACTACTACTGCGAGGATTTCTCCCTTTTTTGCGAACCCTGTCCGCACAACTGTTCGGGCCTCTTCCGCTTTTTTCTCAGCTTTTTCTTTGGGGCCCGGTTTTTGTGCTTTTGAAGTTGCACCGGAAGCCTCGGATTTCATTTTTTTAAGAGATTTCAAACGTAATTTTCCCATTTATATGACCAGTGAATCTTCTGCATTGTTATTCTCTTCAAAAAGTATAGATTCATCACCACTGAAACGAAACTCAATCGAACCGTCTTTCCCCTGCGCCGGCAGTACACCCTGCGCAATAATTACACCCTTCTTCGCGTTTTTTGTTTTTTCAACATTCTGTATAAGCTTTTTCAACAGCTCTGTATTTACACCATACACCACGCCCTTCGACTTCAGTTCCCTGTTTACCATTTCATAGGCGAGAGGTTTCCCATTGCCTTCCGATGGCGTGAGGTCTATAACAGCGCTCATCTTATCCTCGTTTACCTTTACAGCACAGATCCCTTCAATCGAAATCTCCTCATCCTTCTGGACCACATGCACCTCAACAGGTGCACTACTTTGTTGATCCTCAGCAGCCTGCGCAGGCTCTTGAAGAACATCCCCATCATCATCATTGATCATTTCGAAAAATTCAGTATCGGAAGGGATACCGAGTTCCTCCTCGATTGAATCGAGCTCGGAAGCATCCGCCTTCTCGAGGCGGTTGCGAATCGTCACATCTATATCCATCTTCCCTATATCAGGCACCTCGGTGTTTTTTAATATATCCTGCACCTGCTCTTCAATCCCTGATATGTTCTTCTTCCCCTGTTTAGACACACCTGAATCTCTTTCAGACATTACTCCGCCCCGTCACTGGATCCTGGAAAATCAATTTGACGCTGCACACTTCTAAAATATACTGTACAAGACGTAAATTAAAAAAGAGGAGAGATGCTATCTCTCCTCTCTATTATTAAACATTATTCGGGACTATTCAATTTATTTTTTCTTCTTTAATACATTCCTCCCATTCCTCCCATTCCGCCACCAGGCGGCATAGCAGGTGATTCCTTTTTCTCGGGTATATCGGTTATAATCGTCTCTGTGGTGAGAAGAAGTGCCGATACACTTGCCGCATTCTGAAGCTCGGACCTGACAACTTTTGCGGGATCAATAATGCCTGCCTTGTTCATATCGACCCATTCGAGTTTTGCGGCATCAAATCCAATGTTCTTTTCTTTTGCCTTAGCCTGTACCGCAATGACTGAACCGTCTACACCCGCGTTATTTGCAATCTGCCGTATCGGCTCTTCGAGAGCCCTCATGATGATTTTTTTTCCGATTTCATCGTCACCGTCGAGCTTTAATTTTTCAACAATCGGGATACAACTTAGCAGAGTAA
>CAZGJW010000147.1:0-7603 GCA_964525675.1 uncultured Spirochaetota bacterium
GCTGGCGCAGGTCCCCGGGCATTTCATCGATATCCTTGAACATGTCGGGAAAGATTTTGCTGTACGTTGCAATAATCGGATCTTTTTTATCGATAATATAAAACGCTACATCGCCGTTGTATGCGTCAACCGTTATCTTGACGGAGTTTCGTATATAGTTGTAACCATCTTTGGATGGGATAGAGTAAGGGAAATGGTCCGTTACTGTGTAGGCGTCGAGTATCCAGTAGAGCTTCCCATTGCTCACTACAAGGTAGGGATCGGGATCATACCTGAGAAACGGCGCTAGTTTCGGAACCCGCTCCTGAATGCTTCGGTAGAGCATTATCCTGCTGTCAGGGGTTAAATACCGTGTGAAAATGATTTCCATATTCTTGAGCTGAATAGCCAAAAGCAGTTTCCTGAGAGAGTTCTTTATTGGCAGGCCGCCGAGACCTTCGTAACGGGTTGTGGCGTTGGTCTCACCCCTCGGATAATCAAACTCTTCCAGCTTGGTGTTTACGATGACAAAAGGAACCGTTTCCTCTCCGTAGTATATTTCAGGACGATCGAGCTTGAGGGGCACTGAAATCTTGGGCGGAATGTCCTTGACAATGAGTACCGGCAGGCCCTCTTCTCCGATCTCATCGACGGGTGCCATAACGATACCGTAGCCGTGCGTAAACTGAAGCCTCTCGTTCACCCACGTCTTCGCCTCCGGGGGGATCTGGTTGTAATTTATCTCCCGGGCGGAAAGCATCACCTGGCGGTATAAATCACCGAAGTGATAGCGGTCGGTATCAACGCCGTAGAAGTCGTAGTAGAGCCTGAACTCCTGTATCTGCGAGAACGTCGCCTTGAGAGGGCGGTGATCCCAGAGACGTATGTTTTTGACGATACCGGCCTCGGGAGTAAAATCTTCTGCAGTGAGAGAAGGATTTACCGGAAACTCCTTTCTCACTATCCTGTCCAGGTCGTACCCCTTTCTGGTTAACGTGATATTATTCTTGATATAGGGGAGCTCTCTCACAAGCTCATTCGGCCGAACGATGATCTGCTGAAAAATGGCAGGTATGATGCCTGTAATAATAATCGCAGCACCAATGAGAACGCCGAAGCCGATCAGGGGCTGTTTGAAAGTCTTTTTCTTTGCACCTGCATAGGTAATAATTGCGGCAAGGAGCGCCACGGCTATCATGACATAGTAGGTATAGCGGACAAGCTTGAGATCTGTGTAGCTTGCGCCGAATATGAGACCGCGTTTTGAAAAAACAAGCTGATAGGACTTGAGCCAGTAATTCCAGGCAATGATGACGGTAATGAGCATTAAAAGCGAGATAAGGTGCTTCTTCGCCTGGTCGCTGATGGTGAACCTGTTCTGCTCGAAGGTTACATTACCGGAGAGCATGTACAGAAAACCCACGGCAATAATGGTCAGTATGACTGTCCCGAGGCTCCACGATTTTAAAAACAGGTAGAACGGGAGAACGAAGGTGTAAAACGATACATCTCTCCCGAAAGCGGGGTCTGCGATTTGAAAGCTCGTTTTATTCAGCAGTTTAAGAATTACCTCCCATCTCTGACTGCCGTTTCTCGCCATAATGAGGGCAAGTATGAACAGGCCGACAGAGGCGATGATGATGCCGACTTTTCTGCTTATCTCGACCGGCACTCCTGCCTGCTGAATCTTCATCGTTTGAATATTGCCCTTTTTGAAGGCCATGAGAATATTCAGGCCTGAGAAGATCAGGAATATAAAGAAGAACGCCCACCAGAGCCCGATCTTGGTCCACAGTATCTTCACGAATACGTTGATGAAGCCGAGCTTTGTAAACCAGGAGTAGTTAATCCAGATTTTGGTTCCGATAAAGAGTGCGATGATGATGAAAATGATAACGCCAATAAGAATCAGTATCTTTATACCGGTTTTCATTTGTATCCTCATTGTTAACTTCTAGAATTTTTAAACAGACGTTCTTTACTGTGTTTTTTCCACAGAAACTGAATAATAATCAGAGAAACATCGGAAGGCAAAGATAAACTTTTCAGTCGAAGGGAGTATTTTATGCGGATTTTTCCTCTTCCGTCCTCTCTCTGAGTGTGAGCGGGTCCACTTTTTTTGTGATAACGTCCTTTGTGATGACGATCTTCGAGATATCTTTTCGCGAGGGGATCTCATACATCAAGTCGAGCATGATGTTTTCCATGATTGATTTCAAACCACGGGCGCCCGTATTTCTCTTGATGGCATCTTTTGCAATCTGAGATATTGCATCGGGTTTGAATTCCATCTCAACGCCCTCGAGCTCGAACGCCTTTTTATACTGCTTTATAAGCGCGTTTTTCGGCTCGATGAGTATCCTCCTCAGCGCCTTTTCATCCAGATCGTGAAGCGGGGCAATTACCGGTATCCTACCTGTAAACTCGGGGATGAGGCCGTACTGAATGAGGTCATCGGGATGTACATGCTTCAATATATCATCTAGCTTCTTCTCGGATTTCTTCTTCACGTCGGCGCCGAAGCCGATTGTCTTGTTTGTTATCCGTCTTTCGACGATTTTTTCAAGTCCCACAAACGCCCCGCCGCAGATAAAGAGGATATTCTTTGTGTCAATCTTTATCATTTCCTGATGTGGATGCTTCCTACCGCCCTGCGGAGGCACTGAGGCAACGGTTCCCTCAACGATTTTCAGGAGGGCCTGTTGCACGCCTTCTCCCGATACATCCCGGGTTATAGACGGGTTTTCGCTCTTACGGGAAATCTTGTCGATCTCATCGATGTATATTATGCCCATTTCAGCCTTTTCGATGTCGTCTCCGGCATTCTGTATGAGCTTGAGAAGTATATTTTCGACGTCCTCACCGACGTAGCCGGCCTCGGTGAGTGTTGTGGCATCGGCAATAGTGAAGGGGACGTTGAGCTTTCGTGCAAGTGTCTGGGCAATAAGTGTCTTACCACTTCCAGTCGGTCCGATGAGAAGGACGTTGCTTTTCTCGAGCTCCACATCATCCTTGTCCCTGGTATTCAGGTGGTTGATTCTCCTGTAATGATTGTATACGGCAACAGACAGAAATTTTTTGGCATACTCCTGTCCGATAACGTATTGATCGAGAAAGTCCTTTATTTCAGCCGGTTTCGGCAGATTTTCAAGTGTAAAGGGGGTTGCAGCCTTTTCTTCACCGAACATGATGTCGCTGCAAAGCTCGACGCATTCGTCACATATGAATACACCGCCGGGTCCGGCGACCATCTTTCTCACCTTGTTCTGATCTTTCCCACAGAAAGAACAGACCTTCTTTTCTATATCGGGGTACTTGATCATTCGCTCTCATACTCCTTGTTTATAAAATCATCCTGTTATCCATTCAGCCGGTCTGCTGGACATCCATCAGTACCTTACCGACCGGCGCTTCTCATTCATACTCCTTATCTACTATTAACGGCAGAATATCCGTATCGACATTAACATTAATGCTGCTTTGAAATGCCACAGGATTTCATTGCACTGTACACCATTATATCACAGCGCATCCCCGTTGTGCAACTACTATGCTAAAACAATGCAGGCTTTCGCAATCCTTCCTTTGCAGGTTCAATGTATCAGCAGGGATTGCAGAATGTTTCGATCCGGGCGCTCAAAATATCTCATTCCGAATCCTGGCTATCCGAATCCTGGGTATGTCTGACAAGAACCTCGTCGATAAGGCAGTATTCCACCGCTTCCAGCGCATTCATGTAGAAATCCCGGTCGGCATCGGCGTGAATCCTCTTTCTATCTTGCCCTGTGTGCTTCACGAGAATATCCTCAATCAGCTCTCTGTTGCGGACGATCTCCTTGGCGGCAATTTCTATATCAGTTGCCTGTCCCTGCGCGCCCCCAAGGGGTTGATGCAGCATGAGTCGCGCGTTTGGAAGCGCATACCGTTTTCCCTTCGCTCCTGCAGTGAGAAGTACAGCCGCCATGCTCGCCGCCTGTCCGATGCATATTGTAGACACATCGGGCTTCACGTACTGCATGGTATCGTATATGGCGAGCCCTGCCGTGATAAGGCCTCCCGGGCTGTTGATGTAGAGAAAGATGTCTCTTTCAGGGTCCTCACCCTCGAGGAATAGAAGCTGGGCTATTATCAGATTCGATGTAACATCCCCTATCTCCGAATCAATGAAGATGATCCGGTCCTTCAATAATCGCGAGTATATATCGTATGCCCTCTCGCCCCGGCTCGATTGCTCAACCACCATGGGTACAAGTGCCATCAGTTTGTTTCCTCCCGGTATGTAATGTGTTTCTCTTTTTCCAGTTTTGCATTTTTATAGATAAAGTCAAGCGCCCCGCTGATCTGTAATCTGAACCGTATCCCGTCTATACTCCCGGCGTCTTCAAGCTGTTTTTTCACCGATTCGAAGCTTTTTTTCTGGCTTTCCGCATATTTCCGTATTTCGTCATCGGTCTCTTTGTCAGTGATGGTAATCTTTTCCTTCTTCGCAATTTCATTCAGCACGAGATCCTGTTTGAGATTGTCGGTAGCGCGCGGTATCAGGTTTTTCCTGTATTCGTCGTATTTTTTGCCACCCTGCTTGAGTTTTTCCATGTCGATTCTGTATGAGTAGGCAATGTCGCCGAGAATGCGGTCGATTTCATTATCGATCATTGTTTTCGGGATATCGAACTCAGTTTTTTCGATAATCTTCTTCAGCAGTTCGTCTTTGGTTTTCTGGTCAGAAAGTTTCTCCGCATTTTCTTTTATATCCGCCCGTATCTTTGCTTTGAGCTCTTTCAGTGTCTTCACATCGCTTATATCCTGGGCAAAATTATCGTCAAGTTGAGGAAGCTGTTTCTGTTTCACTTCATTTACCCGTATGTGCAGTGTTACATTGCGTTTTACTTTTTTTCCATCTTCATCTTCGTTCTCATGAACCAGCTCAATGTCTTTCTCGTCCCCCTTTGCCATGCCGATGAGCTGTTTGGCAAGCTGATCATCCTTTTTATCGAGTAAGATCGTCTGGTTTTCCTTCTTTTCCCCGTGTTCTTTGGAAATTTCCTCGTGGTCGATGACCACGTAGTCATCTACCTTCGCCTTGCCGTCAATGCTCATAAGAGTTGCGAACCGTTCCCGGAGGGCTTCGAGCTCATCGTTTACGGCCTTATCGGTGACGTCGTAGACGTACTTATCGGACTCTATCTGCTTGTATTCCGTAAGTTTTACCTCGGGCATGATGTCGCATTCAGCGCTGAACGAAAAATTGTCTTCGCCGGCGAGTTCTCCCATCTGGGTGATGGTCGGATCCGCTATTGGTTTGTACTCGGATTCTTTCAGAATTTGAGAAAGTGACTTCGAGAGTATCTCGCTCACTGTTTCGTTTTTTATGCTTTGCGCAAAACGCTGAAGGATCAGAGTTCTCGGTACTTTGCCTTTTCGAAACCCGGGAAGCTTTGCGTTTTTTTCATAATCCTGGATAACCGATTCACGCGTGCCTTTGACCGATGACCTGTCCACCGTTACCTGTATATTTATTTTTGCATTCTTTTCCTTTGTGATCACCTTTTCAAACTGCATGCACTCCCCTTCTTTTCCTTATGAGAATTTGTGTGCTGGTTGTTTACGGTGCACCTGTACCTTTGATATTCCAAAACCGCTTATGTGTAAAGATACTGTTATTGTACCGAAAAGCTAAATAGTTTTGAGGCGGCGTACTTGCTGGAGGAGCGTGTATTTGCGATGTTTTTATGTAGTTGGCAGTTTAAACGAAGAAGTACCCATGACATTAAAAAATTGAGCGGGAAACGGGACTTGAACCCGCGACATCCACCTTGGCAAGGTGGCGCTCTACCACTGAGCTATTCCCGCTTTAGATTCATTGACGAGCATATGGTACTATGAATTTTCAACCGAAGTCAAGGTTATTTTATAACGCTACCTTTTCTGAAAACGGGAAAGCGGTAATGGATTACACATCGGGCCGGATACTGCCGGCAGGCGATGCCTCCTGTGTAATTTGGTGCATCGGAGTGCCGGCTTACTCTTTTTCCAATTCAATGACATACGCCTTTGCTTCGAACATAAGCCGTTCCTGGAATTCCTTGTCGTTGTAGTAGTAGCGGTCCAGCAGGTTTTGAAGCTCATTCAGGGAAACTTGGGATTTCTCTTTGAATTTTTCCGGGTCGTTTTTATACACGCGGAGATGGGAGAGAATCTCTTTTACACCGCTGTACAGTGCATCTGTTTTTTCCTGTGTGTGCAGGGTCTGGGTATACTGTTGATATGTTCTGTTCAGCGCTTCATCGTGCAGTTCGTCGAATGCCATTAACGCGGCTCCTGTTATACAGTTGGTGTGCGAGCAGAAAGCACCAAGAATACAATGTATCACAAACCGGATGATTTTCAGTTTAATGTATTCAATATGTACAATACCCTCCAGAAGCAGCCGAATACCGGGCTGCTTGGGGGGTTTTTTATATTGTCGGAATAAACAGGATTCTCATGACCTTGTTATCGGATTGAGATATGGTATAATACAGGATCTTTCAACACTTGGTGAAAACAGGTCAATTGGTGCTGTAGTATTAAACCCGGAAGAGGAAAAGCCAGGGTCTTTTGTCAGGTGTTTTTTGATGCCGGGTTTTATTTGACATCTTTTCTTCAACGGCCCGAATTCTCTCGTTAAATAATTTTTCATATTCACGTTCCTGTTCCATTACCTTTACCATGTAAGAACCCGCGCCTTTCGTATACAGACCGTTATAGTGAATGACCGACTCCCCCCACGTTTTATACCGTTTTTTCAGTTTGACGAGAAACTCGCAGCCGAGCCGGAGATTCGTATCGATCTCGAACAACTGTGCCCTCGAATAGCCTTTGAAGGTTCTGCTGTTCAGGGACATCAGGCCGTAATCATACGTGCGGTTGGAGTTCTTATTGACCGCGCGGGGGTTGAAGCCACTCTCCGCGCTGATAATCGCAAACAGGAGTGAGGTTGGAATATCATATATAATGGAATAGCTCATTATTATTCTGGCAAGTGTCGGATCACCTGTGATTTTCGTATAGATGGCAACGATTTTATCGGTTTCTCCTCTGTTGAGCTCGTCTTCGATCTTTCTATTGATATCTTCCCGCTGAAGGTACGGCCTGGAAACGGCCGCTCCAGAAGTTTCATCTTCGATTTTGGTTTCGCTCAGATTGAGATACATATTGACGAAGAGCATACCGATGATCAGCAACATCAACACCCATATGATTGTTTTTCCTTTTTTACTCATTTACACCTTCTCCTTCATGTGCTGTCTTTGCAATACCGGCATTTTATTACGCTCATACCTGGCCGCACGATTTCGATGATGATTTTGAAATAAGCCGGGTTTTCTGCAATTTAATATGAGGTGCCAGGAAGAGATTTTACTGCGGTAAGAGGTTCTCCATTATAGAAAAAATTTTCATTATCGTTAATATACTAGTTTTATTGTCTATAATAAATATTTTTTTGTTCTGATTTTTCATTTTAGTGGCAATTGAATTGGTATTTACACGGTGTTTTTTGTGAGTTTTCCTCTGTTAGATACGGGAGTGTAATTGCGAGAGGGGGGACTCGAACCCCCAAACCTCGCGGCACTAGATCCTAAAT
>CAZGJW010000148.1:0-7475 GCA_964525675.1 uncultured Spirochaetota bacterium
AACGTGAGGTGCTTCCCCAGGTCAGGGAGGTGCCGGTGATTGCCGGGGTGAACGGTGTTGATGTGCTTCGGGATATGCGCCTGTTTCTCGAAGATCTCGGGCATATCGGTTTTTCCGGAGTTCATAACTTTCCGACCGTTGCATGGTTTGATGGCGAGTTTCGTAATACCCTGGAAAAAACCGGCCTCGGGTATGACAACGAGATTGAGATGCTCAGGACCGCGAAAGAGCTCGATATGCTGGCCATAGGGTATGCGTTCAACGAAGAGGATGCCGAATATCTCATGAAGCAAGCTGCGCCTGACATATTTATTTTCCATGCCGGTATTACCAGGGGCGGCTCTACGGGATATAACGCGGGAAGGGGCATCGAGGAGATGGCAAAACGTTCTCAGGATCATTTCGAACTCGCGAAGAAAATCAAGCCGGACGTCATCCTCCTCGCCCATGGCGCCGCGCTCGTTGATCCCGAAGATGCGCAGTATATGCTCGATAACACCAATTGTCATGGTGTTCAGCTCGGTTCCAGTATCGAGAGGATGGCGATTGAAAGGCCGCTTGAAGAAAGGGCACGGACCTTTAAAAAGATACATTTTCCAGCCCGGTAGCGTTTTTAGTACCACAGTATGAAAAATTATAGCACCGGGAAACTTCTGTTTACCGAATGATACCGTCGATATTATTTTGGGGTAGCGTTCCGATCAGATAACCGGGCAGGTTTTTTTTAAGGATTCGCCGATGACGACCCCTCTCTGTCTTTACTCAATCCTTATTCTCGCCGTCGACGCCCAGGTGTTTCCCTCAGTGCTTACCAGGATCGGACAGAATTCAATAGAGCAGGGTATTATTCTTTCTTTCTTTTTTCTTCTTTTACCTATTTCTTCCATATTTGCTGGACTAGCATCAGATCGCGTAGGAAAGAAAACAGTTCTCATAGCGGGCTCCTTCTTTCTTATCCTGCCCTTTGTCGTATCGGCGGGGGTCGAGCGTCTCTGGGTTCGGGCACTCGCAGTGCTGTTTTTCGGCGTAGGAGCAGGCGCGGTCGAAGGTCAGGCATCGGCCCTGCTTACGGACATTCATCCCGGTAGAGAACGATCGATTGTCAACCTCTCTCAGGTTTTCTACAGTATCGGCGCAGCTTTTGGTCCGCTCTTTATTTCCTTTGCTCTGAGAGAGTTTCCGGGTCTAACCCTTTCAAAGCTTCTATACACGGTTGCCCTGGTTACGGTTTCAGTAACGGGTGGCTTTCTTCTGCTAAAAGAGGGTGTCCGGCATGAGACAGTACCTGTGTCAGGCGGTTTCAGAACGGTGCTGAGCGAAAGACAGGGACGTCTCCTGCTTACGGCAATGTTTTTCTACGTTGCTGCAGAGATGGGAACTGCGGGATGGCTTGCAAAATATGCTGAGGTGCACCTGTTTGTTCCTGCGGCCCTGTCCCCGTTGTCGCTGACCCTGTTCTGGGCCGGCCTTGGTTTGAGCCGCGTGCTCGTCACTTTCTTTTTCAGAAACGTACACGACGCACACCTTCTCACTGCAGCGCTTCTCCTCAGCCTTTTTTCGAGGATTGCTGCGTTTACACTGAACCAAAAAATTGTGAGTATGACGCTTTTCTTTTTTATCGGTTTCGGTATGGGTACTGTATGGCCGACACTTGTCGCTATAATAGGCAGAAGATACAGGGAGTCGAGCGGGTCCGCAATCGGGCTCATCACCGCTGCAGGCGGTATTGCTGTTCCAATCATGCATCAGCTAATAGGTATTCTATCCAGGGATGACCTGTTCGGCCTCCGTTATACAATGCTGGGGCTTGGAATATTTTCATTTCTGAATCTATTCATCGTCAACAGGATCGCCCGGGAGTTGAAAATACAGAGAAGATAACGGGTGTGCATTGTGCAAAAGATGGTTATGAAAGACAGAGATGGCGGCGGCACGTCTTTTTTCCACATTCCCTATTTAAGCGCGCAGATTATACCCTATATCGGCAACAAGAGGAGGCTTTTATCCCTTCTCATGCAGGCCATCAGTTCTGTTTTAAACGAACGGTATTACGGGAAGCGATTTGCAGACCTCTTCGCCGGGAGTGGTATTGTGTCCCGCTTCGCGAACTACCTCGGTTTCAGAGTATACGCGAACGATTGGGAGCAGTACGCCTATATTCTCAACTACGCGTATCTTATGGTAAAGCAAAGCGACCTATCCAGCATGTTTGGCTGCTGCGGCGGGATAGAGGGAATGCTCGAGTATTTGAACTCGCTCCCGAACCCGTATGAAGAAGACCAGTATATCGCCCGTTTTTTTTGTCCGAAGGATGACCGTAATCCCGACTATCGAAAGGAGCGCCTCTTTTATACACGGTACAACGGGCTCGCGATAGATAAAATAAGAACGGAGATCGAAAGACTCTACCCTGAGGATGAAGTTCGAAAAAACAAAACCCGGTACAGGGAGAAAATGCTTCTCCTCGCTCTCCTCGTTCAACAGGCAGCAACGCACACGAATACGTCCGGCGTGTTCAAGGCATTTCACAAGGGCTTTGGCGGGCATACGGGAGACGCGTTGCACAGAATCCTGGCGCAGATTGCCCTGCCGTATCCGGTGCTCATAGATTCGGCACAGGAGCATAGTGTATTCAGAGAAGATGCACAGCGTCTCGTTCAGAGCGAGCCCCGTATGAATGAGTTTTTTGATATTGTGTACCTTGATCCCCCGTACAACCAGCACCAGTACGGGAGCAACTACCATCTTCTCAATACGATTGCTCTCTGGGATAAGCCGCTTCTACGTCAGCCATCTGCCCTTAATGAGGCAGGCAAAGCCGCTATCCGCACAGACTGGGTGAACACACGTTCAGATTACTGCTATCGAGAAAAGGGATTTAAGGCGTTCAGCCGGCTGCTCGACTGCATCAATGCACGGTATATAATCATCAGTTACAGTACGGAGGGTATAATCCCGTTCGATGATCTGGTAACGCGGTGTGCCGAAAGAGGACGGGTTGCCCTCGTTACGAACGAGTATGTCAAATACAGGGGCGGAAGGCAGAGCATCAGCCGGTTGAACAATAATATCGAGTTTGTCCTTATCGTAGATACACAGAACAAATCGATTCCCGCTGATATTCATACGGTGTATGGAGTGATAAATAGAAGGAACCTCAATCTCCAGGCAAAGAGGACTTATTCAAGGGAGCTTTTAAAGGAATATTTTCTTCTCGATGAAAAGAATGAGCGTATCGGGTTTCAGGTGGGGGAGCGCACACTATGGATTCAGACGCGGGGCTTTCTGAAGATTACTGAATATGGTCTCTACGAAATGATTATGGAGCTCGATACTTCCACCACACAGAAGGAAAGGCTGGTAATCGAACTTACAAAGAGCCTGGTCTTTTCGCAATGCAGGGACAAGGTCCACGAACTGGATGAAACGATACGGGCTCTTGTATATTACCGGCGTGAGGCTGATTATTACGCTTCATTACTGCCGAATACACTGAAGAAGATTGCCCACAAAAAATACAAAGCTCAGTTTACCAGGTCGCTTGAAAAGATACGACAGCTCAAGGAAGTCAGGCCGGATTCCTACGAAAAGATAGAGGCTAAAATATGCGATGTGGAGCATCTTGCCTTCAAGCGGTTTGCCGGGTGAGGCTTCACAGGATGCGAACGTATATCTTTTCTACCGCTGTTCTGTCGAAAAAATTTCGATTCGCATCGATCTGTATTGCTGTCTTTCCTGACCGCAAGGAGAGCAGAAGGGGTTTTGCGCGTGCAGGCAGTGCCTATGTGACCTCTTCCGCGACTTCGTGTTTTTCGGTCATGTTCGGCCGATCTTCCTTCTTTCGGGCTGCGGGAAGGGTATCAACAGGTATAACGATGCTGACATTATCTTCCGTTTTCAATGTGGCAGTCATTTTTAAAATGTTGATTTCGGCCAGACACACCTTTTTATTGTCATACGTAAAAACACTTCCCTCAGGCGGATATTCTCGTTTTATTTCACAATAGGCTTCGTGTTCATAGGCAAGACAGCATAAAAGCCTGCCGCATGCGCCTGATATCTTCGAAGAATTAAGCGTGAGGTTTTGATCCTTCGCCATTTTGATTGTTACTGGCTGGAGCTCGTGTTTCACGGCGTTGCAGCAGAATTCCCGACCGCACACACCGCATCCCTTGATGATTTTCGCTTCATCCCTGGCGCCGATTTGTCTGAGCTCGATTCTCCGCTTAAAAACCGAAGCGAGGTCCTTGACCAGTTCCCGAAAATCAACACGCCCGTCTGCGGTAAAATTGAAGATGATCTTCGTGTCATCGAGAAAGTAGTGTATACTGACCAGCTTCATATCCAGACCGTGTTTTTTTATCTTTTCGAGAGTAATTTCGTAGGCCTCATCTTCCCTTTTCTGGTTTTCCGCCTGTTTCGTGGAATCATCTTCAGTGCCTATCCGAAGGATTTTTCCGACATCCTTTGCGTCTTTTTCCGCCGCGCTCATCCCTGAAACGACTGCGATCTCCGGCCCGTTCACGGTCTCGATAACGATAAAATCGCCTCTTTGGACATCGAAATCCGGCTGGTGCAGATAGCAGGTTACATTGTTATATATAAGGCGGGCAACAATTAGGTTTTTTAAATCTGACATGACACTCTCCCTCATTTATAAAGATCAATAAGCAGGCCGCGTATCTCATCAAGTGTTGAAAGAAGGTCAATGTTTTGAGCCTGCTGTGACAGCACCAGCCGGGTCAACGCACTGAGTTTCTTGTCGATGATTTTCGTTACAGTGTATATCTTCTGCTTGAGTTTTCCCCCGGTGTAATGTTCAACTCGAAACATATTATCGGTAATATATTTCAGAAATTCCCGTATCATCGATTTGTACGTTTTAAGAAGCTGGGCTGTTGGTTTTTTGCTGAATTTTTCACCCTGTTTCGTTATTTCAGTAATGAGCTTGTCAAACTCAATATCTATTTCTTCTGTTTCCGCGAACCGAAGCTCGTCATAGAAGCGGCCCTGCATAACCTGCACGGACCCGGTCGAAGACTTCTTTGCGTGTTTCTTTTTAATTGATATGCTTTTTTTATCCCGGCCTGTTTTTTCAAGTTCTATCATTGAGCAGCCTCCGTTCAATATAGGAGTATATCTCTTTCGATATATCTTTTCTTGATTTATTTCCCGCTGTAATTACGATGAAATAATCTTTGAAATGCTCCGCAATTTTCAGGTAACCGTTTCGAACATTTATCTGAAAATCAAGCCCTTCGCTTTCTATCCTGTCTCCGTCCGGGTAGTTGTGCCGCTGGGAAGAAATATCTTTCGCCTTTGAGAGCCCCTTTTCAGGCTCTATATCGATGTAGAAAACGATATCGGGAATAATGCCTCCGGTAGCATAGAGGTTCAAATCGAGAAGGAAGGAGAAGGGCGCAACAGAACGGGCTATTCCCTGGTACACGAGTGTGGAATAGAAATACCGTGAGCAAACGACAGTTTTTCCATCTGAAAGAGCAGGCTCAATGACCTTCTGTACGTGGTTCGCCCTGTCCGCAAGAAAGAGAAAAAGTTCCGTTTTCGGACTGATTTTAAGCTCAGGGTTCAACAGTATATTTCTGATGATACGCCCTTCTCTTGTTGCACCCGGTTCCTCGGTGAGGATACAGGGCATTCCATCGGCTTTTAGTCGTTGATACAGCCGTTGAGCCTGTGTTGTCTTTCCTGAGCCATCAGGCCCCTCGAGTACGATAAACCGTCCGGTAAATTTTTCATTCATGGCTGATCATGTCCTTCAGACGTTGTTTCATTAATGCGATACTGTCAGCCTGAATAGATCTTAAGAAGAGAACAGCAGGGGAAAAGCGGTGAGAGATAATCAGGTAACTTTTTGTATTGTTTTTTCCGACAAGCGCTCATCAGCATGTGCGGAATATTTTTGCGCATGACCGGCTGGAGTGCCTCTGGTAAATTTGGAGGAGTCCACAGCCCTCAGCTTTACATGGGTGTATGCGGGAGCCGGTTGCTCCAGTTCGAAGTACTCCTTCTTTATTTTCTCGAGTTTATCTGTATCTTCAATAATCTCACATTTTCCATCAAATATGACGCCTTCCTCAATTGTAAGTCGCGGTGTTTTGATGTTTCCGATAAGCTCGCCGGTGGAGAGTAGAATAATTTTCTCCAGGGCGATTATCTCTCCCCGTACCTTTCCTCCGATCACAACTGTTCCGGCGTAAATTTCACATTCAGCGTTCCCGTTCTTACCGACAAGGACTTTACCGGAGGTTTTAACCCTTCCATGAAATGTCCCGTCGATCCGCAGCAGTCCGTTGATGTCGAAATCGCCGTGAAGCGTTGTTCCTTCGCCAATAATGCTGTTGACGAAAGACCCGCTTTCAGCCGTGATCTGTCTATTGATATTCATTTTCAGGCCTGATTTAAACGATTATTCATTACTCAAATACTTCTACGTAACTTCTCGCGAAGTTACTTTATGATATCCAGTCCTGTCAAGGATCGGTTCCCTAGGAACGTAAACCACTTCTACGTAACTTCGAACAAGTTACGCTTAATACTCGGCCGCGAAGTGGCGCAGGTCACTCTCAAATATTATACCAATAATAATAAAAAAAACCAAGAAGGAAAACCCACATATATATCAGAAATCTCATGATTATATATGCAGGCTCACCTTTGGTACATAGGGGCTTGCCGGCTTTTTGCGGCCCCATGAGCTGCTTTTAGCAGACACCAGAGCGGAGGACCCACGGCAGTTCGCGCGCGAAGCGTCCGAATAATGCAGCTAACTGCGGATCAGATGAATTTCCGTGCAATGAACATCGCATTGTAGTATGTAAATCCTTAAAACTCGGTTGTCATGAATATCATCGGGTCTACTGCTGTTGTCCCGATTCTAACTTCATAGTGCAGGTGAAAGCCTGTTGCCCTCCCCGTTCTTCCGAGAAAGGCGATGATTTCTCCTTTATTAACCTTTTTTCCCTCGTATGCGACCAACCTCGAACAGTGGGCGTACAGAGTTTGAAAGCCGTACTCATGCTGAATCTGAATCGTTCGGCCGTAGCCTCCTTTCATGCCGGCAAAAACAACCACACCGTCAGCGGTCGCCCTGATGGGAGCACCCGGCCACCAGCTGATATCTACTCCCTGATGCATGGCCCATTTTCCGGTGAAAGGCGAGCGCCGCATGCCAAATCCGGAGGTGATGAACCCGCCGCCGATAATCGGCCAATTATTTGGTATTTTTTGAATAATTTCTTCCCGCGCCTCCAGAAACTTTTTAAAGTTCTGGAGCACCCGTTCACTTGCGTATATATCCGCATTTATTCTTTTGACTGTTTCAATCTCCGATTCGTATCCCTGTTTTTCATTTTCGCCGATAATTTCGGAGAGGTTCTTGATTTCGGTTTCCGGGCCGCCCATACCAAAAATATTTTCCGATTGACTTGCCCCGAGCAGCTTAATAATATCTT
>CAZGJW010000149.1:0-7468 GCA_964525675.1 uncultured Spirochaetota bacterium
GTTATTTTGTTTATAGTCGGGTAGAGAAATCTCCATTCAATCACCGTCAGCTTTCGAAATCGACTTTTGGAACTTCTCGCGCCTTCTCCTCAATTTCGAAGTATTCCCGCTTTTCAAATCCCAATCGCTTTGCTACGAAGGATGCAGGGAATCGCCGGATCTTTGTATTGAATATTTTTACACTGTCGTTGTATCGTTTTCGCGCTACGGCAATCCTGTTTTCGGTACCTGCCAGTTCGTCCTGCAGCCGCATGAAGTTCTGGTTTGATTTCAGCTCCGGGTACCGCTCAACTACGACAAGAAGCCTGCTCAATGCAGAATCGAGCATATTGTACCCCTTGGCCTTCTCTCCCACACTCCGGGCACCTGCAAGTTTTGCGCGTGCCTCAGCGATCTGAATGAATACCTCTTTCTCCTGGGCGGCATATCCCTTTACTGTGGCAACGAGATTCGGTATGAGGTCGCTTCTCCGCTGAAGCTGGTTGTCTATTTCCGACCATGCCGCGTCTATCCCCTCATCGAGCGTTACGAGTGTATTTCGTGTGCCGATAAACCATCCGCCCAAGATGATGAGAAACAAAACGATGACGCCGATAACAGCAATGATTCCTACGAGCTTACCTCTTTGCATGTTAAAATCCCTCCTCTATGATACGACAATACCTATTCCAAAACGTGGTAAAACACCTATTTTTTATGCCGGCATCCTGGCCTGTTTTTTCTGTCTGCATCCGGAGGCAGTTTTTTTCAGTAACAGGCCTCGATTATCCGTTAAAGACTGTATGCCTGCAAAAAGAAAGCTAAAATCCCCTTGTAGCGCCTCCTCCACCGAAACCGCCTCCTCCGAAACCTGAAAATCCTCCTCCGCCGAATCCTCCACCTGAGCCGAACCCGCCTCCGTAAAATCCCCGCCGTGACATGCTCCCCAGAAACAGAAGGGGCCAGAAAAATCTGCCGCCGCCGAATAGAAAGGCGATTATTATAAAGACGATGAACCCTGTTGCAGCGCTGCTTCGCCCGGATGTATACTTTTTGCTTTCATTAAGCCTGTAGGAACCGAGGTCGACATTGTACTCCTTCGCGATTATGCCGCTTACCGCTTCCACACCTTTCAGCATACCTTCACCGTAATTACCGATTTTAAGGGAAGGGAGTATCGACCTGTCGATGATTTCTCCTGCAAGCCCGTCGGGTATGATCCCCTCGAGGCCGTAGCCGACCTCTATCCGAATTTTCCGCTCCTGCATGGCAAGCAGTATGAGAATTCCCGTATCTTTACCCTTCTTTCCAATGCCCCACTGTGACGCAAGTTCCACCGAATATTCCTCTATTGATTCATACGGTGCGATCGTATCAACCGTGACAACGGCTATCTCAGCGCCTGTTTTTTCACGAAGTGCGCCGGCCAGCCCTTCAATCTGCTGTTTTGAACCTTCATCGATTACGCCAGCAAAATCGTTGACATACCCGCTAGGACTGGGAAGCTTCTGTGCGGAAATGGGAATGCAGATAATGCTGAATAAGAGTACAGCTGAAAGAAAATAAAAACCAACCTTCTTCATGGGTGAGGTAACCTCGCGCTGTAGTTTGACTGAATATTACTCTCGTTGTTGTGACGGGAGCCGTATCTTCATTCTTGTTTGCGGTTCGAAAAAATCAGATGTTTGTGAAACCCACATACACTTTTATTCATTTTACATTCATCGTGTCTACAATACGTATGAGTTCCTCAAGGGAGGACAGAACCCCTGCGGCGAGCTTTGAAGGGTCATGCTTTTTCCCTTCTCTGAGCTGAAGCAGCTGTATAAAGGCTTCTCCCTGTATCCCGAACTCGCCCTGTACTTTTTTCACAAGCTCAGCACCTTCACGAGGTATATCTGGTATTCCTTTCAGCCGTAGAAGCCCTTTGAAAAGAGCCTTGAGAGATCCGAAAAGGCCTTTTAATGCTACTCCAAGGATTCTGCCTCTTCCTCTCGATGCAGCGATCATCTGTCGCAGGGAGTTTACGTTTCCCCTGAGCCTCTCTTCGAGCTCATGCCTGAGATTGTTCTTTTTTATCGAGAGTGATTTGGTCTCGTCTTTTCCAAAAAGCACACTGTTTTTCTCCCGGATATCGAGATACTCCATCGGAAAAACATCAGCTGAGTTGATAAACTCGGTCCTGGTCATGATGAGCGGTGTTATTCGAAACTTTCTCATAGCTGAATGTGTTTTTTTCCCGAGAAAGCCTATCTGTCCTGTATCGGGTCTTTCCAGGATAACGAGGAGATTGATATCCGATATACCAGGAACGAAATCACCACCTGTATAGCTTCCGTATGCCATGACAGAAAGAAGATTGGTACTGAAGGCCGCCTTCAGGGCTTCGAGAAGTGCCCCTTCAATTGTTTTTTGTATCGATTCCCTTGTTTTTGCCATTTCGTTTTCCTCGGGTTCGGTGTGCAGGAGGATACTGCTGCCAGTAAGGAACACGATCTCTACGTCAAGCAGGAGGCTTGTACGCGGAGGCCTCGGTCCCTTTCGGAATTTACACCGGCGGCATAATGGTTAATAATACTACTCAAACGTAAGTTTATCAAGATGAAGTTCAGCAGGCCTTCGGCCGGCGGCATGCATCATCCGGCCTGCGAATGACTGCATAATGATGGAATTTTGTACGGGGATTCCTCGTTATAAAATGGCGTGGTATTAAAAGTAAAATACTGGTATACTTAATACTGAAGGGAGGTGAATGTTATGCCTGTACGAAGTATGGATTTTGCGGGAACCTGGTATCCGGGGAGAAAGGATGAATGTATAGGCACTATTGAGGATTTTCAAAAAAACCTTCCATCCATATCGGATGAAACCGGTTATTCTGGATATATCGGCGGTATCGTTCCGCATGCGGGATGGTATTTCTCCGGAAGTACTGCAAGTACGGTTTTCGGCACGATTCATCGAAGGGCGATGCAGATCAAGCGGATGCCGCAACTTTTTTTTCTTTTCGGCATGCATCTTCATGCAACGAGCCCGCATTATATCTTTATTGACGATGGGTTTGAAACTCCTCTCGGTATACTGCAGGTTCACGGTGAGCTTTCACAGAAACTGGCGGATGCCTTTGATTTTAAGAAAGAGGATTCGTCTCACTACAGCCCCGATAATACAATCGAGCTGCAGCTTCCCTTTATAAAATATTACTTTCCGGATGCGCGAGTGGTTGCCGCAGGTATAGCACCGAATCGGACTGCTGTTGAAATCGGAGAAAAGGCCGCCGGGTTTGCAGATGAGCTCGGGATAGAGGCCTGTTTTATCGGGAGCACGGATCTTACCCATTACGGTCCGAACTATGGATTTACCAAACATGGTACGGGGGAAAAAAGCGTGGCGTGGGTGAAAGAAGAGAATGACAGGCGGATCATCGAAGCTTTTATCAGCGCCGATCCTCTGCACGTCATTGATGAAGCTCTCACTTCACATAATGCCTGCTGCCCGGGAGCTGCTGCGGCTGCAATAGCAGGAGTCAGGAAACGAGGCGCAAAATCGGGAACGCTTGTTCAGTATACGACCAGCTACGACAGGCATCCGGATTCAAGCTTCGTGGGTTACGCCGGTGTCGTGTATTAGACTGATGCGTATCCTGGCGGGGTGTTCTTTTTGAATCTGACTGAGACCGAGGTACATGGTATTAAGTATCACGGAGAAATCCGGCCCCGTGCTTTTTATTTCGATAAAGAGGGTTCCCTTTTTCATCCCCCAGTGCACTTTTTCGGCACCGTAGTGCAAAAGACCGGCAAGCGCGGTTTGTGTCACTGCTGAAACAGCGGCGCATACAATGTCTTTGCCCGATTTACCGCCTGCATGGCCGTTTACGCGGACCTGTCTTATATTTTGATCGGTATAACGAATCTGTATTTTTATCACATCCGGTTCCCGTTTTGTTAGGATAACGGCTCTCCAAAAACTACATGTTTGCAAAAAGCAGAAAAATGTAGTACATTGTGCCCGCCGAAAAGCCCTCGGGTGTACGGCAATACCCCGGTAAACGTTATGAGCTATAAATTAGTCGTAATTATCGTTTTCCTTCTATCTTATATCGGAATCGTTGCCCGTTCCAGAAAAAAATCCTACTTTGCCGGTGCAGGAGCGCTTGTTCTCGTCATTGTACACGGTATTGTAAACCGGGGGGGATTGAGCGGGATATTTACGTTTATCATAGGTTCTGTGAACTGGAATGTCCTCGGTATTTTTTTAGGAACTCTTCTTATTGCAGAGGCATTCATCGAATCAAATGTTCCCGCGTTGATTGCACATTTTCTCGTATCGAGGGCTCGTACTGTAGGTATGGCAGTCTTGTATGTGTGTATAATGACGAGTTTTCTTTCAGCCTTCATTGAAAATGTTGCGACAGTACTGATCGTTGCACCGATTGCTCTTGAGATAGCAAAAAAAGAAAAAATATCTCCCGTCACTTTTCTTATCGGCCTTGCAGTGTCTGCAAATCTCCAGGGCACGGCGACTCTCATCGGTGATCCACCGAGCATGATTCTTGCGGGATACATGGGTTACAATTTTAACCAGTTTTTTATTTTTGAAGGAAAGCTCGGTATCTTTTTCGCCGTTCAGGTCGGGGCTATTATCTCGTTTTTTGTTCTCGCACTGTTTTTCAGGCAGTACAAGGCACCTGTTTCATCATCAGTGAGACCAGATGTGCAGAGTTTGTTCCCGACCGTTGTTGTGCTTCTCATGATTGTACTGCTCGCGCTTTCATCGTTTATAGACCCTGAGTTCTCGTCTCTCGGCGGAATTATCTGCATGGTGTTAGGAATTATGTCTGCGGTATGGTTTACCGTTAACGGCAGGTACAATGCGAGAGAAGTCATCAGAAGGATCGACTTCGACACCATTATCTTCCTCTCCTCTATTTTTATCCTGGTCGGAAGCCTGACAGAGGCACGGCTCATGCAGGATATGGCATCTCTGGTCCTTCGCCTGATCGGAAGCAACACATTCATGGTGTACACGTTTCTTGTTTGGTTCTCCGTTCTTGTGTCCGGATTTGTGGACAATGTTCCCTACATTACGGCTATGATTCCGGTCACGAAGATCATTGCTACGAACCTGGGACTGCCTCCACATCTCTTTATATTCGGGCTGCTGATCGGCGCCTGCCTTGGAGGTAATATCACCCATGTCGGCGCATCTGCAAATATCGTGTCTGTTTCGATACTCAAGCGCGAGGGATACCTCATCGGGCTGAAGGAGTTTTCAAAAATAGGACTTCCCTTTACCATTGCCGCGACGGTTGGCTCATATATTTTTGTCTGGCTTTTATGGGGCGGATAGGACGAAATTTTTATTGCAATTTTCTTTTGAAACCGATATTCTATCTAATGCCGCTAACCGGCGTACCATAGGCACTAAAGGCATTATCCGGATGCGAAGCATGATGATTTGATTTTTACACAGGATTATTCGTGTATCTTGTGAGAATATACCGGCCCTAAAAACAGGTTGTGAGCGACAGCCGGCGCAATTCTGTATTACTGCTGAAAAGTTTTCACAGAGGCCTTGCCTAAGCAAAGAACTTGTATGACTGCTCGACGATTTCAATACCTACAGACTGGGAGTATGTAAATGGGATTTTTTTCCTTCAGGGGAGGTGTGCACCCTCCATACCGCAAAGAGCTTGCCATGGATAAACCCGTGCAAGCAGCCGATATACCAGAAACCCTCATTGTACCACTCGCGCAGCATATCGGCGCGCCCTGCGCTCCGACGGTCGAGGTCGGTGAGTCTGTCAGAGAGGGGCAGCCGATCGGAGAAGCGAAGGCATTTGTGACTGCACCGGTTCATTCGCCTGTTTCGGGAACCGTAAAAAAGATCGATAAAACCCAGCATCCTTTGGGATTCAAGGTTCTTTCGGTTGCGATTAAACCGGATGGTGAGGGGCAGAAGGCATACCTGCCGTCTCTTGGTGACGATATTACCTCCCTTGATGGTAAAGCAATGCTCGAGAGGGTAAAGGAGGCGGGGATTGTCGGCATGGGAGGCGCCACATTTCCGGCCCATGTAAAGTTTGCCCCTCCCAAGGGTAAGACCATCGATACTCTCATAATAAACGGGTGTGAATGCGAACCCTACCTCACCGCAGATTACCGGGTTATGCTGGAGCACACAGAAGATTTAATCCTGGGCTCCCGGATGATCGGGAAGATTCTTGGTGTAGAGCGCATCATTATAGCAGTGGAGAAAAACAAACCTGAGGCGATTGAGAAATTGAAGGCCATACAGAATGCCGGGGTGTTTACTGCAGCGGTAACCGAGACCAAGTATCCGGAAGGCGCCGAAAAGGTGCTTATACACGCGCTTCTCGGCAGGGAGGTTCCCTCAGGCGGGCTGCCGATGGATGTCCATGTTGTGGTTTCCAATGTGGGAACAGCGCTTGCCGTGTGTGAAGCGGTGCGGGACGGTAAACCCCTTATCGAACGGGTGGTAACGGTTACCGGCGACGGTGTTAAAAACCCCGGTAATTTTCTGGTCAAGATCGGCACGCCTGTCGAGCGGCTAGTAGAACAGGCGGGCGGAACAGTCGGAGAGATCGGCAAGCTTATTATGGGCGGACCTATGATGGGTCTTGCCCAGGCTAGTTTTGAGGTTCCCGTCATAAAAGGTACATCCGGAATACTTCTTATGCAAAAAGAGAGCGTCCTGGTCGAGGAGTACCACCCGTGCATAAAATGCTCTTTCTGTGTTCAGGCATGCCCGGTGCACCTCCTGCCGTCACGTCTGTCAATCATTGCCGAGGCTGAAAACTGGCAGCTGGCCGGTGAGTACGGCGTAAACGACTGTATTGAATGCGGCTGCTGTACCTATGTCTGTCCGGCGAAGAGGCCGATCGTTCAACTCATTAAAACAGCCAAAATAAAACTACGCAAGATAAAAGCAAGGGAGCAGGAATAGATGGAAGCGAACGCGCTCGTTCTTTCAACGTCACCGCATATCAAGAGCATCGAGTCCGTGCCGAAGATAATGATCAGCGTTGTCATTGCGCTTGTTCCGACAATAGCGTTCAGTGTTTATCAGTACGGTCCGCATGTTCTGTATATGTATCTCGTATCTATTGCAACGTGCATCGCGAGCGAGTATGTTGTGGTGCGGCTTCGGAAAAGGCCGATATCCATAGCCGATTACAGTTCAATTGTAACCGCACTGCTGCTCGTTATGGTGCTCCCGCCCGAATTTCCACTTTTCGGGGTTGTTCTCGGCGCGGTCGTAGCGATAGTAATTGGAAAACAGATCTTCGGCGGCATCGGATATAATATATTCAACCCTGCTCTCATCGGGAGGGCGTTTCTTGCTGCGACCTATCCGGTATTTATTTCAAGCTACAATGCGCCGAAGATGTTGGTTGATGCCGTTACCGGGGCGACCCCTCTCGCAATGATGAAGTTCGACGGCGTTCTCACTCCGCTTTCCGGGCTGT
>CAZGJW010000150.1:0-7394 GCA_964525675.1 uncultured Spirochaetota bacterium
GTTCCAATTGACGTATTGATACCCGATTCAAGTATTTCCTTTATCTTCGCCGTTTTATCGAACATGTACATATTCGACCCAGGGCACCAGATAAAATTGGCTTTATTCTTTGCAACCTGTTTAATATCCTTTTTCGAGAACCCGATGCCGTGAATGAGCACCGTGTACTCGCTGAGCGCCTTATGTTCGAGCAGAATATCAATACCCCGGAGTGATTCGGTGTCCCATCCCTCCTCGATATGAGTTACGTAGGGTATATTATTATTGACTGCCCTTTTATACTCGACATCTATTCCATCTCCCCATTTTAAATCGTACGAAGAGCATTCGTGCGAAAGAGAGTATTTCGTCAATACTCTGATAGGCAGCTTGTCTACATGCGGGTCATTGACCTGATGAGGAATGTGATCGTGAACAGTTGTCACCCCTGACACAAGGTTTTTGTACGCGCCGAGGAGATAGATGTCGAGAGGGGTGTTTTTATTTCGTTCCTGATAAATTTCCGATGCCTTGAGATCGTAATCCCATGGCAGCCAGCAGACATATTTTCCCTCGCCGATTTTAGGAAAGTACGTGCCGAATAGATGATCGTGAGAATTAATTATTCCGGGAAAAAGGGTGTACGATCCGCCCATATCGAAGTCTTTGATCTTCGAGCGCGAAAAATCTGTAATCTTCCCCCCCGCTATTCGTATGCTTGCATCAGCCTTCACCTCGCCTGGGGTAACAATATCAATCGCACTAAGCGAAAAATCGGCATTCATTGAGAAATTTCCTTGTTCAGATTTTCAAATTATAGGGCTATACTCTCCCTACGTCAATATATTTCACTTTTCGCCGCTCATCGTCCGAATAATAGGCTTTCTGAAGCAAATTTTACCACATATTTGAAAAATATCCCCTCTATCTTAACTATATATATCGTCAAATCGGCCCTTTTTCAAAAGTGTTAATTCACCCACCCGCTGCCGCGTCTGGATCCGACAAGCCGACAGGCTTTATATTCATGTGGAATCATTTGGAGATCCTGTCATGGCTGCTCGCTGTCGTAATTGATCAGTGAAAATACCGGAATGCCAGTCTTTTTCCTGCCTTGCAGAAACGAAAGCTCCACAAGAAAGGCAGCTTCGATAACATTCCCGCCTGTTTTTTCGATGAGCTCTACCATCGCCCTCACCGTTCCGCCGGTTGCAAGAAGATCATCCACGATGAGCACACTCTCTCCTTTTTCAATTGCATCCTCATGCATTGTCAGAGTATCGGTACCGTACTCGAGTTCATAGGTAACTTCAACCTGCCTGTACGGGAGTTTCCCCTTTTTCCGAACGGGTACAAAACCTGCTCCGAGAAGATAGCACAGCGGCCCTGCAACGATGAAACCTCTCGATTCTGCGCCGACGATTTTATCTATATGCTCTCCTTTATACCGTTCAAAGAGCAGATCGGTTGAATATTTATACGCATCGGGATTCTTCCACAGGGTTGTAAGGTCCTTGAACTGTATCCCTGGTTTGGGGAAATCAGGTACGTTTCGTATATGTTGTTTCAGGTCCATACGCTCTCCTTATCAATCTTATAGGCAAGTGGACTCAATCTTAATAAGTAAAAACAGATAGGGCTCGCCGATGTTAAGCCACTGTTCAGATAAATCAACATACAGATGGCATTTCGATTAGCCCTATTCAGACGGATGAACCAGAGTCTTAATGGATAAAACCATAAATTCCAAGGTCACATAATGTTATTTTCGAATTACGACTTCGGACATCTAATCACTTGTTATAAACTCTCTGAGGTCATCTGAGAGTTTGAAATTCTTCATTTTCTGCAGCGCGCTGTTTTGAATTTGCCGCACCCGCTCCCTTGTGATTCCCAGTATCTTGCCCGTCTCCTCGAGGGTATACGGGCCTTCCCCGTCGAGACCGAAACGAAGCTCAATGATCTTCTTCTCACGGGTGCTGAGCTTGCTGAGAACCTGCCGAATGAGCTTCTGCAGCGCCATGAAAAAAACCGCATCCTCATGAACAGTGCTGGCTGAATCAACGATGAAATCACCAAGCTGTGTGGAATGATCCTCATTCACCGAAACCTCAAGAGATCCGGGTTCCTGTGATATATTAAATGCATCGCGCACCTTTGCTTCTGGTACGCCGAGACGCTTTGATATTTCAAGAGCCGTCGGTTCTCTTCCGAACTGCTGGGTCAACTGTTTTGAAATGTAATAACACTTTTTGATAGTATTCAGCATATGAATAGGCACCCGTATCAGTCTCCCCTTGTCGGCAATAGCCTTGATTATCGATTGTCTTATCCACCAGGTGCTGTATGTGCTGAATTTGTAACCTTTCGTATAATCGAACCGGTCGACTGCTTCAATCAAACCGACATTACCCTCATCGATAAGATCAATCAACCCGAGCCCCCTGTACTGAAACTTTTTGGCAATGCTCACCACGAGACGTAGATTGGCGGTGATAACGTGATTTTTTTCATCAGAGAGTTTTTTTTCAAACTCCCTGCACTCATCTTCGTGTTCCTTTTTATTGATGTCGCCTGATTTCAGACGTATGGAAAGCTCCTCCAGCTTGTCCTTGTAGTATTTTATTTTAATGTAGCAATTCTTTTCGTCTTCCTGGGTTATAAGATGTATTTTATTTATCTGTTTCAGATAATAGGCGAGCGGATCGTCACCGTCGTCACGTTCATCTCTTACATGATCCTGTTCTAAATCGTTTTTATCTTCCATCATTCAGTATCGGGAATAGCCCCAATTATGGGGCAGCGGTGTATTACGATACACATACCGCCTAATAGTATACGTGTAATTCTATATATGTGCATTAATTTTTCAGCGGAGAGCAAGGAACTGTATTCAATATACTGCCGAGAATGCCCAGATTAAAATAAAAATACGCTCTGTATGGACAAGTATTACAACGATACTTGCGATACTCAAGTACATAATTTTCAGCTGTCATCGTTTAAAGGGCGGTGTATGCAGCATGTTTTGGGTCATAAAACTGCAAATTTTGATCATAAAATCAGTACGTATCGCTGTCATACTATGGCAGGTAGTACAGTGGATTCACCGCTTTTCCCTTATAAAACAGCTCATAGTGCATTGCCTCATCCGCAGCATCACGACCGGTATCAATTTTTGCTATAACCATATTTTTCTTTACCGCCTGCCCCTCCCGTACGAGTATTTTTATATTTCTCGAGTAAAGGCTGCAGAAATCGCCCTCGTGTTCTATGATGATTGTATTACCATATCCACGGATTGCTCCGGCAACGACCACCACCCCTTCCAGGCTAGCAACAACATCTGGATTTTCAGATACCCGTATATCGAGCCCGAATGAAAAATCATTCTTTAATTTTCCGAATGTACGCACAATGTCTCCTCTAGCCGGCCAGATGAACCCAATTTTCGAGGGATCGCCTGCAGGTTGATCAACGCTGCCCTGCACATACAAAACTTTATCTGCGCGAGGAATACGTATCCATGTTCCCTTTGCAATATGTACCACGTCATCAATATCATTTGCCCCTTTTATTTCCTCGAGACTAACCCGGTATGTCTTTGCAATCCGCCAGAGCGTCTGCCCTTCCTGCACCCTGTGCCAAACACCCCTCCCGACCGTTTGCGCACCATTTCTTTCTACCTGAGTAGTGGCGCATGAGGTAATGAAAAACAAAACAAAAACTGTTGAAATAACAAACGGCTTCTTCCGTTTAGCACTTCTCATCGGTTTCTCATGTACTGGTATTTTTTGTTCTTTTGTTTCCCACATCAATACTGTTTCTTACATCGGAACAAGGCAAGTTTTTATTAAATACAAAGAAAGCAAAAAAGCTCTCCTGTATTTCAGAGGGGCACAAAAACCTTGACACTTTCAGCAGAATCCAGTACTTTACCCTTTGCTGAAAAGTGGCGTGAATCCCACGAGGGAAAGTCGCTTCGCGGCCGAATATTATAGATAACTTTTTTAAGTTATTTAGAAGGGGGGCGTGGCGAAGCTTGGTTATCGCGCCGGCCTGTCAAGCCGGAGATCGCGGGTTCAATTCCCGTCGCTCCCGAAGAATTAAGAAATGCTCACTGAGCGGGCTATAGCGCAGTTTGGTAGCGCGCACGGTTCGGGACCGTGAGGTCGTGAGTTCAAATCTCACTAGCCCGAAATTTGTTTCCGCATATCCAGGGTCGTTCCTGCCTTATTATTTGCCCCTGTTTCAACCATTAAATATTTTAGCATAGTACCCGAACATAAAAAATGTATTCATCATATCGGATAAAAAGGGAAGCGGACGGTGTAATAAGAAACCGTCACTGATGCCGCGGCATGATTACCGCACTCAGGGAGCTTTATGAGAGCTCACATTTATCAAGAAGCTCCGGAACATAGCGCTCCCAGCCCATAGCCATGATATGAAGCCCCTGGCACATGGGCTTTACCTCTTTTATAAAGTTCGCCATTAGCTCGACACTCTTATGCGGTCGGTCCTCCTTCGACGCTTCCTTGAGGGGGGTAATCATCTCGTCAGGTACAAAAACACCTGGAACGAAATTATTCATATAGTTGGCCATTCCTGCAGATTTAATAATGACTACACCGCAGAGAACCGGAACTTTGAATTTTTCGGCCTCCTTCATAAAGTTCTCAAATGTCCTGGGATCGTATATTGCCTGGGTTTGAAAAAATTTCGCACCCGCCTCGATTTTTCTCTCCATCTTGATAAGCTGCATCTCCACCGGATCTGCGCCCGGGGTGACGATCGCACCGGGAAATATTTCGTCTGGTATGCTCTCGAGTTCTTCACCGGCAAGATCCTTTCCGTTTATAAGCCCGCTGATAGCCATGAGCAGGCTTACGGAATCGAGATCGAATACCGGCATACTCTCCGGATGATCCCCCGCGGTATTGTGATCTCCCGTCAGTGCGAGAATATTTCTGATGCCGTGAACATAGGCGCCGAGAATATCTCCCTGTATTGCAAGCCTGTTTCTGTCACGGCAGGTTATTTGAAGTATCGGTTCGAGCCCGTCCTGAGCAAGCTTTGCGCAGACTGCCCACGAGCTTATGCGCATAACCGAGCTCTGATTATCCGTGACATTTATCGCAACGACCCTGTCCCTGACATACGACACCTCTTTTTCCCAGCAGTGTGAAAGATCGTATCCCTTGGGTGGACCAATCTCTCCGGTTATGGTAAATTTCCCCTGTTCCAGACTTTCTTTCAATTTGCTCATCGATTATTCCTCCTTCTCTCCCTCGGTCTGCCCCGGCGCCTCGTATATGACTGCCTTCTCGAGCGCCCACCTTGTGGTATTCCTCTCCTTATCTGAAACATCCTGCTTTCTATAATCACGCAGTTTCGGTATTTTCTTCAGATTTTCAAGTTTTCCGAGCTCTTTTAGCCTCTTGTAAATAAGGTACCAGCCGCAGTCACGCTTCTCTTCAACCTCGCACAATCCGTCGTGCTGGCCGCCACACATGCCGTTCAAAAGGCTTTTCGAACAGGATGTAATCGGACATATGCCACCGGTAAGCCCGAGATAGCAAGTACCGCAGCCTGCGCACCGTTCGTTCGAGGGCCACAAACCCTGCATGCCCTGACTTGAAAGTGTGTCATTCGCCGGCACTGCGGGAAGGTCGACCATAGCAGCAGTCGCCTGCACGCCGATCCCGCATGAAACGACGAGCATGGCATCCGCTGTTTCGAGCTGTTCGACTTTATAACGCAGTTTGCTTCCGACAAGCACCTTGTTGCACAGAAAATCTATCATTGTATTACCGATAACCTGTTTTTTATTCTTCAGGAGCAGTTCGGTAAGCTCATTGATTCTCGGCTCTCCCCCCGAATCACATCCGATCGGGCATCCCCCGCAGGCAACGATAAACAAGCTGCCGTAATCGGAAAGAAGCTCAATCAGCTCTTCGGTGGGTTTTGGGACATTAACAACCATTACACTTCCTCCTTACATTAAAATCTGACCATTCACTGATACAGTTTCATTCACCTGGGAGCTGAATACCGTCTCCGGCCAGTTCCCTGGCAATCGCTTCCGCAGTATACGAAATCTTATTCTGCACCACCTCTGAAAGCCCGATTGTAAACTCTATCTTATACGGTTCGATCCCATAAAAAACAACCTCTTCAGGAACGCTTCCCGTCAGGCTCTCGAGCTTCAGCGCCTCGACGACGCCAATATCATGCAGAGATATGGCAGGCTGCGTACTTCGCACATCCTCGAGTCGAAACCGATACACTGTGCCAGGCTCTTTCCCGCCCCGCGCAGCATCAACGATGATCAGCTTATCGAACCTGTCCATATCGGATACGAGAGCGAAAAAGGCGGTCCCCGCGTCTATTATCTCGACATTTTGAACCCGCTTTTCGAGCTCCCTGATAACCTCTATGCCGGCGCCTTCATCTCCCATGAGAATGTTTCCGACGCCGACGACCGCAACCTTTTTCACTGACTTACACCACACGTATCGATGCGATACGTTCACCTCTCAGATTGATTGTATGGACAGAGCACGCGAGACACGGGTCAAACGATCGGGCTATACGCACGAGCTCATAGGGATTTTCAGCATCCTTCACCCTGGTCCCCAGAAGCGCCTGTTCCATGGGCCCGGGCTGCTCTTTATCGTCTTTCGGAGATCCGTTCCACGTTGTGGGGACAACAAGCTGATACCTCTCTATCTTTTTATCTCTGATCTTGATCCAGTGACCGAGGGCTCCCCGAGGCCCGTCGACGACTCCCATGCCCTCTGCCTCATCCGGGATTTCATACACCGCGCATACCGGCTCATCGGGCTTCAGCTCGAGGACCCAGTCCGCCATTGTATCGGCAACGACCTTTGCATCGAGCGCACGGGCTGCATGCCTGCCGAGAACCGAGTTGAGGTCCCCAATCTGAATCTTCAAATCACTCACAACCGTATCAATGGTATTCTTAACCTGCTCATTTCCAGCGAAATAGGCCACCACCCAGCGTGCAAGAGGCCCGACCTCATACACCTCTCCGCCGTACCGCGGAGAGCGTATCCAGCTGTATCCGTCTGTCTTTCTCGCATCCGGTCTCGTGTCCTCTTTTGACGGGTGGCGCGGTTCTACATCCGCATACCACGAATGCTTCACACTCTCGGTAATTTTATCCGTATCGAGGGGTGTCAGTTTTGCAAGTCCCGCGACCGCTCCCTGCTGAAAAAGCCTCTTCCTCTTTGCATAATCGGGATTCGTTCCGTCAAGGTCAAATGCCCCGTAGCAGAGGAAGTTACCCGGCCCGTCTCCAATTTCAAAGTAATCCGGGTATGTTTTTGCGACATTAATAACATCCGGGATATATATCGTGTCGATGAAGTTTCTTATTTTATTCAAACGCC
>CAZGJW010000151.1:0-7361 GCA_964525675.1 uncultured Spirochaetota bacterium
ATCTTTCCCGACATGTTCAAGGATATCGATGAAATGCCCGGGGACCTGCGCCAGCATATACGCTACCCCATGTACATATTCAATGTGCAGGCCGAGATGTACTCGACCTATCACATGACGGACCCGCAGGTATTCTACAATAAAGAGGACAAGTGGACCATTCCCAAGGAAATCTACGGCGACTCCGAAACGACGATGACCCCCTACTATATGATCGTTAAATTTCCCGATCATAACGATGACGAAGAGTACGTGCTCATGCTTCCGTTTACCCCGACGAACAAGAACAACATGCTCGCATGGATGGCCGCCCTCAGCGACGGGGACAACTATGGAAGGATCATCGAGTACAAGTTCCCGAAGCAGAAGCTGTTGTACGGGCCTCTACAGATCGAATCGAGGATAGACCAGAACTCAGAAATATCACAGCTGTTCACCCTCTGGGGCCAGAAGGGTTCGAGCATCATACGGGGCAATCTTCTTGTCATACCGGTGAGGGATTCACTCATTTATGTAGAACCGGTGTATCTCCGGGCGGAGCAGAGCGAGCTTCCCGAGCTCAAACGGGTTATCGTCGGGTATCAGGATAATATTGAGATGGGAGTCGATCTAAACGATGCCCTGGCCAAGCTCTTCGGAACGAGCAAACCGACCGTCGCGGTGACTGAAGAGGCTCCCGGCGGCGAAGCAGTTGCTGTAGAGGTTAGTGTACGTGAGCTCATTCTCAAAGCCGTCGACTATTACAATGAAGCGCAGAAGAGTCTTCGCGCGGGAGATTTTGCCGGGTACGGTGATATGAACCAGAAACTCGATACAGTGCTGAAACAGCTTCAGGAGAATACAGCGGAGTAATAAAACGAGGTTTACTGATCCGCGGGACGCAATAAACACAAATAAATCCTGAATAGGGGGGGCTTTTCAGTCCCTCCTATTCATTTTGATATAAATTACATGCAATATCTCAATCAACTTTTATATAATAATCGGTACCAGAGTAGGAGCTAGGACTTGTAGTTATTACCGTTAAAGTAGTGAATCCACCTGAAGAACCGAATATATAGGTACCGGACATATTGGCTTCATACTCATTGTTGTACCCTGACCAGGACCATTTGACAGTTGGGAAAGTTTCATAATCACTCCATAATCCCAGTCAGTCCAATAATTGTAAGTAGTTCCATCATAATAGGTATCAACATCGTAAACATCTCCATCAGATTCAATATACATACCATCATCCTGATAGTAGTAAAAATCTGAATCCACTTCAACAACAACGCAGTCCTCGATCATTTTTGCACTGTGCGGCGTATTTCCCCATATGCACCATGAGTCACCCGGTTCGACTGTATGCTCCTCACTGTCAACCGATGAGCACAATACGGTGATCAGAAAGGCATACGAGTTTTCTGATGGAAAATGCGATATTTTCGCGGGGACAGACTCGAACAGCACCAGAGAAGCGATGGGGCACTACAGGCACGCCCTCGAGGCCGGTGTCGATAAGGTGTGTCCTCCTGGTCGACTGCTACTACAACGGCCCCTCGGGTCTCGAGCTGAGAATGGAGTACCTTGAGACGATTTTAGAGGAGCTCAAAAAAATAAAGGTCATTGTTTACATTATCCCCGGTCGAGCGGTTGAAACCGTCAATCGCTTCAGAAACCCCCTTGCCGTTAAAACTCCGATGAATGTGCTCGTCATGCCTGCAGGCCCGGCAAGAAGGCCTTTAGGCAAAATGAACCGTGAGGGTATTCAGGTTATCAGGGATGCTCTGAGCAAGGTGTATAAATCATCCCCGAAATAAGCGAACTCAGACATAACCGAATCGTGAAAGTTGCCGACAGATACCACCCGCTTAACATCAGAATCAATCTTGATATTTTTTCCCTCGTTGGTTTTCCACCTAAGCCACCGGGATTGGATGGGCAGGATCGATATTCGATCCTGCCCATCATATCTTCATTCTACTCACTCGGAGGAAATCCAAAAAATACCATATCAGCATCAAACCCTTCTTGCTCTTCTATCCAATCCCCTTCGATATGGATTTTATCGAGTTTTTTAAAGTAATCTCCTTCAGCGATACCATAGATTGTTCCTGTTATATCAGTTTCCCATTCATCAGAAACAATCAGCTTCCCATCCTCTATTTCATACTCGGTCATTTCTTCTATCGTTACTGTAGCTGCATCAATAACAGTTCCTTCTAGCACACCAAATCCCTTATATGTTAGCCCTGGATACTCAAGCATTGTCCATGATCCTGTGATTGGATCATTCTCTTTAGGAACAGATGGTATTGACACGTTAAAGGTACCGAGGATGAGCACCCAACCCTGAGGATATGCAGTGACAGAACCACCATCTTCAGTTACATAACCATGTGTCCATACGGGGTCACCTGCAACTTCCGAGTTATAATATGCATGAAACGAAAATCCTATATCAAAACTAATATCGGCTAAATCTTCTGATTCACCAGAGCCTATTTGCAACCACTGGCCAAAGTAACCCGTATAAACGGTGGGTGGTTCCACACCTTCTTGACTAACAGTACAATTAATAATACCGGTGTACTCTTTACCACCCATATTAAGGGTTATTATCAAATTGGCAGAATTCCCTTCAAGGATATCTTCACCGATTGTGCCAGTAATTGCAAATGTTGCCAATTCTCCATTCAAATCTCCACTAGCAGAGGCATTAAGCGACCCGGTATCATCCATCGTCCCAGTTATGGTGAAAGATGTACCTTCAATTACCAGTACACCAGTAACGTTATGGGTCACCTCCATTATTTGAAAGTCGTTTTGCAAAGATTGTGAACTGGCCTTTGAGAAAATCAGTGTGACACTTCCCGACTTATCACCAACAGCAAAAGAACCAACAAGCTGATCAGGTGGTGTAATAGCCTGAGCACCGTTACCTTCCCCATCACCGCTACCACATGCGGTGAAAAACAAAAACACACAAGCTGTCGCAACTAAGGATAAAACCATCCACAGGATACAAATTTTTTTCTTCATCGTTTAATCCCTCCTTTTAAAATGTTTTTTAAATAATAAGTATTCAGCTCATGATACAGGCATTTACTAAAGAAATAAAATAGACGAACTGGAAACATTTTACCCAAAATAAAATATCCTGTCAAGAATTAAGAAAATGTGTATTTTCTAAATCATTTCTGACAATATCGAGGAACATGGTTTATATTTGGTTGATTCTTCTCCTTGATTATTAATAAGGAGATCGTGAGCGGGAGATTTTTATTGCTTTATTATCTTAGGGTGGGGGGCTTGTTTTGTTTGAGGCGTTCACATGTTTTTCGCACCTCGTGAGGATCGGGTATTACCGTCGTCACTTGTACCACGTGCGCCTTCGGTACCAGTGTCATCTTCTATTATGTTTTTAAACCTATAACTGTACCCCGCAGGGCAGCTGAACAATCAGTCCATATAATCCTTCCGCACAGGCGAAAACACTTCAACGACAACGCAGTCCTCGATCATTTTTGCACTATGCGGTGTATTTCCCCTTATGCACCACGAGTCACCCGGTTCGACTGTATGCTCCTCACTGTTTACCGATAAAATCATCTTTCCGCGTATCAGATAGCCTGTCTGCTCATGCCTGTGCGCATGCACCGGTATCGACTTATCCTTTTCGAGAAAAAACTTGACCATCTGAGTCTTCTTGCCGTTCACAAGATTCTGTTTACGAACACCATCCCATAGGGAAACAACTCCTTCCTCTCTTTTCTTCGCGATCACAATATCCCTCCACTATCGATTGAGTTTTGTCTTATAAAATAACAATCCGAACGTACTATGGAAACCTCCCAGATTCAAATTACACTTTTTTATTGCAATTCATCCTGTTTTTTTATACCTTCTGCCTACCTCATCGTTCGGAGCTTTGTATCTGAATAACACCGCTTACAGGCGTTAATGAACAGAACAAATCTGTATATGAGGAGGGACGCAATGCACGCTGTCGACTTCAGGGGATCCTATACCGCACTCATCACACCTTTCAAGGAAAATGGGGATATCGATTTCAAAGGATTCGAAAAGAACATCGGATTTCAGGTAGAGCAGGGCATCACCGGCATTCTGCCGGTCGGTACGACGGGGGAATCACCCACACTTGGTACCGATGAGCACAACATGGTGATCAAAAAAGCATACGAGTTTTCCAGCGGAAAATGCGATATATTCGCGGGGACAGGCTCGAACAGCACAAGGGAAGCGATGGGGCACTGCAGGCACGCCCTTGATGCCGGTGTCGATAAGGTCCTTCTCGTCGACTGCTACTACAACGGCCCCTCGAGTCTCGAGCTGAGAAGGGAGTACTATGAGACCATTCTAGAGGGGCTCAAAGGAATAAAGGTCATCGTGTACGTTATCCCTGGTCGGACGGGAACGGCCATCACACCGGTAGACATTGCCATTATGAGCGGCAGGTACGACAGAGTGGTTGCAATCAAGGAGGCGACCGGGGACCTTGATAGAATGGCTGAGGAACGGTCTCTCATGCCGGACATGAGCATCATGTCCGGTGATGACGATAAAACCTTCGAGATGATGAAACGCCCTGATATCAAAGCTGCCGGTGTCATATCCGTTACCTCGAACATCGCACCGGCCGCTGTTTCGGCCATGGTTCAGTCGCTTTTAAAAAACGATATTAAAACAGCGGAAGAGTACCTGAAAAAGCTCAAGCCACTCTTTTCAATTGTTACGGTTAAGGCAAAATCGAAGAGAAAACTCCCTGACGGTCGGATTGTCGAAACCGTCGATCGATTCAGAAACCCCCTTGCCGTTAAAACCGTGATGAATGTGCTCGGCATGCCCGCAGGCCCGTTAAGAAAACCTTTAGGTAAAATGACCCGGGAGGGCATAGATATCGTACGCAATGCCCTTAAGAATGTATATGAAACTTCTCCAGAAATACTGAGTCCTATCGAAGTTTTTTACGGCATTTCTATTGAAAAGCGGTTGAATGACAATGAACTCTGGAGCAGGCAGATGTACTCCCTTTAACTATATGATTTTGTTCTGCTGGAAACCGCTATTTTGGGAAAATACCGGTATTTAATAACCTGAGCCTGCCTGAAAAAACAACAAAATACAGCACATAAAACAATAAAAATTACATTTTACAAGGCCCATGGATAAGGAGCATGTACAGAGGTTCGTCCAGCTTTAAGAAATAAAAATTTTCATGCGGCCAACAAGAAGGGATCGTTTAAGTGCCCGCACTTGAGTGGTCTCTTCTAGCAGACACAGTAGGCATCCCCTGGTCAAATGAACAACGTAATATAAAAAATTCTTTAAAAGGATTTATAATAATGATCGATATTAAAAAACTGGTTCAGGACCATCGAGACCTGATCATTCGCATTCGTCACGACCTTCATCGGATACCGGAGCCTGCGTATACCGAGCAGAAAACATCCGCATATATCGCGGAGCATCTTAAAACAGAAAAACTTGAGGTTAAAACCGGTATTGCAAAAACAGGTGTTACGGGTTTGCTAAAATCAAAAAAAACCGGTAAAACATTAATGATACGCTCCGATATCGACGCACTGCCGGTACAGGAAGAAACCGGTCTACCCTTCAAATCAACGCACGATGGGGCCATGCACGCGTGCGGTCATGACGGCCACATGGCGATGGTGCTCGGCACCGTTACAATACTCAATAAAATCAAAGATAACTTAAAGGGCACTGTCAAGTTCGTTTTTCAACCCGCTGAAGAGGGCCCTGGCGGAGCGAAGCCGATGATCGCTGAAGGGGTAATGGAAAATCCAAAAGTCGATTACTCTATCGGATGCCACCTATGGCCTACCGTCCCTGAGGGCCATATCGGGGTAAAATCCGGGCCCCTTATGGCGGCGATGGACCGCTTTGATATCAAAATCATCGGAAAAGGAGGCCATGGGGCGATGCCCCATCTCTGCATCGACGCGCTCGAGGTGGGAACACAGATCATCAATGCATTCCAGCGTATGGTAAGCCGGCACATAAACCCGTTGAAGCCGGCCGTCGTTACCGTCGGCAGCTTCCATGCAGGAACGACCTTCAACGTAATAGCAGGAGAAGCTCGGATGAGCGGCACCACCCGAACATTTGACCGGGATATCTGGAAATCCTGGCCAGAGCGAATGGAAAAGATCGTTCGCGGGGTCTGCGAATCCATGAATGCAGAATACGAGTTGAACTATTCACAGGGATACCCGCCGACTATCAATGATGATTTTATGTCTGGAATAGTCAAGGAGTGCGCAGAGGAGACGGTTGGCCAAAAACAGGTAATCGAACCCGAACCTACCATGGGCGGCGAGGATATGGCATTCTTCCTTGAAAAATCAAAGGGCTGTTACTTCTTTCTGGGCGTGGGGAGAGAGGGCAGTGTTTCACTGCACAATCCGAAGTTCGACTTTAATGAAGATGTCCTGCTTACAGGTGTCGAAACCTATATACGCTGCGCCCTGAAGCTGCTGGGTTAGTTCAGCAGACAGAAGGTCGTCTCAACATCCGAATCACACCAAAATCCTGCACGAATCACAGAAAGGGTTATGTATCCGGAGCAGAAAAAACTACATCGATTCCTGCCGAAACAGTGGAATTTCAAATCCGAGTGATACGAGTAACGCTTGAAGTTCTTTTTCATTCCTAAAGAGATGGGAACATATACCGAGAGATTCGGCGGCAGAGATGTTTTCTTCAGTATCATCGATGAACAGCACCCGGTTCGGCAGCACACCGGCAACCTGCAGCGCGTATTCAAATATCCTGCGGTCTGGTTTCAGATACCCTGCTTGAAATGAATACACCGCCGTATCGGTCAAGTCTTTAATATCCTGTTTCATGTATTCTGCATTCATCTCATTCGTATTTGAAAGAACGAGTATATCTGTCTGTGATTTCATAGCAGTTGCAAGTTCAAACATGCGCTCATCTTTTATCAGAAGCGAGTTCCAAATATCCTCGAACTCTTCATATGAGATCATGCATGAGAGCCTGTTCGTCACCTCGCTGTAATAGGTAGCCGCCCCGATCTCGCCAGATTCGAAGGGAAAGAAAATATCCTCTGCGTACAGTGCTTTCTGTACTTCAGAAGCGGGCTTTCCACTTCTTGCACAAAGCCTGTCCCACACACGCTGGTAATCAAGCGAGAAAAGAACTCCACCGAGGTCTATAAATACACTCGTTATTCCGTTTTTCATCATTATACCCAATACTGCCGCACCATACTTTCCCTCTTATTCCAGAGAACCCGTGTCAATCCATAAGACTCCGCATGAAATTCAGGGAATCCTCACTCTTCCAGGGCCTCGGTCCTACCGCCCTCC
>CAZGJW010000152.1:0-7279 GCA_964525675.1 uncultured Spirochaetota bacterium
TACTGTCCATGATTCTCTCATCAACTTCCTGATCCTTCCGGAAGAGTCCGCTCTGCTTAAACATGGAATCTAAGAGTGTTGTTTTTCCATGATCAACATGTGAAATAATAGCAATATTGCGAATCGACGTATTATATATCTTTTTCATGAGTGGACACGTTATCCATGTTAAATGAAATTTATACAAGGGCAATAGTTACAATTTATTATAATTTTTGATAGATGTGAACCATTTCCCATTGTTGTTGTTTATGATGTTTCAGACGCCGAAAATAACGCTATTCGGCTGAATACCGAGCATGTATATCTTTGCCCCGTTTTCACCGCCAAGATACTCCATTAAGATTGAGGGTGAGGCGCTGTGGGTGGAAAAGCCTGCATTGAGAAGATCATCATGCTGAAGCACCCTGTACTCACCCGGCTCGAGAAAAAGCTGAACTGCATCGATGAGGATAACCGTATCGGGTTGTTCATTCACGATTTTACCGAAATAATTTTCCGGGATGTCCCGTCCGTTTATACACGGAAAATCCACCTTGTTTTTGAGCCGCTCGACAAACGCCGGACCAAGGCCATCATCACCGCGCATGGAATTGCCGATACCGACGAATACATTGAGAAACCGGTCGAAGATAAGCTTCTTTCCGAACAGCTCAAAAAATCGTACCGGGAAGAGCCTCTCAGGTATTTTGCCCTTCAGGACCGTGATGGCAAATATGTAGGCACGCTCGAGGTCACGCAGGACATTACCGACAATAAAAAGCTTGAGGGCGAACGAAGATTGCTCGATGAGGCTTGATTTATAAATGGTGGAGACGGCGGGAATCGAACCCGCGTCCTGTGATGAGGCCGCCTGCGCGTCTACATGTGTAGTCTGAAGTTTGAGTTTCGGTTTTCGGTTGACTTCAGACACGCGTCGAAAACCTATCCTGAATTGATTTAACCGCCAGGTCCCTCAGGAAAGGGCCGGGTAGCTTCCCCTGTAGTCGACGCTTCTTCTCATCTCCAGGGGGAAGATCGAGAGAAGCGGCAGCAGCATATTATGCTGCTACTGGAAGTGCCTCATAATCGGCAAATAAAAATTGTTGCTCTTTTTTACGAGGCCTGAGCTCCTCGACATGCTGCACAAGTTCCTTCCACCACAGTCGAAACCGTGTCGTCCCCTTATAAATATAGTATACAGATAAATAACATAAAAGTAAAGACCGTCATTGTGGGCGTTTTCAATATGGGTTGATAATTGAGGCGGCTGACAGTACATTATACAATCCTGTTCAGGGGAGGAAGTCATGGCGCAAGAAAACAATCAGAAAAACAATTCAGAAGAGAAAAAATCGAAATACCAGAAATTAGAGGAAAAGCTCGGATATAAATCCAAGAACATCTGGAGCGAGATAACAGACAGAGAAAAGAAGGATATCTTTTCGTATGCCAGGCAGTACAAAAAATATCTAGGGGTCACGAAAAGCGAACGACTCACCGTGCAGTGGGTTTTAGAGCAGGCAAAAAAAAGGGGTTTCAAAGAACTTGATAATACAAAACAGGTTCAGGCGGGTGATATGCTTTACTCCGTAAATAGAAACAAGAACATTGCTCTCATCAAGGTGGGAAATAAAGTTGTTGACGGCGGACTGAACTTCATCGTCGCCCACGGAGATACCCCGCGCCTCGATCTGAAACAGATTCCGCTTCACGAGGATACAGAAATCGCGCTATTGAAAACCCACTATTACGGCGGCATAAAAAAGTATCAGTGGCTCAATATTCCGCTTGCCCTGAGCGGTGTTGTTGTAACCAAGGATAATAAAAAAGTAGAAATAGAAATCGGGTTCAAGGATGATGATCCAGTGTTCGTCATACCGGACCTTCTCCCACACCTCTCGCGCAAGGTGCAGAACGAGAAAAAGGCTAACGAGTTTATAGAGGGTGAAACACTGAATCTTCTATTTGGTAATATTCCCGTAAAGGATGACAAGGTAAAGGAGAAGGTGAAGATAGCGGTTCTCGAAAGGCTTTTCGATGAGTACGGTATTGTGGAGGAAGATTTCGTCTCTGCAGAACTCCAGGCGGTACCTGCGGTGAACCCGAGGGATGTCGGTATCGACAGGGCTCTCATCGGCGGTTACGGCCATGACGACAGGGTGAGCACATATGGGGCGGTCACCGCGATTTTCGATGCTGAAATCAGTGACAAGACTGCAGTCGCTCTTATTGTCGATAAGGAGGAGATCGGTTCTGAAGGACCGACCGGCGCGAAATCACTTTTTATTTTTAACGTGGTCGGAAAGCTCATACAAAAGATAAAAGAGACTTTTAACGACGGCCTTCTGCGTGAGGCGATGGAAAAATCAACCTGCATTTCAGCGGATGTCAACGCCGGTATCAACCCAATGTATAAATCGGTGCACGATGAGAAGAACGCAGCCAAGCTGTCCCACGGCATAGTCCTGACGAAGTTTACGGGGTCGGGCGGAAAGTATATGGCAAACGATGCGGACGCGGAGCTGATTGGAAAAATCAGAAACCTTTTCAATGAAAATGGAATATTCTGGCAGTACGGGGGTATGGGTAAGGTTGATGAGGGCGGAGGCGGAACAATTGCCAAACATTTTGCCTTTTACAACGCCTCTGTTATCGACTGCGGGGTTGCGGTAATAGGTATGCATTCACCGTACGAGATTATATCGAAAGCAGACCTGTACTACTCGTACCGTGCATACAAGGTGTTTCTCGAAAAAGCGTAGCCTGATCTCGGGATGAAGCAAAATATTCTGTTCAGCCGCCGGACCGAAGTTGGTCCATTTTTTGCTTGGGCACCAGCTTTCAGGGTTCATCTGCGATTATGGGGCTGCAGGGTTTCGATTTTTCACGGAGAGCTGGATTCGAGCATTTTTATTATACAGGTAATCTCATATAAAAACGATTAGAGAGGAGATGAAAAATGGAAAGCAGAGTGCAAAAAATCATGGAAAAGGCGTATCACAGGGGTATACTGGTCCCCGCTTTCAATGCAGCATATCACGAGATGGTGAAGCCGATATGCGAAACGCTGGTACGGCTTGAAACCTTCGGACTCGTTGAAATCGCGCGTCCTGATATTGAAAAGTTCGGCATAGATAATTTCAGCACGGCAGCTCAGATGTACAGGAAGTATGAAAATCCGGAGTACATGTCGCTTCATCAGGATCATGTGCCTGTTGTGGACGAGGACAACCTGCAGGTTGATTACAGAGCCCTTATTCAGGAGGCACTGCAGGCAGGCTACAATTCCGTCATGATTGACGGGTCCAGGCTGTCCCTCGAGGACAATATCCACGTCACTCATGAGATTGTTCAGCTCGCGCACGCGAAAAATGTCCCGGTTGAGGCAGAGCTCGGTGCGGTTCTTGGTCACGAGAACGGCCCCCTGCCGCCATACGAGGAGCTTTTTTCCTCTGGTAAGGGGTTCACAAGACCTAATGATGCAAAGCGGTTTGTCGAAGAAACGGGAGTTGACTGGCTTTCAGTTTCAATCGGTAACATTCACGGTGCAATTACCGGAGCCGCAAAGGACGAGAAAAAACTGGAGGCGCGGCTCAATATCGAACACCTGAAAAAACTGAAGGCGGTCACCGGTATTCCGCTCGTGTTGCACGGTGGATCAGGCGTTCAAAAAAAGTATATCATGGAAGCCATTAAAAACGGATTGACAAAGCTCAATATCGGAACCAATATCCGCCAGCCCTATGAAAAAGTATTAAGAGAAACGAATAGTGTCCCGAAGGCCCAGGAAGCGGTGTCGAAGGAAATGGAGAATTTGATTGTCGGGTTTTACGAGATCGCAGGCACAAAGAAACTGCTCGAAGATTAAGAGAGAAAAAAATGAAAAGTGAAAGAGATGTCAGGATAAAGAGGTTGTTTCATCCGGAATACGATAAAACCGTTATTATACCGGTAGACCACGGCTATTATCTCGGTGTTCCTGAGGGCCTCGAGGACCCGTACAGCATATTGCAGATGCTGCTGGAAGAAGAGGTCGATGCAACGATCATGAATTACGGAATGATCAGGATAACAAATGAGCTTTTCACCACAAGAAACGCGCCGGCTCGTATAATTGCCATTGATAATTGCATTTTATCGAATATTCCGGGAGAACCGCAGTATTTTATTGATTTTGAGCCGGGTGTTCCGGTGGAGCTCGCCCTGAAATCCGGTTTTGACGCGGTAAAGGTCCTGCTCATCTGGGGGCTCGATCCCGATAGTCAGGCGGGAGAAATGAAAATGATAAGCGAGCTCGTTAGGGAGTGCGACAGGTGGGGCATGCCCCTTATAATCGAACCGCTTCTTATGGGAAAGCACATGTCCCCGGAAAAGAGGGACGACCCGGATACAATTGCACATGCGAGCAGGATCGCCGTTGAGCTCGGCGCCGATATTCTGAAGATCCAGTATACCGGCGATCCCGATCATTTCAGAACCATCGTCGAGAGGGCGCGTATTCCCGTTATCATACTGGGCGGAGCGCATATGGGAACGCCCGAGGAGATACTGAGAACGGCAAAAAATTCCGTTGCAGCCGGAGGCAGGGGCGTCGCATTCGGCAGGGTTGTGTGGGGGTATGATAGAATGCGTGAGCTGATACGGGCATTGAAAGAGGCTGTGTATTTGCAGGCAGACGAGAAAAAGCTCGTAGAAAAGTATAGTCTCGGCTGATGCCTTACGTGGTTTCCTTTGTCAAATTTCCGTAATCGATATTTGTATCATTTTCCTTAACGAAGTAAATGATTATATCCCCGCTGAGTTCAAAGTTGTAAATCGTTGTCTTGTCCGGGCTAATGATCGTAACGGTATATAATGTGTCGCTGCTCTGGTCTGTTACCTGCAATCCGGCGTATTCTTTTTCAAAACTGATGGTGGTGCCCTGCCTGTTCGTGTATAAGATGTTGTCCGATGAGAATTTAAAAACAACGGATTTATTATACGCGGTCCATGTTCCCCTTATCCATGACGGAGGGCTGACGACGCCGGCAAACGTGCTGCATCCCATGACAAACAGCAAAACGAGTATTCCCATCAAAAACAGATAATTTCTTTTCATTTCTCCTCCTTTGAAGATCTAAATCTTGACAATAACATAACAGTCATGCACGGGTAAATCAATCAAAGAGTTCGTGCATACCGCCTTTTCCTGTATCAGATGCAATAGAGATGTGTGATCGATTTGTGCAGGCGGTTTTAAAAACCTTGACTTTTATACTGCGCTCAATAACTTTTAGCCCGAACTTTTAGAAATTTGTAATGAGGAGGAGTATCCTGAAAAAGTACTACTGTACCGATATTGGGGAGGGGCTTCTCGGAAAAAAAATCGAGCTGTACGGCTGGGTTCAGATCAAGCGGGAGCACGGCGGGGTGGTTTTCATCGATTTGCGCGACCGCTCTGGTATTGTTCAGCTCGTTTTTAACGGGCAGTACAATAAAAAGTGCTTTGAGGATGCTGCGATATTAAAATCAGAGTTCGTATTGCACGTGCTGGGAGAGGTGAGACGGCGTGAAAATCCCAATCCCAACCTCCCGACAGGAGATTTTGAGGTCTGGGTGGACCGGTTAAGCATACTGAATGAGTCGAAAACTCCCCCGATTGCGGTTGTGAAGCAGGATGACGTATCCGAAGAGCTCAGACTCCGTTACCGGTATATCGATCTGCGGCGAAGCCGGATGAACAGAAACATAGTTATGCGTCACTGTATTACAACTAGCATAAGAAAATATCTCAATGAAGGCGGATTCATCGACATAGAAACACCGTTTCTCACAAAATCGACACCAGAGGGTGCCCGTGATTTTCTCGTACCGTCGAGGCTCAACCCGGGCAAATTCTACGCCCTCCCGCAGTCGCCGCAGATATTCAAGCAGCTTCTCATGGTCGCCGGATTCGAAAAGTACTACCAGATTGTGAAATGTTTCAGAGATGAGGACCTGCGCGCGGACAGGCAGCCTGAATTTACACAGGTCGATATCGAGGCATCGTTCGTCGACGAGGAGGATATGTATACCCTGATTGACGGGATGTTCGCGGCAGTATTAAAAGAATGCTACGGTATCAATCTGCATCTGCCTGTATTACGGCTTTCCTACGATGAGGCGATAGAGAGATACGGGACCGACCGGCCGGATTTGAGAATTACGCAAGAGTTGATCGATCTCGGCTGGTTTCGCGATGCGAAATTAAAAAAATTCATAACCGCCGGTCTGGAGACCACAGGCACGGGTACCATAGGCCCAGGGAGGAATGAACGGCTATACGGTATTGTTTTTCCGTCATCCGATGCCCTAACCCGAAAACTGCTTGACGGCTATTCCGAAAAATCAAAGATTGAAAACCTCAGCATGTTTTCCTGGATGAAAGTAACAAACGGTTCGTTTTCGGGACCGATGGTCAAGCTCTTCGAAGAGGACCCCCGTGGTTTGTTTATGAAACGTCTGAATGAGATGAAGAAAGCAATCCCTGCTATTGTATTCGCGGCAATGGGTGAAAAGAAAAAGGTTCTTTCTTTTTTAGGCAGACTTCGGCAGGAACTCGCTGAGAAACTTGCACTCATTAATGATGGGAAGATGGAATACTGCTGGATTACGGATTTTCCGCTTTTTGAATGGAGCGATGATGAGAATAAGATCGTTTCGGTGCATCATCCATTTACCGCACCCCGTCTTCAGGAGGGTGAAGATGCCGGATCCCTTATTAATAGGATGGTGGAAGACCCGTACAGTCTCAAATCGAGAAGCTACGATTTGGTGCTTAACGGCATCGAGTTGGGTGGAGGAAGCATCAGAATTCACAATACCGAAATACAGGAAACGGTCTTTTCGATACTCGGCCTCCAAAAACAGGATATTCAGAAGAAGTTCGGTTTCCTGATAGAGGCGCTTGCCTACGGTGCGCCGCCGCACGGCGGAATTGCCTTAGGGCTTGACAGGATTGTAATGATGCTGCAGGGGGAGGATTCCATACGATCGGTTATCGCGTTTCCAAAGACAACGAGCGGGATTTCTCCGCTTTCAGGAGCGCCTGATTCCGTGCCCGCTGCGCAGATATCAGAACTGGGTATCGGATTACTGTAGTACAGGAATCAAGATTTCTATTACATTTTTAATTTTCGCATAGTATATTGTAATAAATTTATCAATAATATTACTGTGGCATGTCCAAAAGGGAAGAGAGGGGGTTTTTAAGGTAACTCGATTCCGGAATCAACCGGTTTTCTGAGATTACTCGTTATGGAAGATTCAGAGTCATTAT
>CAZGJW010000153.1:0-7218 GCA_964525675.1 uncultured Spirochaetota bacterium
CTCGTGTCATCGAGAAGAAATCTTGTATTAAATCTTTTGGTAGTTTTTGCATACCTACAAGTAATCGACACCTGCTATCCTCGGTACCCTCCCATTTATCAACGTAGTCAGCGACCTGTTTCCAGCCGCGTAGGTTAAAGTAGCCTACACAAAAATCTGACCGTTTTGATACTTCGAAAGTATCTTTAAGGGCATTAACAAGATGATTTTCAATGTTGTCGAATATTTTAGGCATTGTACAAATTCCTGTAATTTATTTAATAGTATGATTAAAAAGAATATTATTATATTTCTCCACTGCTGTCCCAACGTTTGATTTTACAACCATAGACCTTTGTCTTTCTCTCTTCCCCTGGACACAGTTTCGCAAACGAAAAGGAGCAATAAAACTGCATACACTCCTTCGGGCAAAAACCAATTTTATACTATTACAATCTATAGCTAAAAACCATTCGGCAAGTTTTGAATTTGACATTTTACGATTGAAAGTTCACTTACATATAGTACTATCAGATTTTTCAGATGATGTCCATTGTATTCCATGCGTCGGCATACAAGGAGCGGCTATTGTTCAACTGCTGATTCGGGAATCGGTAACTCTATTTATTGTTGACTTTATTAAATATCACCGTTATTGTTGTTGTAGAAATGCGATAACGGTTGAAAAGACTTTTGTTTCGAATTTCTTCCGGAAGACGCTTGAAAAAAGTCAGAAAAGTCAATGAAGAATTCTATAAACAGCAGAAAAGCACATATGCTCCTACTATTCATTTTGGCATCTCTTTTGACGGTGCAACTGGCTTTTTCCGCTCCGGAAGATGGGAAGAATGTCTTTATTATTCCGATAAAAGGCGAGATTAATCGCTCGCTCGTTGTTTTTATCCGACGCAGTATAGAGCAGGCAAAAACAAAGAATGCGGATGTGATACTCTTTGATATAAACACTTTTGGCGGGAGGGTGGATTCCGCTTTGCAGATCGCAACGCTCATCGGATCTGCGGAGCCGGCAGTAACCGTTGCGTATGTGACATCAGGCCCGGAGAGTACCGGTGTAAGCTGGTCGGCCGGCGCTCTCATTTCCTTTTCTTCCAGCCGTATTTACATGTCGCCTGGAACATCTCTCGGCGCTGCTGCACCGGTGATCATGGGTCCGGAAGGGACGCAGGCAGCATCGGAAAAGGTGGTAAGCGCCCTCAGGGCGCAGGTTGCGGCACTGGCCGAGAAAAACGGATATCCCGCAGGTATCGCACGGGCCATGGTCGATGCCGATATTGTGCTCAAAGAGGTGTATGTCGACGGAACGCTCACCGTTATGACTGATGAAGAGCTCAAAGATGCGCAGCGGGAGGCGAAGAAAAGTGGAAAAATAATTGAGGAAGGCAAAATCATCTCTCCTGCCGGCAAGCTTCTCACGTTGACCGCGGGCGAGATGGAGCGATACGGTGTTTCTTCCGGTACCGTTCGTGACAGGTCTGCGATTTTTAAGGACCTCGGTATAGAAAATCCCCAGATAACAGATCTCAACCCGACTGCCGCGGACCGGGCGGTGGAGCTTATTACGAGCTCAGCGTTCACGAGCCTCCTCATTATCGCGGGCCTTGTCGCCCTTTTCATCGAAATTACAAGTCCGGGTTTCGGGGTTCCAGGAACGATCGCGATTATCTGTTTTGCCGTGGTTTTCGCTGGATACGCCCTGCTCGGCACTGTCGGGTCTATCGAACTGATAATGTTTGTTCTGGGGCTTGTTCTGCTTGTTCTTGAAATTTTTATTATTCCCGGTTTCGGCGTAGCCGGTATAACTGGTATTATTCTCATTGTCGCTTCACTGGTTTTATCCATGCAGGGTTTTGTGCTCCCCTCATTTGAGTGGCAGAGAGGAGTTCTCAGAAGAAACCTGCTCGTTGTCGGCCTGAGCACGGTATCATCGTTTGTTATTTTCGGCGTGCTTGCCTATTCGCTTCCCCAGCTTCGCCTGTTCAGCAGGCTTACGCTCGACGCGTCGCAGAAGGCGGAGGATGGATTTACCGTACAGACAGAGGAGGAGAGCGCTCTTTTGGGAAAGCGAGGCGTTGCAGTGACGACGCTCCGACCGTCCGGAAAAGCTGAGTTCGGGGAGGAGATTCTATATGTTGAGACCGACGGCGAGTTCGTAGAGTCCGGAACGCCGGTTGAGGTGGTTGAGGTAAGTGGAAATCGGATACGAGTGAGGAAGTGCTGACGTGAACCTGTGGATTCCTGTACTGCTCTACGTTGTTGGGTTTGTGGCTCTGTTTCTGGAACTGTTTGTTCCGGCTGCCGGAATGATAGGCGCAGCAGGGATTATCTGCATGATTACCGGGACCGTGTTCGGATACCGGAATTTCGGCACACTCATCGGCTCACTTTTTTTAACCGGCACGTTTGTTGGAACACCTGCGATGATTATCATCGGCCTTAAGGTTTTCCCGAAGACCTTTGTGGGGAAAAGGCTGATTCTATGGGCTTCGCAGAAGAGGGAGGCAGGGTTTTCGTCCTACACCGGCGAGCTGTATGAGGGGCTTTTGGGCAAAGAAGGGACGGCAGTTACGACACTCAGGCCATCGGGGATGGCTATGATCGGAGACAGAAAGTACAGTGTGGTCACCATCGGTGAGATGATCGAAAGAGGAACTGAAGTGTATGTGGTGAAGGTGGAGGGGAGCAGGATTGTTGTGCGGAGAAAGCGTAAGGATGCAGTTTGAATTATGGTTTTTTTGGGGATGTTTATTTAAAGGGTAGTTCCAGTTCATTAAATGTTTCTTGTGGATTTTATCTGTGGACAGTCGTGAAGAAAACTGTCAAATTTAGCATATAGTATCGGGAAAGAGAAATCATAAAGGGGCCGGTGGCTCTAAAAATACTGAACGGCTCATGGAGATTAGAGATGTGGTACATACTGTATATCTTTATCGGAATTGTTGCACTTATTTTCATCATACTGTTTATTAAGTTCTTCGGCCTGTGGTTCAGGGCGCTTCTTTCCGGCGCGCCGGTGGGTGTGGCAAAGCTTATTGGCATGTGGCTGAGAAAAGTCAACCCGTCCATCATCGTCGACAGCAGGATCATGCTCGTCAAAGCCGGTATACCCATAGATACCGACCTCCTTGAAACACACTACCTTGCGCGCGGAAATGTGCTCAGGGTTGCTATGTCGCTCGTTGCAGCGAACAAGGCCAATATCCCGCTCTCCTTTCAGAAATCTGCGGCTATAGATCTTGCCGGAAGGGATGTACTCGATGCGGTTAAAACAAGCGTCAACCCCAAGGTTATCGACTGCCCGGATCCCGCTAAGGGGAAGCAGACGATCGATGCCGTGGCAAAGGACGGTATTCAGCTCAAGGCGAAGGCCAGGGTAACGGTCCGGGCGAACATCGAGCGCCTGGTCGGCGGGGCTACTGAGGAGACGATAATTGCCCGCGTCGGTGAAGGAATCGTGACCACCATCGGGTCTGCAGAAACCTACAAGAACGTGCTCGAGAACCCGGATAATATATCCAAGAGAGTTCTGGAGAAGGGCCTTGACGCGGGAACCGCGTTTGAGATTCTTTCCATTGATATAGCGGATGTCGATGTGGGAGAAAATGTCGGCGCGAAGCTACAGGCGGACCAGGCTGAGGCAGATAAAAGAAGGTTTCAGGCTGAGGCTGAGAAGAGGCGTGCGGCTGCAAGAGCACGTGAGCAGGAAATGCTCGCTCTTGTGCAGGAGAACAGGGCCAAGGTTGTGCTCGCTGAGGCGGAAGTGCCAAAGGCGATGGCCGATGCCTTCAGAAAGGGACACATGGGAATAATGGACTATTATCGAATGCGGAATATTCAGGCGGATACCGATATGCGAAAGAGCATAAGCGGTGAGGCAAAACCGAAAGAGGAGCAGTAATGCAACTGGTATTTCTCCTGATTTTTGTAATTTTTATATTTCTCAACGTCATTCTGGGACTGGTTTCTTCCAGGAAGAAAAGGATGCGTCAGGCAGGTGAGGCGCGTCAAGAGTATCAAGAGATGGAAGAAACCGAACAAAATACCGACGAAGAGGAGAACGGTCTGTATCAGGAGATGCCCTCGGGAAGTGGCCCTTCGATGAGAGCCATCATCTCTCTTGAAGAAACCTCCGGTATGCTTGACAGGCAAGCCCCTGCCAGCTCGATGGAGAAACCTCCCTCCTCTGCCCCTTCACGAAGGAATATTCCGGGGGACGGTGTCTCCTTTCTTCATGAGCAGACAGCGCATGATATTCTCAGCCCCAGGTATATCCTTTCTGAAGAGCTGCCGCTTTCACCGGAAAAACCGCCCGAGGTTCAAAGGCAGGATACAGATGCTTTCGGTGGCATAAGTGCCATATCCGGCACTATCGTACATCATGAGACCGAAAAAAAGAGACCGGAACTTTCTGTAATCCAAAGACTTGAGACACTTCCCCATCTTAAGAGGGCAATCGTCTTTTCGGAGATTCTCGGTACTCCCAAAGGGCTTGCTTAGATGTAAAAAACCGAATCGTCTATTTACGAAGTTTTATATGCTGTATCTCAGAATGTTCCCAGCCCAATAAGAATCAAGCCGATAATCGCAGTTGCTATTCCGCTCCTCTGTTTAGCGTTAATTTTCTCGCCTAGAAACTTTACCGCCATAAGTACTACAAGTGCAGGATATACCGAGGAGACGGACACGATGAGAGAGACCTTCCCGTAATTAAAGGCAGTAAGAAACATAACGGCGCCTGTCAGATGAATAATGATACCGACAAAGGTCCCTAAAAAGCTCTGGTGGAAGAATACGGGCGTTTTTCTGTTGTTCCTGTCGAGCAGGAAATTCAATCCGGATACCCCGCTCGATACCAGGGCGAGGAAGAATATATATGTATAAGCGCCGACAATATTTATCGAAAGCTTTGTAATGAAATCTCCGGTGCCGATTGTCACCGCCCCGGCCATGCCCCACAGTATCCACGAGTAATTTCTGTTTTTATAGTGCGGTTGGTTTTCTGGCAGGGCTACGGTCACGCAGCCCGAGAGTATGAGTGCGATACCTGCATACTGAAACAGGGTAAGACGCTCGTTCAGAAAGAAATAGGAAAGAACGATGGTTACAACAGGATAGCCGGCAACGACCGTTCCCGTAAGCGATATCTGTCCCTTGGAGATGGAATAGAAAAACACGTGGTACAGCATCGAAGACAGAAAGAGGTAGACAAAGACAATCAACGGCGGGCGCGCAATACTGAATCGACCCAGCAGGAGGGCCGCCGGTACGTAGATGAAGAGTGAAAGCAGGTCGTTAAGGATATTATTCCAGAGCGGCGGGATTGTTTCAAACCCTCTCTTTATCAGTATCTGTCCGACCGACCAGAAAACCGCGGCACCGATGGCAAGGGGGAACCAGAGCATGGCAGGAGTATACTACAGTACCACATGAAACCGCAATCAAATTAATTAAAATTTAGACGAAAGGGATTCCATATTGCCCGGGTGCATTAGGCTTGGACTATTTTTTTAAAAAAACAGTTGACCACATCAAAGAATTCGATATATAATAATTGCGAAATATCGCAACTAAAGGATTAAGTAATTGGACGAATACAGCTATGAGCAGCATTCGGATTTCTGCAGCTCCTTTTCCCATCCGAAACGGCTTGAAATCCTCGATATCCTGCGCGACAAAGAAATGACCGTATCGGAAATACAGGCAAAGATGTTGATCAGCACGACGAACCTGTCCCAGCATCTATCCTTAATGAAAAACAGGGGAATGCTCGGGAGCAGGCGGGAGGGTCAGCACGTGTATTACTACGTCGTGAGCAAGAAGGTGCTGCAGGCGTATGATCTCATACAGGAAGTGATACTCGAACTCATGAACAAGAAACTTTCGTCATTAAAGTAACAGATGGAAATAGCAGAATGGGATTGTAACATCATACAGAGTTTGTATTGGGGGAGGCGGCAATGCAAAAACTCGGCACGTTTATCCTTTCTTTTGTTATCGCTTTTGTGATTTACATACTGCTCGTAAAAACAGTTGCCGGTCCCACGTTGATTGTAGGCCTTGCCGTTGCTGTAGTTGCTGCATCGGCCTCGATGCGGTTTATCGCGCTTCCCTTCAAATACATCAGCCCCGTTCGCGTCTTCTTTTTCCTCGTGTACCTGCCGTACTTCATTTTTGAGGTGATACGGGCAAATGTAAAAATTGCGCTTGTTGTGCTCAACCCGAAGCTTCCCATCAGTCCGGAACTGAAAAAGGGAAAGTCAAAACTGAAGAGCCCTTACGGAAGGCTGCTTCTCTCCAGTTCCATAACTCTTACACCGGGGACCCTTACGGTCGAGGGGAATGAAAAGGAGTTTGTTATTCACACTGTCAGTGAAAAAAGAAATGCCCGGGAGATAATGGAGCCTTTTGAGAAATTTATAAAGAGGATTACTGAATGAGTATTGTTCTTGTCGTTACGTTTGCTATGCTCGGTGTCGGCGGAGTTATCGGAATGATTGCACTGATAAAAACGAGGGTTGTGATCGAGAAGATGGTGGCCCTGGACATGCTTACCACGCTCACCACTGGAATACTTCTGATACTCGGGTTTGTTCTGAAGAACTCGTTTGTTCTCGATATTGCGATTATTTACGCTATTCTGTCGTTCGGCGCGGTTATGGTCGTGGCCCGGTACAGGGAAAGGGGGATATAGGAATGATCATACGGGAAATCCTCGGCTCCTTCTTTCTACTCGTGGGGGCGTTTTTCACCTTTGTGGGTGCGCTCGGGGTGCTGAGAATGCCGGATGTTTTCAACAAGCTTCAGGCGGGAACAAAGGCGACCACCCTCGGTTTTTTATCTCTTGCAGCAGGACTTATATGCCTCCAGCCCTCGTGGACGCTTAAAATCATCCTCATAGCGGTCTTTGTCGTTGCGACCAACCCTGTTGGGAGCCATGCACTTGCGCGAGCCGCGCGAAATACAGAGGCCCCGTCTGTTCATACAGAGGAAAGCGAGGGGGATGCAGCATGATATACCTTGTCCTTTTTATGAGTACACTCATGGTTGTCGGTGGTATTGCGGTGCTTTTTACGAAAACGCTTCGTGCAGCCGCCCTCATTACCGGCATCGTCAGTCTCCTTGCAGCGCTGTTCTTCGTGCTGATGAGGGCATACGACGTTGCCATTACAGAAGCCTCGATAGGGGCTGTTTTAAGCACGGCCCTGTATTTCTTTGCTTTGA
>CAZGJW010000154.1:0-7166 GCA_964525675.1 uncultured Spirochaetota bacterium
GGGTCCGGAAAATCTGCAACCCAGCCGATGACAAACAGCGGACACTTTTTCGCGATCATCATGTTCAAATAGTTGCCCCAGTCGACTTTCATGATTTCGATCTGGAACTTTGGATTGAGCGACTCCACATTCTCCTCGATCATCTGGCAGGCTATCTGCCGCTGCTCATTGCCAGAATTGTACAGTATGGTAAGTTTGAATCCCTTTTCCCATACCTTTCCATTCCAGGCCTTCATGAAGTTTGCTTTCGCCTTTTCAAGGTTGAACTCATACTTCGGTGTGTTCGGGTCTCTATATGGGAGACCCTCCACAATCGGGCTCGCCGGGGTTGTGGCATACCCCAGAAATGCATCGCGGATATAGGTTTTGTGATCGAAGGAATATGCGAAAGCCTTTCTCAGATCGTCGTCTGTAAAGAAGTCAGGAGGAATGCCCTGACCGTCGAGCTTCCCGCTCCAGATTGTCTGATTCGCTTCAGGATTTATGTTGAAATTGAAGAATACCGCAGTGTTGGAAAGCCTCGGGAGGTCCTTGTAGATCTTTATACCCTCAACACTTTCCATCTCCGGCCAGTACATGGTATCGACCTCGATAGAATCGGCGTCGCCCGCGGTGAGCATGAGTTTTCTGGTTGTCCACTCTTCGACATTCTTGATGACGATATTTTTAATATTGGCGGGTTTTCTGAAGTATCCATCGAAACGGGTGAGAGAAATCTCCACACCGGGCTCCCACCTGCTGAGCATGTACGGGCCGGTGCCGTTTTCTCTGTTGTAGAGTGTTTCTGTGCCCTGTTCCGGGTTGTTGTACTCTTTCCATCCCGCTTTTTTCCCGTCCCATGCACCGTTTTCGATCATGTACTTCTTGTCTATGATGCCTGACCAGTACTGGGCGATTATACCAAGAAACGGCGGATAGGGGTCTTTGAGATGGAAGACGATGTTCTGTCCGTCGACTTCGACGGCGTTCATGATATCGTCGATACTGACGACGATGTTCCCATCACGGTCACGTGAGCTTGCATTGCCCAGAAAGGGATCGAAAAACATCCATATTGGTCCGCCGTCCTGGTCGGTTACCATAGCCCTCTCGAAAGTGTACTCCACATCTTCGGGTGTGAGAATGTCGCCGTTGTGAAACTTTACGTCCTTTCGGATTGGGAAAATATAGGTTTTACCGCCGTCTCTGATAAGCCCATTATCTGCGCTCGGCACTTTTTCCGAGATTAGCGGAATGAACCGGTCGGTCGCAGACCCGTCGAAGCCTATAAGCGGATCGTATATATTCATCAGCGCCTGGCCGGATGCGGTGTCGTAGGCGCGGTGCGGGTCGAGACTCTGAATTGTTCCATACTCCGCTCTGATGAAAGTATCAGGATTTTTGACTGCCTTCTGAGCGGGTGCCTCCTCCTTTTTCTCGGGAGCCGGAGCTTCTTTTATCTCTTTTGTTCCTTCAGCCTTTTTCCCTCCCGCGGAGAGAAATGCGCTGCTCACAGTAATAAAAATAAGGCTCAAACACAGGACTAGAATTTTTTTCCGCATTGTGCATACCTCCTATATTGGTGATCTTTATTACAGACAACAGTTTTTCATGATATACCCGGCTTTTACAATGTCAATAAATATTATGGAGAGGTATTATACCGGAGTATTAGAGGGGAATTGTCCCGGTAACTATTTTTGAGTACATTCAAAAGGTTTACGGTTAAAAAGGTACATTCCGAGCTTAATGCCACCGGAGTAGACGTTGATGAAAACCGTGCTTCTCGTTAGCGGTCTCGATATCGAGGGGAAGAGCTCTTTCACGAGACAGCTTGTCTGTCTCGGGAGTGCCCTGAACGAAAGAGGAATGCGCACCTTTTTATGCAGTCGGTTACTGTCTGAAGATGTATGTGTGTACAAATACAGGGCATCCTGGATTTCCAGGGGCGTGATTAGAAGTGCCCGGAGCTTTTTTCATCTCGTTCGTGAAACGGGAGCGAATGCCGCTGTACTGCTCGGATATCCCGACCAGTTTCCCTTTTTGCAAAGTGATGTACCGGACGGCTTTCCCTGTTTTCTCTGGGCACAGTTTTCAAAACCGCCCGGTTTGCATACGTTTCGAAATATAGTGCCGGTTGCGCTCACCCAGAAGAGCCGTGACTTTATCAGGAAGGCCGGTTTCACAGGACCATTTCCGATAATCCCCCACGGTGTCGATACCTCGGTTTATTCTCCGCTTTCCGCAGCCGAGCGTAGTCGCATGCGGAGCGACATGGGCCTTGCGTGTCGCTTTGTCGTCGGGACGGTCGGCGCCCACACATCGAGAAAGCGGCTTGATATTATCATTGAAGCCTTCAGCATGTTTTCCGAAAGAGTTGAGCATGTTTTTCTCATGGTAAAAACCGACAGGGTGCGGTCTCTCGGCGGATCTGACCTGAACCGGATAATTGCCGGAAAGGGGGTTGCGGCCAATTCAAAAATAATAGCTGATGATTTGAGTGATGAACAGATGCGAAACCTCTACGGAGTTATGGACCTGTATGTAACTCTTTCAGAGTGGGAAGGTTTTTGCATTCCCGTTGTCGAGGCGATGTCCTGCGGGGTACCGGTTGTTACCCATAAGGTGCAGGGGCCGGGGGAGATTGTGCCGTATAAAGAATACCTGGTTCCGGGAGGGAGCGTTTTTTGGGAGGGTGAGACGGCACTGCTCAGGGTTGACCCCGAACAGGCGGCGCGTGTTATGGAAAAGATTTCCAGGAAGCCGGAGCTTAAAAAAAAATTAAAACAAATGGGACTTGATGAAGTGCGTATGAAGTATGATATGAGGATTGTCGCAGGACTCTGGAAAGACATTATTGAGATAAACAGTTTATAAAATGATGTTTTTCAAAAAACTGAGGGCAAGGATATGCCTGTCGAGCCTGAAGAAGTTTTCGGTTATCATTTTCTTTAACCGGTCATCCATGCGGCATGCGGCTATTGCCCGTTCCATTACCACGCGAAGAAGCAGTTCGTTTTGTATGAAACGTGTCGGTTTCAAATACCAGCCGAACTCCTGCCTGCAGGCCCTGCACCGAGTACCGATACTGTCATCAGCCTTCCCCTGTTTATTCTGATGCTGTGGGATAGTATAGCAGTGATCTCATATTTTTTAAATAAAATCGTATATATGTCGCCAATAAATGGTATGTTTGCGGAGGTTTGTTCCGTTTATAAGACTCTGAAATGACCTGTGCATTAACTGTTGGCGGCAGACCGGCAATGGAGTCATATTGTAGATATTCACCTGGAGCACATCATACTTTTATGATATGCGAGATGTATCCATCGCGAGATGTATCCATCGCGAGATGTATCCATAATTAAAGCAGAGAGGATTGATTTTAATGAGAGTATTGAAAGAAGAGTCGGTGGCGGTCATTGTCGATGTCCAGGAGAGACTTTTTCCTCACATGTCCGGGAGGGAGGATCTTGAAAAATCAATCCTGACCCTGATACGAGGGCTTTTAGTGCTCGATGTGCCCATTCTCGTAACCCAGCAGTACACGAAAGGGCTCGGCCAAACCATACCGTCAGTGTACGAGGCGTTCGGGCAGTACAGCCCCATTGAAAAGCTCGCATTCAGCTGTATGGATGAGCAGGCCTTTGCCGATGCACTTGAAAAGAGCGGCAGAAAGACGGTGATACTTGCCGGTATTGAGACGCATGTGTGCGTGCTGCAGACAACTCTGGATATGGCACACCACGGTTACAATCCGGTTATTGTTGAGGACTGCGTCTCTTCTCGAAAAGCCGGAGATAAAAAAACTGCCATCTCCCGCATGCGGGAGGAAGGAACCGTAATTACGAGCTGTGAATCCATTCTCTTTGAACTGTTGAGGTATGCGGGAACCGACACGTTCAGATCGATTTCAAAACTGGTAAAATGAGCCGGGACACAGGTGGAGTTTGCGGTTTTTTTAAGTGAGAAAATATGATAAAAGATACATTCGACGGCTCTCTGCTAAGGAACATCCCGAGCTCACCTGAATCTGGCAGAAATGTAAAATCAAGTGAAGGCTAATTTCAGTTGAAAAAAGCCGCTGCGGAACATACCATATGGTGTTGTGCGTGTACAGTAAATGGGGTTTCATGGACTGGCTGACAGCAGCAAAATATGAACGGGTGGGGGATGTATCGTGAAAAAGGTTCGTATTTTTTCGTGGAATGTAAACGGTATTCGGGCTGCGTATAAAAAGGGATTTTTGGATTGGCTGAAGGAGGCAGGCCCGGATATACTGTGCGTGCAGGAGACTAAGGCGCAGAAAGAACAGCTTCCAGAGGAGCTGATAACAGTGACCGGTTACACGCCGTACTTCACTTCGGCCGAGAGAAAAGGCTACAGTGGTGTCGGGCTGTACACAAGAGAGGAGCCGAGGTCGATCAGTCATGGTTTTGGCATTGAACGGTTCGATCTGGAGGGCAGGGTGCTCATCACCGACTACGGGTACTTCACGCTTTTCAATATATATTTTCCGAACGGAAAGGCATCGAAGGAGCGGCTCCTGTTCAAGATGGAGTTTTATGACGCCTTTCTCGAATATGCGAAAAAGTTGAAGTCCGAGGGAAAAAGTATCGTTGTATGCGGGGATGTAAACACCGCACACAAGGAAATAGATCTTGCCCGGCCGAAAGAGAACGAAAAGGTGTCCGGTTTTCTTCCGAAGGAGCGCGCGTGGATCGACCTGTTTATTGAGAGTGGATTTGTGGATACATTCAGGGAATTCAACAGTGAGCCGGGGCAGTATACGTGGTGGGATCTCAAAACAAGGGCACGGGAGCGAAACATCGGCTGGCGGATAGATTACTTTTTTGTCAGTGATGATTTCATGAAGAAGGTAACCTCCTCCTACATACTGCCCGATGTGCTGGGGTCGGACCATTGCCCGATCGGGATAGATATCGAGCTTTTAAATAACTTCGAACAAGTTACTTTTTGATACCCAGTCCTGTCAAGGATCGATCCCGGGGGATGTATCCCGCCAGGGACTTTCCCAGGGGGACTTGCGCCGCTTTTGGGGCATAGGTATGAGTAAATTATCAGCTGAGGTTATCGAGCCGTTTATCGTATTCCAGGGCAATCCTATCATGAGATTGTAAGAGATCATCGAGCCTGCTGTAGAGCTGTTCGATCTCTTTTCGCAACGTATGATTTTCCGCTGATAAATCGCCGATTTTATTTCCGATTCCCGAAGCCGACAGCTGAATCATCTCCTCATTGTTTCTATGGACCTTTCGTTCGAGAGATTCGATAGTACCCTCTGTTTCGCGGATGGCCTGTTCAATCGGTCTCAACGCCTTCGAACGTTTTCGTATGATCTCTGCGCGCTGTTTTCGAAGTCCCCTTTTGTCGGATGTCGGGTGCTGTTCTCCTCCCTGACGGCCGGTGATTGCAGATAACCGCGTTTTTTCATTCGCTTCTGCCGCCTTTTCATCCATCCAGCCGACAGTTTCGAGAAAGTCTCGATACGTTCCTTCGAACATATGCAGGGTGCCTTCATCAAACACGATAAGTCTGTTGATGAGAGTACGAAGAAAAAGTTCGTTGTGTGTCACGATAACAACAGCGCCTGAAAAATTGTCGATTGCAGCCATCAATGCGTCGCATGATTCCATATCGAGGTGATTTGTCGGCTCATCGAGAAGAAGGAGGTTGCACGGTGTGAGGAGAATTTTTCCAAGCAGGACTCTGCTCTTCTCACCTCCGGAGAGTACCTGTATCTTCTTCTGGGATGCGTCGCCGCTGAACATCATCAAACCGCAGGTCGTAAGCACCTGCTGCCGGCCTGCGCCTCCGTCTGCACCGGCGATTTCCTGTTCCACAGTTTTATTGGGGTGCAGGTCTTCCACCGCGAGCTGGCCGAAATAGCCGACAGAAACTTTCTGATGAGAACGGATTTCGCCGCTTGTTGATTTCAGGCAGCCGGCGAGCAGTTTGAGCAGTGTTGATTTTCCCCGCCCGTTTTTTCCGATTACCCCGATTCGGTCATGACTTTCGATAGTGAAACTCAGGTTCCTGATAAGGGGATTGTCGGTAGCCGCGTATGAGAATGCCAGATCGCGTATTTCCATGAGGTATTTTGCGGGGAATTCTGCCTCGTTGAACGAAAACTCAAGATTTTCGATTTTTTCGAGCCGCTGAGTCGACCCCTTTTTTTCGAGTGCCTTTATCCGAGACTGCACGAGACCTGCAAGCCGTGCCTTTGCCCTGAACCGATTGATAAAGACCTCTACCTCTTTTCGTCTTTTTTCGTCGTTTATGCGTGTTTTTTCGTATATTTCCTCTTCCTGTGCGATTTGCAGGTAGAGTTTTTGTGTGTTACCTGACATCTTTCTGATTTTTTTCCTGTGTAGAGCCATTGTGTGGGTTACCACTTCGTCCATAAAGCCGCGGTCGTGGGTAACGAGAATGAATTCCTTTTGCCACCGCTTCATATACCTCTCGAGCCATCGGATCGATACTATATCCAGGTAATTGGTAGGCTCGTCAAGAAGCATGAGGTCGGGTTCTTCGATGAGAACTTTTGCGAGGCTCAGTCGAACTTGAAATCCCCCGGAAAGTGAGCCTGGATTCAGATGGATCTCTTTTGCCATAAAACCCAATCCGGATAATACTTTTTCAACCCGCCATGTTTCGTCCCTGTGTGCGTTATCAAGGTACCGGCAGCCTTCCTCGAGCACGGTTTGCCCGGTAAATCGAAGTTCCTGCTCGACATGGCCGATGGAGTAGTGTTTCGGAATCGATATACTGCCTCTGTTAGGAACGATTTTTTCGCTCAGGATTTTGAGAAGAGTTGTTTTTCCGCTGCCGTTTTTGCCGACCAATCCGATATGTTCTTTCCGGTTAACGGTGAAACGAATGTCGTCGAAAAGAAGCTGGTTGCCGAATGAATGGGTAAGGTTGTCGACGGTGATCATTATTTGTACTTCTCCAATAGCATCATGAAAAACTGTTTAAACCCGTTAAATATACTGGAATCGGCATACAAAAAAGGGCGCCTCTCGAGCGCCCTTTTGATATACCAATCATGCAGATGCAACTCGTCAATCTTCCCACTTGCCGCCTTTGCCCATTTTCGAGAAGAAGAAGACAAAGGCACCGATGAACACCACCCACATGACGATGATTGTTCCGATTGCGCCTCC
>CAZGJW010000155.1:0-7149 GCA_964525675.1 uncultured Spirochaetota bacterium
ACCTTTTAAGCGAACATAGAGACTTCATCACGGCGTATCTCAATGTAAAAGCATCGTTCTGACGGGTCAATAATAATAAGGGTGAGACAGTACAGCCATGAAGCCATATAGCCGCATCGTTAACTTATTTCATATCGCTCCGCTCCTGACGATAGGTTTTTTTTTATTTTTCTGCACATTGGCGCGGGCAGATATTCAGGCTGAAACATCGCTGTACACATCTGTGTGGGGCTTCCCGAATTCCAGGGATGCGGATGCTACGGACCTCAACTCCAGGCTTCTTATCGATACCATGAACATAGTACACATGCCCTTCATACGGGACACGACTCTTTCAGTCGGGTACCGATACAGCTCAATTCTCGAATCGCAGTGTCTTTCCTATATCAGCTTCAGCATTAACTCCTTTCGCTTTGAAAGCGGACTCATTTTGGGATTCCGAAACACTCTCCCAATCAATGTCATTCCGGGCCTGCATGAGAAGATAACTCTCGAGCTCAAAAACAGTATGGAGTTTTCAGCATACGGGGAAACTTCCTTCTTCCTTACACCTTTTTTTTCAATAAGCAATTCGGGCACGCTGTTCGATCAGAACCTGTTCGGCCTGTCATCCGCCTTTCCTATCGGAAGCACAAAAATTAATTCTTTGTACGAGAAAACTGAGTTTGTCCGGCAGATAGCAGGCGGCGGCACAGCAAGGAACTGGAAAAAAAAGTACGAATTGAACGTGCGGACTGAACAAACCGGTTTCCCGGTAAACTCCTCCACAAGCCTCGGGTCTGAAATCGCCGGATACAGAACTTCGGATTTTTACCATAAGCTTATCGGACTATATATCGCTGAGACACTAATAGTCACAGTTAAACAATGTAATTTCGATATCGGCGCCAGGATGTATATACTCACCTTTCCGCTGAAAGACCTCGACTCCCTTTCAATACTATCAACCCCCATATTTTCCATCAATTGCGGTGCTGAATTTCCTCTATGAAACCGGCCATTTTGTCGCAATTCTTGACTTGACAATACTTCATGACGCATTACCATAGTAAGTGAAGAAGCACGGTCCGCGCGGAACTATTACTGCAGAATGGTACTCCTGATCCTCGTGCCGACATTGTAATCCCGCCTGAAAGAACAGTTGAGGCCCCGTGCAGACTGAATGTCACAAAAAGGATGGGTTCAGATGAGCGGTTTCTGGTATAAGACAAAAGAAGTGGTACTGCAGAAAGCCTCCTCTTTAAAAGGCAAAGTCAGCGAGTACAGCACCTACAGCAAGCTTTCCGTCAGCCGTTTTAACCTAAATAAACAACTGGAAAAATTGGAATCTGAACTTGGCAGGAGAGTGTACACCCTTTTCACCGAAAAGAGTATGGACACACTCAAGGACGATGAAGAGGCGCTCAATTATATGCTAAAAATACGGGGGCTCGAAAACGAGATCCAGGAGCTAGAAGAAAGAATAAAGAGTCTCTCCGCCGAGGAGAAAGAGGCAAAAAAGAGTACATAACCGTGCATGCCTGGATCACTCATCTCCGATGCAGAGGGTTTTGGATGCATCACTTATTCACACTTCATGCCGCGCATTTTGGCGTATAACAACCTCATACCCCATGTCGAGCGCCTTTTTATTTATATCGTTGAATTTGATATTTCTTTTTGAAACTACCTCGGAAAGTGACTCTTTTACATCATCAAGTGATACCGCATCGGTTGCTGCAATAAATGCGCCGACCATGACCATATTGCTCGCCCTGCCGCTCCCGGCCTTTTCAGCGAAATCGTTGGCCGGTATATAGTAGGCATTGACATCCGTTCTTCCGGCCTCCCGGTCGATGAGCGATTTGTTGATAAAAATGTTTCCCTTGTCTATAACCATTTTCTCAAACTTATCGAGAGAAGGCCTGTTCATTATGATGATCGTAGTTGGGTGGCCTACGAGCGGAGATGCAACCTCATCGTCTGAAACAATGACCGAGCAGTTAGCTGTGCCGCCCCTCATCTCCGCGCCGTACGACGGTATGTGCGAAACGTACTTTCCCTCTATCATTCCCGCATGGGCAATGAGCTTGCCAGCAAGAATAACTCCCTGCCCCCCGAATCCTGCGATTATCATCTTCTCAGTCATTTTGTTTCTCCCTGCCTGATGCTCTATCCCTGAATACTCCTAGCCGATAGTATGGAACCATGCTCTCCTTCACCCAGCCCGCAGCTTGAAGCGGGCTGACCCCCCAGTTTGTGGGACACATTGAAAGCACCTCGATAAACGAATAACCTGTGCCGTCGATCTGGTACTGCAGTCCCTTCTTTATTGCTTTTTTTGTTTTTATAACATTCTTCACTTCATGCACCGAGACACGTTCGATATATACAGGTGCATCGAGCGCATTCAGAATCTCGCACATGCGAAGCGGTGTGCCGCACCACTTCTCGTCTCTTCCGAAAGGTGTGGTTTTTGTTTTCTGTCCGACGAGGGTTGTCGGCGCCATCTGCCCCCCCGTCATACCGTAAATGGCGTTATTCACGAAGATAACGGTGAAGTTTTCACCCCTGTTCGCCGCATGCAAAGTTTCGGCCGTGCCTATTGCTGCCAGGTCACCGTCGCCCTGATAGCTTATGATCACCCTGTCGGGCATTGCGCGTTTCAGTCCTGTCGCAACAGCTGCAGCCCTCCCGTGGGCGGCTTCAGTGGCGTCGGTATCTATATAGTTATAGAGCAGAACCGAACAGCCGACAGGCGCAACAATGACCGTTTTTCCCCGTATCCCGAGCTCGTCTATTACCTGCGTCAGCAGCTTGTGAATGATGCTGTGCCCGCAGCCCGGACAGTAATGCATCTTCACCTTCCTGAGAGAATCCGGTTTTTTATATACAGTTTTCACCGCACCACCTCCGAAATTTTCTGCAAGAGCTCATCCTCATCCGGCAGCATACCCGCTGTCCTGCCGTAAAAATAGACCTCTTTCCGACCGTTTACGGCAAGCCGGACATCATCGATCATCTGGCCCATGTTCATCTCAACATCGATAAACGCCTTTACCCTCCGGTTTTCCGCCAGTTTCCGGAGCCTTTTTTCAGGAAACGGCCACAGAGTAATGGGCCGGAACAGGCCTATTTTTATTCCTCTAGTTCGGGCGATATCAATCGAGGCCTTCGCAACGCGCGACGCAGTCCCGAATGCGACGATAACGTACTCTGCATCATCGATCTTATACTCATCACAGCGCGCCTCTCTTTTTACGATTTCATCATACTTCTTTTTTAGCTTTATATTGAGCTCTTCAAGTGCCCGCTGAGGCGAAAGCCTGAGACTCATGAGAACCCGCGCTTCCCTGCCCTCCGCTCCGTCAACCACCCAGTCCTTTTCCGGCAGTTTTTTCTGCGATGGTTCCGGGAGCACAAGGGGTTCTGTCATCTGACCGAGAACCCCGTCGCCGGCGACAATTACCGGTGTTCTATAGAGATCTGCAAGATCGAACGCATCGATCATCAAATGCGCCATTTCCTGAACCGTTGCAGGCGCTAACACCGGTGTTCGATAGTCACCGTGCCCACCGCCCCGTGTCGACTGGTAGTAGTCCGACTGCGACGGGGCAATGTTTCCGAGCCCCGGCCCTCCTCTCATTATATTCACAACCACAGCGGGCAGCTCAGCACCGGCGAGGTATGAAATGCCCTCCTGCATAAGACTGATTCCGGGGGAGGAGGAGGAAGTCATTACCCTCTTTCCGGCTGCGCTCGCCCCCCACACCATGTTGATCGAAGCAAGCTCACTCTCCGCCTGAAGAAAACAGCCGCCGATCTGTGGCATCCGCATTGCCATGTATGCCGGAACCTCGTTCTGCGGTGTAATCGGGTATCCGAAGTAGTAGCGACATCCGGCAATGATTGCACCTTCACAGAGTGCTTCATTTCCCCTCATAAGCACACGGTCACCCATACATCACCTCACACATGATTTGTCCATTTATCCGACCAGCAGCCGACTAAACCCATTCTGGAGGCGAACAGCGTTCTCTGCCTGTGTTTTGATTTATTTAACGCGAAGAGGAAATATCCCTGCATGAACAAATCGTACAAAGAATTGTATTCGCCCACAGCAATAGATCAGTTTACTGCATGTATTTTGTTATATGCCCGCGCATACGGTTATCCATAGCGCTGAATACAGTCACCTGATATTGTATCCAGGTAAATAATACTGCATGCGTTTATCTATATGGTTATCGGTTTACCTGAATGCAGACATCCGGACAGATAATTGCGCAAAAAGTACAGCTGTTGCAGTTTTCCTTGTTATGAAAAACGCTGTAATGGTATCCCGACCCGTTGAAATCATCGGACATAACAAGCACCGTCCGCGGACAGGCGTCCACGCAGAGCTCGCACCCCTTACAGCACTCACTGTCGATAATAACTCGCTCCACAGAAACCTCCGCAACACTCATTTCAGCACCCTGTGAATTGTTTATCTTAATATAGAACCCGATTTAATACGATAAACATACTAGATGTACATATTTATTGCAAGGATATTACAGAATGAGAGCTGCAACCATCACAATTATTCTTCTGCTTTTTTCAGCCTTCATGCCCTGCCTGTATGCGCAGGAGATGGCGGTTGTGCCAAACGGTTTGCTCGAAAATAACGACAGGGCTGAAGTCACGGGCGATTACGTACGCGTGAGAACCGGCCCATCACTCAAGAACAAGATTCTCACAAAGGTGAACAGAGGAACGCCGGTTACCGTCCTGGACCGGGACGAAACAATAGCAGAAATCAGCGGATCAAAAAACTACTGGTACCATATTAAACTCGATAAAAGCGGCATAGAAGGATGGATATGGGGGCAATACCTGCGGAAAATAGAAGTTGTTCCTCAAAAACCGGCAAAACCTCCCGAAGAGCAGACCGATACGGTCATCAGAAAGACAATTCTGCCGGAACTGTCGTTTCTTGATTCAGGAATTATTTCAGAAACGAAATCACTTGTAACGAGCGGGGATCTGAACAATAACGGCATAACGGAAATCATTTTTCTCAACAGAGAAAACCGGAAGAGCTACTGGAATCTATCCGGGTACGAAGAAGCGCCTGCAGCCTCAGCAGAAGAGAATGCCGGCACATCCTTTGCTAAGGTATACAGTGGAAAATTAAGAAGCGCCGACGTTCTGAGCATCGCGGTATTCAGGGAAGGCACTTCAGGCGTTTCATTCATAGTGCTGAACGGCACACTTTTTTCATACATCTACTCCTTCGATCCGGAAAAAAAGACCTTTTTCCTCGCATCCAAGATCAATTCTCCGATTGTCACCGCCGGTCGGCTTGAAGGAGATAAAGATTATCTCGTCTTCCTCAAAAAGAGCAGGACTGCAGATAGTGATGGCACCGTTACCTATGAAATTCAGGCCGCATCCTACGAGTCGATGCGGGGGAGGATACGGATGCGGGGCAGAATAGATTACAAGAACCCCCTCCCTATAAAAAAGATGCTCGCCTATGACTTGGACGGAGACGGGTCTGATGAAATCATATGTGAAATAGGCGGCCGCGAGTCCGGAGGCGGCATCACCGTACTGAAGCTTAAAGGCGGCGCGCTCGTAAAAGTCCTGAACACCGGAATACCGACGTACAAGGACCACCCGTTTATTAACATGTGGGGAAAAAACATCAACAGCAGCTCCACACTACTCCTGTATTCAACCGACCCTGAAGCCGAAAACGATGTTGATACGTCTATTGGATTCCTGTTTACCGGCCTTGATGCAAACCATTTAATCACCAGAAAATTCGTCCCGGTTAGCAGGATGCTGGACGATGTAAACAACAATAGATCTGCAGTGATATACGATACTGATATAGAAGACATGCCTCTCCTGCTTCTCGATTATAACAAGGATGGCAACAGGTATACCATAAAAAGGCCGGTTCTCCAGTAGTTATTCCGACACTCTGCGTCCGGAAAATATCGCCGGTCCAAGCCCCTTACCCGGAGCATATCGCTAACAACATGCAGCAGCGGCATTAAACTATTGCCTCCAGTGTTCCCCCCCCCCTTTTTTTGTCAATATTATGCTTGACAGTCCAAAGATCTAATGTTGTAATAGTATTGTTGCTTCCAGGTATGGAAGTACCGTTTAATCGCATATCCATTGCCATTTTACACTGTCTTTTGAACAGGTGAAGGAGGTGAATATTTTATACAGATTTTTTCACGCATTTCAATTTTATTTCATGTAAAAGGAGAAGCACGATGAAAAAGAAATGGTTGGTTCTGTTTTTAACTGTCGCTCTTGTTTTAGGGCTGACTTCAGCAGGTTTTGCTGCAGACACAAAACACTTCGAAGGAATACGGATTGTTTTCTTCCCCGGCGGTAATCCCGGCGGCCCGTTTGCCTCGGTTGTGTACAGAGGGGCAAAAGCTGCTGAAGAAGACCTCGGCTGCAATGTCCAGTACATATGGTCGGGATGGAATCCCGACAAGATGGTTGCGCAGTTCAAGGATGCAATTGCGCTAAGGCCCGATGCCATTTGTATAATGGGCCACCCGGGTGTGGTTGCCTTTGCACCACTCGTCGATCAGGCAGAAGCGCGGGGAATCATTGTCACAAGCCAGAATACGAGCCTGCCCGCAATCGAGGAAAAGTACAAGGCCGGTGGTTTCGGTTATGTGGGCCAGGAGCTGTACCCGTCGGGCGTCATGCTCGCAAAAGGCGCCGCACAGAGGGCGGGCCTCAAAAGAGGGGATAAGGCAATGGTGTGGGGTCTCATAGCCCAGGAAACACGCGGTCTTCGTTCAAAGGGCTGTGTCGATGCTCTCAAAGAAATGGGTGTCAAGGTCGATTATATCGAAATCTCCGACGCTATAAATGCGGACGCATCCCTCGGTACTCCCTCTTTTACCGGCTACGTATCTGCCAATCCTGATGTCAAGCTCATCATTACGGATCACGGCGCGCTCACCGCAACTGCCGAAACATATATGAAAGCCTCTCGTAAGAAACCCGGCGATATATACATTGCAGGGTTCGACCTGAGTGCCGCAACAGTCGATGCTATACGGAAGGGCTACGTCGGCGTTGTCCTCGATCAGCAGCCGTGGCTTCAGGGATACCTCCCCGTTCTCCAGGCATGCCTTGCAAAGAAGT
>CAZGJW010000156.1:0-7118 GCA_964525675.1 uncultured Spirochaetota bacterium
AGGTTGAAAAGGTGCTGCTCAATACGGTAAATGGATCGCCCATGCGGTTGAGGAACAGGTCCTGCATTACGACAAAACCTTTTTTCGGCCTGTCCCACAGGGGGGGGATTTTTATGTTTGAGAAATAGATGCCGAGGTCCGGCCCGAAAAACGGGTCTTCAAAAATTGCACTGATATTGCCTTCTAAAGAATACCTGCTCTTTACAACAGGATACGAAATGGCAGGTTTAAGAGCAAATGCCGGCGAAAATGATTCAGCGTACAGGTCTTGTGAAAGAAACAGATTAGTGGAAAAGGTGAGAGAGCGGGTGTTGAATGTATAGCCTAATTCATTCTTGAACCTGGAGTCGAAGATATCGAATACAAGGCTAAAATCATACTGGTGTTTTTTTAGCAGGTCGTTTCCGTGTGTGTGGACCCCAAATCCGAGATAGATATTTCCGCTGCACCATACGGGGAGCCAGTACCCGGGAGCGAGGTATTTGTATGAATGGTAGGTGACCGGAGAGGATAGTTCAGTCGGACTGGTTCGATGTGAGACCTCAAAAGCTTGACCAACGGCCTGCGGCCCGCCTTCGGAAATGGCTTTTATGTACCGATCCGTTGTATCAGAAAGGTCGCCTATTCTGATATATGAAGGTCGAAAGCCTTTTGAGGTATACTCGCTTACGGCGATAATACCGTCGGCGCCGATATCCGGTATGAACACGCCGGTAGGTACATTGGTTATTCTGACGGCCGAACCGCTTGAGGCATCTGCCTTATACAGATTGAAAGTTCCGCTGTCACCACCCGCAAACAGTATCTCGTGATCGTTGATCCATCGAGGCGAGTATGCGTTATGTACGGCCACTTCTACCCTGTTTAGTGTGAAACTATTATCGAGCAGATCATGAACATATGCGGTAAGTAAAATTCTTTTACCATCAGCGTCTTTACCGGAGAATGCAACCCTCTTTCCGTCCGGTGAGAGGGACGGCTCCTCTAAAATAACCGGGCCTGCGGCAATCACCGGGGTATTCAGTACGTTTCCCTTCATGTCGATTAATCGGATCTCGGTGCCGTTAGGTGTAGACATGCAGACGAGGATCATATCTTTATCGGGGATGAGCATAAAGCTCTGCACCGCACCTGATTTTGTGAGCCTCTTCTCTCTTCTTGTACGAATATCGAGGGTATAGATATTTTTCCGAAGAGTTACGTTTCGTTCTCTTTCCATTTTTATATAAAAAAGCCGGTTAACGGAAAAGGAGATATTGTAGGCTGCTCTGTCAGCTTTAATGCGCCTCTCCCTTTTTTCACTCAAATCGTAGATGTAGATTCCGCCTGTATCATTCTGAGTGCTCATTGAATACGCAACTCGTTTCCCGTCAGGACCGAAACTGAGTGAATAAACGACGCCGAGTCTTTTCCCGATTGGTTCGAATCTAGTGATTTTTTCTTTTGTACTGTTGTTCAGAAGTGACGGCAGGCGGGTTTTCTCGTAATTCTCCCACTCATCCCACATTTTGTGCATCGATTTTCCGAACTCTCGCCTAAAAGCGATTCCCCAGCTAAAAGGTGTGCAACGAGCGCTCATCTCATTGAAATGGAGGATATTTTCTTCGCCGTACTGACGTGCCAGGTAGTTGAAAAAAGAAACGCCGAAGAGGTAGTAGTTTCCGCTTCCCGGCCATACGGGTGATCGGTTTGATGCCCTGTCGAGCGGGGGAAAATCGTTTTGCAGGACAGAGGTGTTTATATACATATCGGTATACGGAGAGTTGCCTCTGCCGAAACCGGATTCATTTCTTGTTTCTGAATAGGTCGCAAACCCCTCTTTGACGAAAAGCGGGGTTGTAGCATTCGGGTATATGATATTACCCAGGATATGGCGGGCGATTGTCGGCAGGCCCTCTGTTCTGTCCAGGTGAAAGTAATGGGACAGCTCGTGAATGAGGAGGTGGCGGTACCAGTTTTTGTACTCATCGATGCTTTTATTAAAGGTTGCATAGGGATGCACGGTATACAAGGTTATATACAGGCCGTGCGGGCCGTATTTCGTATAGCCGTTTGCCGCATCACTGCTTCCCGTGAGCAGGATATCGATCTTTTTCGGCGGGTAATACCCGGTCCATGCCGAGAGCATTTTATACACATATTCCGCTTCTTCGGCGATTGTAATAGAGAGATCTTTGAGGGAAGCAGGGTACGTGATTCGAAAATGCGTGCTCTCTATCTGAAACCATTCCTGACGCAGGTCTGTTTCAGGTAGCTTGATGGAGCCTGTGCCTGCTGTTGCGGCCGGTGCCTTAGCGGTTATGAATAACAGGCTGAAACATATCACGGTTTTTAGCAGAAGCGTTCTCATACCTTACCCATTCAATCGGCGTGCTCACTTTTAAGCAACTTCTCGCGAAGTTACTTTATGATATTCGGTTCCCTAGGAACGTAAACCACTTCTAAGTAACTTCGAACAAGTTATGTTTTAATACTCGGTCCCGCCAGGGATACATCCCGCCAGGGACATCCGCCACTTAAATTATCATGTATAACAAGCGTACATGCAAAAAAAAGATCGTACTGAATATTTTACGTTATGGGAAACTGAGTGTGAATGAATTTTTCAAAAAAAGTGCTTGACAAATCCGGTAGTTGAAGAGTAGTATAAATACTACTAATCTTGTTTTTACCATCAATTTAGATATGGTGTTGGGAAGAGGATAAAGGACAGAAAAAAATCTGAATATGGAAAAAAGGTACGGCAAGGAGGGGTGATTTATGGGTTTAGCTTCGAAGGGGAAAAAAGCAGTGGCCAGGGTTGGACTGCATATGCTTAAAGTAAATTTTATTATGGAGGCTTTCCTGCGGTGGGGGGAAAAGCAGATACTGAATGCGCTTGTTGAAAAGAACGAGAGAGGAAGGCCAATCGGCGCACAGGAAGAAAAGTTTTATGTCGTGCAAAACCTCATGAGGGCAATAGAAAAGAAACTGAAGACCAACTACTTTGCTCCCTCTGTCAGGGACTGGATTATCAATACCCTTATCGGTGATGTAATAGTCAACTGGCGGGAGCGGTATCCGGAAGCCTATAAGAGAAGAAAACTTGAAGTGGGGCTTCCCACATTCATGACAATCAGCCCAACCCAGAAGTGCAACCTTGCCTGCATCGGCTGCTATGCATCGAGCTCAAACAAAACCGCGGTAACGATGGAGTGGGATATTCTCGATAAAATAGTGCAGCAGAAACGCGATATTTGGGGTTCGCATTTCACCGTCATATCCGGAGGCGAGCCGCTTCTGTACGAAAGTAACGGAAAAACCATACTCGATCTATTCGAGAAGTACAACGACACCTTCTTCCTCATGTATACGAACGGAACACTTGTCGATAAGGTAATGGCGAGGAAATTTGCCGAGCTTGGTAATGTTGCGCCCGCCATTTCTGTTGAGGGTTTCGAAGAGGATACCGATTACAGGCGAGGAAAGGGCGTGTACAGGCAGATTCTACAGGCGACTGAAAACCTGAAGGAAGCGGGTGTGCTCTATGGGATCTCTTTTACCGCAACAAGGCTCAATGTGGACAGGGTGCTGAACGACAAGTTCGTCGACGAATTTTTTGGTCCACACGGCGCTTCCTTTGCCTGGATGTTCCAGTATATGCCGATCGGAAGGGGTCCTGATTTCGACCTGATGATAACCGCGGAACAGAGGAGAAAGCTGTGGTTTCAGGAGAGGCACTGGATACGGGATAAGGGCGTGTTCTTCATCGATTTCTGGAACGGCGGTCCGATCAGCGATGGGTGTATCAGCGCTGGCAGAAAGGGCGGCTACCTGTACATCGACTGGCACGGCAACGTGATGCCCTGTGTGTTTGTTCCGTATTCGGTTGGAAATATCAAAACCGACTTTTTCGACAAGGGCAAAACTGTTGACGACGTTCTCCAGACGCCGTTTTTCAAGAATTTAAGAAAATGGCAGGAGGGGTACAGTTACAAGAAGAGTGCCGCAGAGGCGGGGAATGAGATCGTGCCCTGCCCGATCAGGGATCATCACAACGAGTTTCATAAAATTGCAGAGGAGAGCAGGGCTATTCCGGTGGGTAAAACAACCGAAAGGTCCTTCAAGGATCAGAAATATATCGATGAGCTTACGGAAATCGGAAGAAAGGCCGCCGAGGCGACGGGCGATATCTGGAAGAAGGAGTACCAGAAACTGTAGATATTATCATGCCGCTTGAGTGCGCGGAAGCAGGTTACAGCATAGTCAAGAACCGGGAACGGTGCTAATGCACATCATGCTGATCAAGACAGGCACGTTCCCGTTCTTTTTTCTGTCAGCAGACGGAATGTCCCCCGTGTCATGTAAACGGAAATTATGACCGCTTAAAACGTTAGCACTTTGTTCTCTCGTGCCGATTGTTCCGCCATGCGGATGGCGGCGACAACTGCCTTCGATTCTTCAGGGGTTATCACGTCGGGTTTCTTTCCCTTTAAGATACACTTCAAAAAATAATCGAATTCTTCTTTTAAATATCCTCTCCGCAGATTATGCACCTTCGGCCAGTAGGTCGACTGTGGATAGCTCCACCCCTTCTTTGTAAGGACGGTGTAGTTTGCGCCCGAATTGTCGATGTAAATCGCGCCATCTGTGCCGATGATTTCCATACGCGCATCGATGGCATAGGGAACGTTTTCCGGGAGACACCAGATGGTTTCAATAACGGCAACCGCGCCGCTGTCAAGCCTGAACATAGCCCACCCGAGATCGTCATTGGGAAGCTCGGGCCTCGTATTCATCGTCTGCGCGTACACACTGACCGGCTTCGCCCCGGAGTACCAGAGCATGAGGTCGAGATCATGCACCCCGTCCCCGAAAAGGGCGCTCAATTTTTCCAGGTGCGTGGGGGTTATCCATTTTGCAAGGTTTCTCTTTGCGTGCATGGAAATGATTTTTCCCAGGTTTCCCGCCTCTATCTCTTCTCTGGCAAGCGCATAGGCGGTGTCGAAACGGCATATATGGCCGACCATAAAGCACTTCACCGTCTTTTTAACCTCGGTGATGATTGTGTCGCATTCTTCGGCGTTGTCCGCCATCGGTTTCTCGAGAAAAACGTGTTTTCCCGCCTGCAGTGCATCGATCGTGGGCTGGAGGTGGTCCTTCACATGGGTGACGATGGAGACCATGTCTATCTCCTCGTCTGCGAGAAGGTCATGGTAGTTTGTGTAGGTTTTTGGAACGCCGTATTTCTCGGCAATCTCCTTCAGGCGCCACTCACGCCGGGTGCATACCGCAGTTACTTCTGCCAGGGGGAGTTGCATTAGTGTGTCGACATGGTGCTCGCCAAACCAGCCGAGTCCGATTACGCCGCATCGTATTCTTTCCATGATTTTTACCCTTTCTTTAATTTTTTTCTTGATAATTCTTTTTCGTAGTGACATTATAAATCAGTTTGCTGTCTTGTCAAGATATCGAACTAATATTAAAATAGTTGACAGCGTGATTTATCTGTATACAATGAGAGCAACTATTGAGGAAAGGGGGTTTCAAAGAAAATGAAAGATCTATTCAGAAACGAAAAGATGACGAGGCGGGAGTTTATCAAAACTTCAGCCCGCACAGGTATCGGGATCGGGCTCGGCTTGACGGCTGCCGGGTCAATATTGATCGGTGCGGGAAACAAATCTGGCGGCAAAAAGCCTGAAGAGCTTGTTAAAATGACATGGATGACCCCCAGAGGAACACTTGATGTTCCTGATGATTACGATCTGTGGGTTGCAAAAAAAATGGGCTATTTTGAGGAGCTAGGCCTTGATGTTGACCTGGAGCCCGGGCCTCAGGATTCATTCGCCTGTACAAAGTTCGTTGACCAGAAACAGGCAGATCTCGGGTATCCGTCTCCCGGGGTTTTAACGGCAAGCGTTGAGCAGGGTATGGATGTCATCATGATGTTCGAGATGATGATTGGGCAGGTGTTTGACTTTGCTGTGAAACCTGACAGCCCCATCAAAGATGTACATGACATTGAAGGTAAAACAATGTCTCTCGGTTTTGCAGGCTGGGAAGTAATTGTAGAGCCTATTTTCCTCGAGCTCGGTATTGACCCCAAGAGCGTTACTTATATTTATAGCGGTATGCAGATGGGGCAGGCAGTCGCTATGGGTCAGGCGGATGTTGCTCTCTCCTGGGAGGGCCTCAGGGCGCAATGGCAGGCCCAGGGGCTTGATCTGCGGTACTTTGTCGGCCAGAAGTTTTCAATTATGCCTGCAAACGGGTACGCAGGCCGTAAGTCAGATCTTAAAGATCCGGCCAAGCGCGATCTTCTCGTCAGGTTTCTTAAGGCATCGGCAATGGGTATTCATTTCTATACCGTAAACTCAAGAGCTGCAGCGCAGATTATGTATGACAGCCTGCCTGCTGTGCGGGAGCAGATGAAACCCAAGCTTGCCTATGAGTCAATGAACCAGCTTGCCTTTCCAAATAGTGAAGGTGAGAGGCGGGGCAAAGGCTACGGATGGTTCGATGTAGAAGGCTGGAATAAGTACCTCGATATAGTTTATAAACTGGGGCAGACATCGAAACGCCTGAACATTGATGAAGTTATCACCAACGATCTGGTCAAGGAGGCAAATGATTTCAGCAGATCCCGTGTTGCAAAGGATGCTAAAAACTTCAAGCTCAACGATGAATGGGCTGCTGTGCAGGAAACAAAGGGACCTTACTTCTAAGTAGCTTAGAACAAGTTACTGTTTGATACCCAGCCCTGTCAAGGATCGGTCCCAAGGGGATGTATCCCGGGGGGATGTATCCCGCCAGGGACTTTCCCAGGAGGGCGTTCCCAGGAGGACTTACGTCACTTATAAGGGTGACCTTTTTATTGATTTGTTTTTTCACTATGATGATAATGATGATATTGAAGCATCTCTGCTAAAGCTTAGGATTACACAGCCCTCTCTGAAAGAGAGAGGGCTGTTCATTATGTAGATTTTAAGGAACGGTTATGGATAATGTCATTGATGTTAAAAAAGTAACGAAGGTCTATGCCAGTGAACGCGGACCGGTCCATGCAGTGGATAAATTCTCCATGGAGGTGGCTGAAGGCGATTTCGTTGCCATTGTAGGCCCGAGCGGGTGCGGAA
>CAZGJW010000157.1:0-7104 GCA_964525675.1 uncultured Spirochaetota bacterium
TGGCCTTTCAGGAACGCTCCAACTACGGGTATCAGCACCTGAAATCAGCCCTCACTGAGGGGCGGGCAACGGAAACGGGAGAGATGCTGTTCGGAACGTACAGGCATATGTCGGGTTTGAGAGAATCTTCAGGCAGAGATATCGATATCGCCTGCGATGTAGCGTATCATACAGAGCTCTTCATGCTGCTCGACAGATACAGGAACCCGTTTGTTAAAAATTATTTTATCCGGTCTATTGATGCCAATAACATTGTAACAGTTCTCAGGATTAAATCTCAGGGAAAGAAGCGGTCGGAATTGAGAGGAAGACTCATTCCCTTCGGTTCCATCGACCAGGCATACTTTGAAGAAGGCTTTGATCTCAATATCGACGGCTTTGCGGGGATTATTATATTTTCACCGCTGGCATCAATTCTTTCGCAGGTAGATAAAACCGAAGATGAAGGGGACCAGATAGCCTGGATTGAAAGAAGTATGGAGGAGCATCTTTTACAATACCTGCGGGAGAGTGTATTCGTCACCTTCGGGATCGAACCGCTTCTTGCGTTTTTATGGGAGAAAGAGATTGAAAACAAAAATCTGAGGACCATACTCATAGCCAAATTAAGCGGAGTACCCGCGCACATCATAAAAAAACATATAAGAGGGCTTTATGGCAGCTAGCATAGCGGTCGTCGGTGAGGAGAGAAATATTCTTGGATTCAAGCCTTTTGGGGTTGATGTCTATCTATCTCTTGATACAGGGGGAGATACTGAAGAGTGGTTCCGAACTATAGTACGCAAGAAATACAAATTGATTCTTATCACCGACAGAATCGCCCGGAAACTGAAAGAGCAGATCGATGCACTGTGGGAACAGGATTTTCCAGTGGTACTCACAATACGGAGCCTGGGGGAGGCCGAAGGTATAGCCTTTGAGCGTCTCCGGAGCCTTGTTATCAAGGCAATAGGAACAGACATATTCAAGGAGAGCTAGAATGGAAGTTGGAAAAATCGTAAAGGTGGCCGGCCCGCTCGTCATTGCGTCGAATATGCAGAACGCCAGGATTTACGATGTGGTCAGGGTCAGTGAACAGCGGCTCATGGGAGAGGTCATTGAGATGCGCCGTGACGAAGCGTCGATTCAGGTGTATGAGGAAACCGGCGGACTGGGGGTGGGAGAACCGGTATACCTTACCGGAGAGCCACTTTCAGTCGAGCTCGGTCCCGGACTGATCGAATCGATATACGACGGTGTGCAGCGGCCGCTGGATGTAATCAGAGAAGAGGCAGGAGATCTTATTACGAGAGGAATTGACATACCCGGTCTTTCACGAACCAGAAAGTGGGAGTTCAAACCTGCGGTAAAGAAGGGCGACAGCGTCGGTGCAGGAGATGTGCTCGGAACTGTCGAAGAAACTATTCTTGTGAAGCATAAAATCATGGTTTCGCCGGGTGTGACGGGAACTGTTTCTGAAATAAAGGGTGGTGAGTTTACGGTAACCGATACAGTTGCTCAAATACAGACGGAAGGCGGCGAAAAGGTATCGGTGGCGCTTATGCAGAAGTGGCCGGTCAGAAAGCCGAGGCCATATGTTGAAAAGCTTGCCCCCGATGAACCGCTTTCAACCGGCCAGCGGGTGATTGATGCATTCTTCCCGATCGGAAAAGGTGGAACGGCATGTGTTCCGGGCCCATTCGGAAGCGGAAAAACCATTGTTCAGCACCAGCTTGCAAAATGGGCGGATGCCCAGATTATCATATATGTGGGGTGCGGGGAACGGGGAAACGAAATGACCGATGTTCTCATGGAATTCCCCGAGCTCAAGGATCCGCACTCTGGAGAACCGCTCATGAAACGGACGGTTCTCATTGCAAATACGTCGAACATGCCTGTTGCGGCGCGTGAGGCGTCTGTATACACGGGAATTACGATCGGTGAGTATTTCAGAGATATGGGGTTTTCAGTCGCACTCATGGCCGATTCAACGTCCCGCTGGGCGGAAGCGATGCGGGAAATGTCCGGGAGGCTCGAAGAAATGCCCGGCGAGGAGGGGTATCCCGCATATATGGGCACAAGGATTGCCGAGTTTTACGAACGGGCGGGAAAGGTGGTGTGTCTGGGCAGTGAAGGAAGTGTAGGTGCGCTCAGTGCAATCGGTGCTGTCTCGCCTCCCGGAGGTGACCTGTCGGACCCGGTTGTTCAGTCGACACTCAGGGTTGTGAAGGTGTTCTGGAGCCTAGAGGACAGGCTCGCCTATGCGCGGCATTTCCCGGCAATAAGCTGGCTGACGAGTTATTCGCTCTATACTGAAAATCTCAGGGATTACTTCCAGGAAAAATACGGAAAACAGTGGCTTGACCACGTAGAGCGGTCGATGTCCATACTTCAGCAGGAGGCCGAGCTCGAGGAAATCGTTCGACTGGTTGGCCTAGATGCTCTTTCGCCGGATAACAGGCTTGTGATGGAAACCGCAAAGTCGATTCGTGAAGATTTTCTCCATCAGAACGCTTTTCATGAAATCGATACGTACACCTCGTTCGAGAAGATGGGGAAGATGATCGACCTGATCATGCATTTCCATGACTGTGCAGCCGATGCGCTGCAAAATAGTGTATCCATTAAGGAGATAGCTATTCTTCCGATACGGGAGACGATAGCGCGAATGAAATTCATTCATGAAGATGAGATAGAACGCATTGAGAAACTGAAGGAAGATATAACCGGGGTATTCCAGGAACTCAAGGAAAAGGTGGTTGTGGAGGCATAAATGATAAAAGAGTACAATACAATTAGAGAGGTCGCAGGTCCCCTGATGCTCGTCGAGCAGGTTGAAGGTGTGAAGTACGAAGAACTCGTCGAGATCGAGCTTCCCAGCGGGGAGCTTCGAAACGGCAGGGTGCTCGAGGTTGACAGGGATACAGCGCTCATACAGCTCTTCGAGGGAGTAATCGGGGTCAACGTTTTCCAGACAAAGGTCCGCTTCAAAGGTAAGGGTATGGAAATCGATGTTTCCGAAGATATCCTCGGACGTGTTTTTGACGGACAGGGGAGGCCCATTGACAAGGGCCCGAAGATCATTCCGGAGAAGAGGCTCGATATCAACTCTGCGCCGATCAATCCGTATGCCCGGGACTATCCTTCCGAGTTTATTCAAACAGGATTTTCAACGATAGACGGACTCAATACCCTCGTTCGAGGCCAGAAACTGCCGATTTTTTCCGGGAGCGGCCTGCCGCATGCAAAGATGGCTGCACAGATCGCCCGCCAGGCAAAGGTGCTCGGAGCAGAAGAGGAGTTTGCCGTCGTGTTCGCCGCAATGGGAATAACCTTTGAAGAAGCCCAGTACTTCCGGAAGGATTTCCAGAAAACAGGTGCCATCGAGCGGACAGTTCTGTTCGTTAATCTTGCTTCAGACCCGGCAATCGAACGGATTGCAACACCGAGGCTCGCACTTACTGCAGCGGAATACCTTGCGTACGATAAGGGCATGCATGTGCTTGTTATTCTTACCGATATGACAAATTACTGTGAGGCCCTGCGGGAGGTGTCGGCGGCGAGGCAGGAGGTGCCTGGGAGGCGGGGATATCCCGGCTATCTGTACACGGACCTTGCTTCCGTATACGAGCGGGCAGGAAGGATCAGGGGCAGGGAGGGTTCGATCACCCAGATACCGATTCTTTCGATGCCCGAGGACGACAAGACTCATCCGATTCCCGACCTGACGGGGTATATCACCGAGGGGCAGATCGTGCTCTCGAGGTCAATGCACAGGCGTGGGATATATCCACCTGTCGACGCTCTCCAGTCATTGTCGCGGCTCAAGGACAAGGGTATCGGGGAGGGCAAGACACGGGAGGACCATGCCGACGTCTTCAATCAGCTTTTTGCAGCGTATGCCCGGGGCCTCGAGGCGCGGGAGCTTGAGATTATTCTCGGTGAGGCAGCTCTCTCGGAAATGGACAGGATATTTTATAAATTTTCAGACAGTTTCGAGAGACGCTACATTGCCCAGGGTGAAACAGAGGATAGAGAAATAGCGTTTACTCTTGATCTTGGATGGGAGCTTCTTTCGAGCCTGCCGACATTAGAGCTCAAGAGAATCAGGCCGGAGTTTCTTGAAAAGTATCTGCCGAAATTCAAGAAGTCTGAACTCAAAGAGGAGGCTGCAGCGGTATAGAGCCGATTGGAAACTGTAAGGAAAGATTGTGTTGTTTTATGACAGTGAGTTTTTTTTGTGAAATTATGGCTGGTTCAGCAAAGCGGCGCATTATCGACTTTGATAAAAACGGTATTGGAGAATCTCAGAGATGATACTTGATATAAACCCGACGAGACAGGAGCTTCTGAGGCTCAAAAAAAGGCTTGTTCTCGCAAAAAAGGGGCATAAACTCCTGAAGGACAAACAGGATGAGCTTGTACGGAACTTTCTTGAGATAATTGAAGATACGAAGCTTCTTCGTATTGAAGCGGACAGGGAAACCGAGTCGGTTTATCAGAGTTTCTCTCTGGCGGAGGGTGTAGTCGGAGGGGCGTGTATCGAGAATCTTTTTTCTATTCCCGGAGCAAGAACGGATATTAAATCACGGACCAAGACAATCATGAATCTCAAGGTGCCGCAGTTCGAAGTGGAGATATCCGGCGACCCGTACGATTACGGCGATGCGGTAAGCTCCGTGCTTGTCGATATAAGCGTTCGCATGTACGGTACCTTCCTCGAAACATTGCTCAGACTCGCGGAGCTTGAAAAAGCCTCCATACTTCTTGCGGAGGAGATTGAAAAGACGAGAAGAAGGGTTAATGCCCTGGAGTATATACTTATTCCCAACTACACAGATACTATTAAGTATATCACCATGAAACTTGCCGAAATGGAGCGCTCAAACCTTACCAGGATCATGAAGGTAAAGGAGGTTCTCACCGAGAAGCGCGCGGCGGCAAGATGAACATTTTTCTGCATCAGCTGTACTCAGCAACGTGCTCTTGGATCGGGTTTATGCGGAAATCTCGAATATCGACCACTCAGGCGATTTCACACCAGTTTATTATTGCCGCTGCATACATTTTTGCCGCAGAGAGTACCTGGCCTACGGGTACGTACTCGTTTGTTCCATGGATACCCATACTCAGGTCTCCCGGACCCCAATTTATAGCCTTGACACCCTTTTCAAATATGTAATTCACATCTCCGACAAAAGGAGACGGTTTTATGGAGGGTTTTTCACCGAGAGCCTGTTCGAAAGAGGCTGCCATTGTCTGTATTGTTTCATCTTCTTCGGGAATATCGAGCGGAATTTTTGCAGGAAAGGGGATTTCGTACTCAGGCAGGTGATCCTTGAGCCAGTAATCGTGTTTTGCAATGTACTCGATGGTATCGATAATCTGCCCTTTGATATCTTCGACCGTTGTTTGCGGGGAGATCATCGATGCTATCATCATCTCACATTCACCGGCCTGGGCTGAAAAACTCTCCCCACCTCGTATCTGTGACACGGTGAGGGTCGTTGCACCTGGATCAAGCGCTGGATCATGATAGTCAAGGCCCCAGGAACGCTCGAGCTCATTAAAGGCATTGATCAGCTTAACCATCTTGTCGATAGCATTGACGCCGATCTGTCCCTCCTTTGTCCTCTGCGGCCAAATTGTTTTATACCTGTTGCAGATATGGGTTGATTCTCCCCTGACCTTTATGCGGAAGTATATCTCGCCTTTTGATTTGTTGTAAATACTGAGATTTGTTGGCTCGCACATTATTGCAAAGTCCGCCGTATATCCCTTATCGAGAAGCGACCATATCCCTATGTCGGCTCTGCCGGATTCCTCTCCATCGACATAGGTCAGAAGCAGGTCTCCCTTGAGCTCGATATTGAGATTCTGTATAGCGCGCGCCGCATAAAGCATTGCGGTACCCCCGCTCTTCATGTCCGTCGCGCCTCTGCCCCATACCTTCCCGTCCTGCACCCCCCCGTCGAACGGGGAGAGAACACTCCAGTCTCTTTCCTGTTCATCGCTTACCGTTACAACATCGGAGTGGGTGTTAAAGAGGAGAGAACGGCCGTTCTGGCGGCCCTTTTTCACCCCTACTACATTGGGTCTTCCTTTTTCCAGCTCGTAGTAATCGACTGTTTCGAAATAATGCATGCCTTCGAGTTGATCTCTCAGCCACTGCTGGCATTGGGTTATTTCAGTCTCTTCTCCTTCCCGGAGCTGTTCAGTATTGATTGACCGATAGTTTATGTAGGTCTGCAGGGTAGACAGGATATTTTCCTTTTGGTCATCTATATATTCGTTCAAGCGGCTGATTATCTTTGACGTATCCACTTCCTCCTCCTTTTTCGCTGATTTATGGCTAATCGAAGCTTCAGAAAATGCCGAAATATTTCCGTTTTGTTAAGATATCGGTTTTTATCGCTGTCCGGCTGCGTTCATACTATACCGCCATTTCCATACCGCCCGCGACATTTATAGCCTGTCCCGTCATGTAATCGGCATCATCTGATGCTAAAAAAAGAACTACTTTTGCAACATCTTCGGGCTCTTCCAGCCTCCCGAGAGGAATGGCTGCATGGTAATTCTTGAGTACTTCTTCTTTCGTAATGCCGAGGAGTTTAGCCTCCCATTGAATCTCTCGCTCCTGCATCGACGTTTTGACCAGACCCGGGCAGACACAATTTACATTTATGCCAAGCCTGGCAACCTCCATGGCAAGTGATTTTGAAAACCCGAGAACTGCGAACTTGGATGCCGCATAGTGCGACAGCAGTACGGCCTGCCTTTTTGAAGCGATTGATGCGATATTGACGATTTTTCCGCCTTTACCCTGGTTTATGAACTGACGAACCTGGGCCTGGCAGCTTAGAAATACGCCCTTGGCGTTGATATCCATATTCAAATCCCACTCATCCTCCGTTAAATCAACTGCCCGGTTCATTGTGGAGACGCCGGCATTATTAACCGCAATATCCAGACGGCCAAATCGATTCACCGCTGTTTTCACCAGCTTCTCACAATCTTTTTTATTACGCACGTCGACCTGTGCCAGTACGTTCTGTGCGCCGTATTTTTCTGCAAGATTTCCGGTCTCTTCGGCTGATTCTGCATCACGGAAATACCCGATTACCA
>CAZGJW010000158.1:0-7016 GCA_964525675.1 uncultured Spirochaetota bacterium
CCGGAGAGAAACATCTCGTAAAGATGAACACATTGTTTGGCCGCTCCCTTCATCATAAGATCATCAATCTTTCCTTTAACATTTTCCAACTTACGAACGTAATCCCACGATTGTTGATAATATATGAAACTATCAAGGTCTAATGCTTCTTCAGTTTCAGAGACTAGGGAGTCTATTCGAGGTTGTCTTGACATAGAATCAGTCCATTAATGATGTTATCGATCGTTCTTTTTTTGTGGTTTTTCCTCAATATTTTTTGCCTAGAGTACAATGTAGCTAAAGGTATTAGGTTTCTATGAGAAGTCGCACCCCAGACCACTTTATAATAATACTGCCGGCTTCAATCGAAAAAAAATACAGAACAAGGTGTGACTTCTCATAGAAACAGTTGTGCGGAGTCGTTTCGCGATACTATGGGTATTCAATATCCGGGAACTACAAGGAAATGGTGCGAAAAAAGTTTCTCATAACCAGGCTTATCGGCGATTATATAGATCTTTTAAATGAGGTGCTTTAAATCAACCGGATCGAGATATTAGGCGAGTATTTCCCTCAGCAAAGATCGCACCTCTTTCACCGATATAATATTGTAGTTTGCCTTTGATGCACCGAGCCCCACCTTTATTGAGTACGATCTGCCTGGAAGAACGTCAAAGATATCCTCATCGGTGCTGTCGTCACCTATTGCCATCACAAAATCCCACTCATCCTTTGAAAGCCAGTTGAGAGCTGCTCTTCCCTTGTTTATTCCGGCATTCTTTACCTCGAGCACTTTGTTGCCCTCGAGAATTCCGAGATTGAAGTTTTCGGTCAGCTTTATGAGAATTTCTTTGAGCTCGCTTACACGTGCCGATGCAAGGGCAGGATCGGATTTTCTATAATGCCAGACTAATGAAAATTCCTTGTCTTCTATGAAAGAACCGGGAGTTCTATCCGCCCAAAGCTCAAACACCGATCGTATTTCTTCCTTCCAGTCCTTCCGCAACGGCTCAATTTCAATCCAGCTGTTGCCGTTTTCTCTTATCCATACCCCATGCTCTGCAATAAAGGCCAGAGGCCGCCCGTTGAACAACCTGGAGAGGGTCTCCTTGTCACGTCCACTTATAATCACGACCTCGTTCTTATCGTCGCTGCCGAGCTGCTTCAGGATTCCTATTATATCACTGTCAGGTTTTGCATACTCCGGGCGCTTTGCAAAAGGAATAAGCGTACCGTCGAAGTCCAGAAGTAAAAGCCTTCTCTTTGCATATCTATAATCCTGAGTCAACCTCTTCCTGATTGGAGGAGTGATTATCCTTTCTTTGAGCTGCTCTTGATAGTTATGAATGGCCTGTAATCTCTCGATAAAGTCATGAGCCCACCTCACCACATTGTATCGTTTTAACCTGTTTTGCATCATCCGGTTTCTTTCTATCTGCTCTTCGACAGGCATTTCAATGGCTTCCTTTATCGCGGAAGCAACCTGCTCTTTGTTATTGGGATTAACAATAAGAGCCTCACCGAGCTCATGCACTGCACCGGCCATACCGCTCAATATGAGCATTCCCCCATTTTCACCTTTGGTGGCTACAAACTCCTTTGCAATAAGATTCATTCCATCTCTCAGTGGAGTAACCAAAGCAATATCCGCGATGCTGTAAAGGGCAGTGAGTTTCTGGAAAGGCAAGAACTGATAGAGGTACCACACCGGCATCCATTCGATGGTCCCATAGTCGCCGTTTATACGACCTACGAGCTCGTCCAATGCCCTCTTCAGTATCTTATAGGTCTCCACCCCTGTTCTTGAGGGGACTGCCACAATAATCAATGTAACCTCTCCTCGGTATTCAGGATTTTGCTTGAGAAAATAATCAAAGGCCTCGAGACGGTTTAGTATCCCTTTTGTGTAATCGAGACGGTCTACAGAGAGAATAATCTTTCCCCTGCTGATCTTTTTCTTTATCCTCTCGATTTCCTTTTGTACCTCCCTCTTCTTATGGGCTTCCGAGTATCGCTCATAGTCGATTCCCATTGGAAAGGCATCCACTTTTACCACTCTATTATCAACCAGAAACCGTCCAAGCGTATGCTCATACCCCAGGAGCCTGCTTGTGCTGCTCATAAAATGTCTTACATAATCGTATGTATGGAATCCGATAAGATCCGCTCCTAAGATTCCTTCCAGTATCTCATTTCTCCATGGAAGAAGCCTGAAAATTTCGACGGAAGGGAAAGGTATATGAAGAAAGAACCCGATCTTTGCGCTGGGAAGCCTTTGTCTTAAAAGCTCGGGCAGCAGGAGGAGGTGGTAATCGTGTATCCATATGGTGTCCTCAATATCGACAAACTGCATCCACAGCATCGCAGAACTGTTCGTTTACCTTTTGGTACCCCTTCCACATACCGTTATCATAAATTGTGTAGTTCTGGAAATAGTGGAAGAGCGGCCAGATGGTCCTGTTGCAGAAACCATGATAGAACTGCTTGACATCCATCTTTGAGAGGAAGATCGCATGGCTCTTATAATCCGCCTTAAGCTTTTGCTGGATAGACTCCTTTTCATTGGTGCTCAGCGAATCAGCGGTCACACCTCCCCATCCGATCCAGAGGCTTTCATAGTTCTGATAGAAGGATCCAAGTCCGGTAGCAAGACCACCCATACTCTGCTTATAGCTGATCCTGCCCCTCTTTTTCTCGATAGTGACGGGTAATCTGTTAGATATAAATATCAGTTTGTTGTTCATATCCGATCCCTTTTAAAAATGACATAGCGCTGCCGGCTCGCACCGGCGGCATTATCTGGATGCGAAGCGTCCGGATAATTAATTGTTATGACGTTTCTTCCCCATTATGAAACTCAGCCCTTAGCCTTGGCAGGGCGTCAGGGTACTTTGATTGAATAAAATCGAGGAGTTTTTCCCTCACCTCGCATCGGAGATTCCATGCTGTTGATGCATCCTTCGCGCTCATCAATGCGCGCAGCTCGACGCTCTTTTCGTTTGTATTTGTTACCTGTAAATTCCATGCCTCGCCGTCCCATAGATCAGACTCCTTGAGGATGCGTTGCAGCTCCGTGCGCACCTTCTCGACGGGAACTGTGTAGTCCGTATATAGATACACGGTAGCAAGCAGGTCCGCTGATTCACGGGTCCAGTTCTGGAAAGGTTTCTCGAGAAAATAGGTGATCGGGAGGACCAATCTTCGAAGGTCCCATATACGCACAACGACATAGGTTAGGGTGATTTCCTCTATCCTTCCCCACTCACCTTCGACAATCACCACATCGTCAATTCGAAACGGCTGTGTGATTGCGATCTGTAGCCCGGCCAGTAATGTAGATAAAGACCGCTGTGCCGCAAATCCGATGACAATCCCCAGTATTCCGGCGGATGCCAAGATTGCTGTACCGAGCTGGCGCACCCTTTTAAAGCTCATGAGCATGATCGCCAATGCAATAATACAAATTACAATAATTACACCTCTTTTGAAGAACTGGACCTGCGTGTATATTTTTCTGGCTTTCAGGTTGTCCCTGACATCCAATCTGTATCTGTTGAGAATGAGATCTTCAAGAACAAATGCCAGCTTTGCAAGCAGCCAGGCAACCGAGATTATGAACGCCACACTTATAACTTTCCTGATTAAATCCATAACATTCGGCGAGAGTGCTGTAAGCTCGAGAGAGAAACTCACCGCAACAAGAGGCAATAGCAGGTATAACGGTGCGCTTAGATGTTTTACCACAGACTTCATAAGGATGCCTCTGCTCCTCCTGGCGGCAGCTTTAATAGTTCTTATAAACAAGAATCGAGCGGCTAGGGCGACGGCTACCGCTCCGCATAAAAGCGCTCCGGACTTCGCAATGATGTGGAGATTTAATACGATGTTTTTCATTAATATAAAAAATTCCTCCCTCCTTACATTTCGCTGTGAAAGGGACGCATCACCGGACCCCATCTGTCAGCCAGGGCTGACTAATCCTTTATTATCCGGACGCTTCGCATCCGGATAATGTTGAAAATGCCGTAGGTGCCTGTGGTCCCGAAGGTGCTGTAAAGTACTGAAAGTACCGCCGGTGCAGGCACCGGGATCTGTCGACAAATCCGGTTGAGCGGACATAATACCGCTTACAAGCCCTCGGCTCGACGTGGAGAACATGCCGCTTTACGTCGGCATTAAACCGCACAACGTATTTAGGCCGGATGGATTATCGTGATATATTATTGCTGTAAGATGATGCAGCGTAAAAAATGAAGAACAAATAATGAATCCCCCCTTTTCGATATGACTACCTGTCGATTAAGAGATTCTCAACGCTGTACCGCATTAAAATCGTATTATAAAAAATATCATCAAAGCCGCTGTAGAGATCCCTATACTTATCAAGGGAAGTCTCCTCAGAATCGAGTGTGTTTTTATATTTAATCAGAAGATCCTTTATCTCTTTCAATATCAAGACTTCATATCCTTCATTGAAACTTTCGATTTTCGAAATATCATTTCTACTCATAGAACCCTGTACAACTATCTTATTGATTTTTGTTTCAACCGCAATCCGCATATTGTTATTTCCCGTGGTTGAGAGCTCTCGAGGTGTGCGTTTATTGAGATTTTCCCTCAACAGTAAAAGAATAGTAAAAAGCTCATCAAGCGCTTCAACAAGCTGAACCCTCCCCTGTCCATAGATTCTACTCTCTTTTGATATAAAACCGGTATAGAGCAGTTTTATCCTTTTTGTGGTATCGGCAACCTGCCTGATTATAACGGAAAGTTTCTGTGCGGAAAGATCATTACCTAAAAGCACTTCGACCATGAAATTCAGCCTGTTATCTATATTGAAAAATAATGGCATTAAGTAACCTTTATCGTATATAAAAATCTTTCCATGCTACTGATTTTTTACCAATTTTTTCCTCAACAACGGTCTCCCCGATAATCCAAGCTTTCGATAAATCTCCATATGCTCGGGTTGGGCATTCGAGTTTATCCGTATATACTGCTGCTTTAGGGCCCCGTCATCGTCTTTTGCTTTGTAGCCTATGGTTAACCTCTCATGAGTTTTTAATACATTTCGTATCGTGCTCCAGCCGCGGTGATCTCCGTTCCGGCGAAGACGGTATTCAATGCTATGCAACAGATGATAAGCCAAAACCGATATACACATATGTGCGTCCACGCTCTCTTCAATCTGATGGGAGCCCTGCCTCAAACCGAGGAATGATTTCATACTCCTGAAAGCATGCTCTATCCGCACAAGCATTCTGTATATCTCCAGTACCTCTTTATCACTCAGGTCCAATCGGTCTGTCCTGAATACAAAACCATCCTTAAGATCGGTCTCTTCTTCATACGATACAGGCTTCTTCTCCCATATGATGTCTATAGCCCGAATACCCGGGTCCCGCGCGTCCTTCCCTTTTTCAGGTCTAACCTCCACATCGTACAACTTCGAAACCTTCGGATATTTCTTCTTGAGCTTTTCTATGAGCTCTAATTGGTAGAAAGAATTATAATCGTCCTCATGAGAAAACAGACGGAAATCAACAAGAATTGCCTGTTTTCCCCCCTATTTTGTGACTACTACCCTCCATCCTCTCAATCTAATAAAGAGTATCATAATTGTTACTGTTTTGCAATAAAACATAGAAGATCAGAAACAATTCTGGCAAAAAGCTGAAGTTTGAAGGTAGAAAAGAATACATTTATCTCAAGTTTTTTTATTAAAAGCGAAAAAGGAAAAAATAATCAGGAGGCTTCTGGTTGGGTCTTATTATCAAAAGGTGGAGACTTATTCTTCCTGAGATGGTTAAGGATTTTCTGTATCTCTTCAGGATTTGTAATAATGGCCAGCACAACCATCTCAGAACCACATTTGGGACAGATAAATGGATCTACTTCAAATACCTTTTTTATCAATCTGGCCCAGGTTTGTTTAAACTTCTTTTCAGATAAAGTTACAAACGGATTTTCTTCGGGATTTTTCTGTGGTTTTTCTTCTGATCTGGTTCCCCAGCCGAACTTATCGAGGCTGCCATCTTTTCTGGCCTTACCTTTGCTTCTGCTGGAATAGATACCATAATACCGTATCAAGTTTTTATGCTTGGGTGGTATGTGTTGTGTAAGAGCACCGATGAAATCGGTTGCTGTGAAAAGCTGGATATTTTCGCCAAAGTAATCATTATATTTTGTCTTATAAAGGACTTTTCCTTTTTCCGGGTTGTAGATTATCTTGTTAAGAGATACAGGATGTCTGGCTATGTACTGTGAAAGCCCTGTTCTAGCTTTCTGATCCTTTGCTGGGATAAGGATGGAATTGTCTACTGAAAATCCGGAGTGCTTCCACGATAGCATATTTCTGGCAAACTTCTCATTGAGAAGTTTCTTTTCCATAAAATACCTGATTACTCTCCTCCTGAACAGCTCTGTGAGGTTCTTTGTATCCTTGATAGGGATAGATTGGAATCTGCCATCATTGTCTATTCCTCCTTCAAGGATTATTGCGTGCCAGTATGGATTGGGTCTCATTATATCCCCGAACGACTGATAAGAAATAATCGCCCCTTTTTTCAGAATAGTTCCGGCGGCTTTATTGTAATATTCGCTGATAATAGAGAAAATCATCCTAGAAATATCAGCAAAAAGAAACCTGTCATTTCTGAAATAAATACGGAGTGCCCGGGGTATCGTCCAAACGTACTGTCTGTGAGGAAGCTTGAGAAGCACATCCTCCGCCATGTGCTCAGAAAAGAGCAGTATTCTTTTCGATGGCAGCTCGGACAGAGATACCATGCTTTGCATGAGAAAGGTCGAAAGTAATCATATCCGCACTAAGGGTTAGTACAGCGTATCCTGGCTATGCCTTTGGAATAATCGCCACAGTCCAGAAATTCAAGGACTGCCTCCTTGATCCTTATGATACTGAACTTGCCGTATTTGTCTGCGTACTTTTCCTCGTAGCAATTCTCAAACTCCTGGAAGTGGTTTTTAAGAATGGTCTGAATAACATTCCGGCTTCTGGGTTTATAGACCGGTACATG
>CAZGJW010000159.1:0-6856 GCA_964525675.1 uncultured Spirochaetota bacterium
AGAAAGATTATTTTTGAAATGAAGCTGTCCTTCATCATTTCTCCCAGATAGCACGATTAATAGCAATTTTATATATTAAAATACACACACCCATAATAATTAAGGACACTGTAGCCATAGCCTTTGCCAGAGCGATGTCATGCACCACCTCCCCTCTCACCACAAAGGCAATTTGCGTCGTTACCAGCATCAGGTTAGAACCAACAAGCGTATATGCAGTAGCATAGGCGCCGTAGGCATTAGCAAATAGAAGGACCATGCTTGCAATGAGTGAAGGGGTGAGCAGAGGAAGTCCAATATAGCGCCAGTACTGCCATGTGTTCGCCCCATTGTTTACTGCGGCTTCTCGCCATTCCTTTTTTAAACCTGAAAATGAGGGTATTATCAATAGTATACTGAGAGGAAGTTGGAAATACGTATACGCAACGATAAGTCCCGCATAGGAGTATATCTGGAAATGGGGATACAAATGAATATGCAACAACTTCAGCAGTACCAATGTTATGATCCCGTTCTCACCGAGAATAATAATAAATGCAAATGCCAACGGAGCACCTGCGAAGTTGGTTGTGACATTTGATAGAGCAAGAAATATATCTCTCACCCATCGAGTTTTTACTTTGAGCATATTATATCCGATGAAGGTCCCAAGAATGGTCCCAAGAAGAGCAGTAATAAAAGAGATACGGATACTATTCCAGAAAGAGAGCATATATATCGGTTGAGTTAAACCTGTATAATTAGCCAGTGTTACAGCGCCATCCGGATTAAAGAAGCTATCTTTGATAAGAATAATTATTGGAATGATTTCAAATGCAAGGCAAAATATGAAAAAAGGTACTACTCCAAGGCTCGCAACTATTTTGGCGAACCATGGATGAGTTATGCTCAGGGACCTCTTGTCCAAAATCACTCCTTTTTTTAGAAACTTGTCTAATTAAATTATTTTATTGATCGTATCAAGCATATTGTTGCACGAATCATTAAATATGTCAATTGAAAGATACTTAAAATTTATTCTACATCACCCGATTGTTTTAACAACCGATACACACTCTGACGTGAGGCCCTGAAATCTGCCGGCAAAAGCCCACGCTCCCGTGCCACCCTCAACAACGTCGGAACCGAGGCCACACTAAGCTCCCTCTTCAGATTGATCAACATGCTCTGCGTCTCCTCATCCATAGATCGATACCTCCCTCTCACTGATATCCTGTAAAACCTTTTCCTTCCTCCCTCGATCTTCCCTGCGTAACCCGATCAACGACGCAATCACTCGAACCCGAAACAACCCAATCTTCTGCTTCTTCAGCTCCTCCATCAACACCCCCTGCGGGAGCTATGTGGGTTTAAAGTTGAGAAAGGGTTAGATGCAGTACCTGGGAGTTGGGTGTACAGCAGGTTTCTAAAGAATCTGATGAAACATTAAGAAGAGATAGAAGGGATATTTGAGGATTTGGTGGAGAAGGTTTGAGGAATCGAAGTCAAAGATAAAAGAATTATTTAATGAATAGTTAGAAGATGAGAGTTAGTAAGAACATACATTATTGCGAAGCAAAACATTTACGAAACCAAAGATTTTGCACAGTTCCGACTAAGACAAAATAGGGACAGGTCGTATTTTTACTTTTTCCATGATCTGTCCATTACCCAAAAGCTTATAATCAGGTCCTTCTCATAGATACTTATAAAATTATATTGCAATTAGTTGCCAAAAATGGTATATTAATGCCATGAAATGGGCAGATCTGCTTGACTTAATTGGGAATGAACCAGTTTTTAACTCGAGTTTGTTAATGGCTGGACCTGTAAATTCAACCGATATAAGAAGGCAATTCTCCCGCTGGGTACATACAGGCCGACTCATTCAGATTCGTAAAGGATTGTATATGCTATCAGATACTTACCGAAAAAAAACACCCCATCCCTTCTTGGTAGCGAACATGGTGAAACGAGCGTCTTATGTTAGTCTGCAATCGGCTTTGTCGCACTATGGTTTGATTCCAGAGTATGTCCCGTATGTTACCAATGTAACAACTGGCAGACCCGAAACAATTTTTTCTTCAATTGGAAATTTTATTTTCAAGCATATTAAAACAGCCTTGTTTCATAGCTATAAATATATTGAGCTTGGTGAAGGCCAATCAGCATTCATTGCCAGTCCCGAGAAATCTCTTCTTGACTTACTCTATTTAACACCTGTTTCAGATAGTATTCACTATCAAAATGAGCTTAGATTACAAAATCTTGAAGCATTAGATATTGTTAAACTTTTTCACTTGGCTCAGGAAAGTAAAAGCCAAAAACTATTACGTGCTGTTAAAAATATTGTGTTACAGGTAAACGAACAACATGGATAAGATATATGAAAGATTATCTGAAAAGTATAGTTTCTGGGATTTCTAATAAACTTCTTGCAAGAGGTAAGACTGTAGAATATTGCCAGGAGAAGATCCTTCAGGTTTTACAGGAGAGAGGAGCTTTTCAGCAGTGGATATTCCATGGTGGAACTGCATTACGATTCTTGTACTCTCTACCGCGTTACTCAGAAGACCTTGATTTTGCTCTTGCAGAGAAAGAAAAAGCAGCTGATTTTCATTCTGTTATTCAATGTATCCGGAAAGCATTCGAGACTGAGGCTTATGACGTGCAATTGAAAATAAATGAAGAAAAGACAGTAAAGTCATCATTTATCCGTTTTCCAGGATTACCATATGAACTCGGACTATCCCCACATCAGTCAGAAGTTTTAGCAGTTAAGGTCGAATTGGATACAAATCCTCCTGAGGGTGGAACGACAACGACAACCATTATTCGACGTAATATATTACTTAATCTATTTCATCATGATAAACAGTCACTACTAGCCGGCAAGGTACACGCAATCCTATCACGTCGATATACAAAAGGAAGAGATATATACGACCTGTTCTGGTATTTATCTGAACCCACCTGGCCAGAGCCTAATCTAATTTTTCTTAACAATGCACTTCAGCAAACACAATGGAAAGGATCAGAAATAACAAAGAGGAATTGGGCTTCCCTTCTGGCAGATCGGCTTGAAACAATAGACTGGTCAAAAGCAGTTGATGATGTCCGACCGTTTATTGATCGGGTATCGGATTTAGCACTACTGACAAAAGAAAATATTGTAAAACTTTTAAAATCTCGATAGATAAAAATCAACAAATTGAGATATAGATATTAAGATATCAAATTCATTCCTACTGCTAACATATACGACATCCCTTAATATTTATTTTTAATGTTCTGTGCAAGAGAATTTAATCCAGAATACCCTGGGGTATTCGATTTACCAGTCTGGAATTTAGGTAAAGAATTATGCGGACAGCAAAGCCCAAAATGTAATGAGTGTTACCCCGGAAAATATTGTCCGAGAATAGGGGTTTAATAGAACTCTTTTATGTTTAAACTGCATGCAGTTGTTCGACAGCTTCCATCAATCTACCTAACTGTCTGAACTTTGGTGGAACCTTGTTCTAATGTACTCATCTGTGTCCTCGTTGCTAAGCCGAACAGTACCTGGTCCACTTCGCACGAAAAAGTCGCCACTTGGTTCCTTCTCAATCCCTTTCCACCGCAGGAACACCGGCTCTGGACTACGCTGACAGGATACGAGGCAGACGGTCTTCCCCTGTACTATCTGGGTTTTGGGGTCGATGCAAGTACCGGCACGATCGCCGAGGCCGTTCCGGACCACCTGGGCCAGGTGGAGCATGAACTTATCGTCATTCTCGAGTCGGTCATGATCTATTCCCAGGACAGTACGGTCATCGGCCACCCCTATAAGGAGGTCGCCTCCTTCGGTGTTCAGGAAGGCCGCGATCGTCTTCAGCACCGAATGCGTGACGACCGTATCGTCCTTAAGGTCCTCCTTGAGGTTCCAGCGCAGGCTCGATTTGAACTCCAGTGTTTTTGATTCCTGAAGCTTGAGAAGCTCCTCCGCCCGCCGGTGGCGTTGAATATAGTCATCAAAAAGGAAGTTCTTGAGGGCCTGACCGAAAGCCGGGTCGTCTGTAATGCGCTTATAAAATTCGAAGTTGGTCTCGACGATCTCCTGAATCTTGTCCTCGACCTTGGGGTCAAAGGTGAGCCGGACGTTTTCGCGGGTATTAACACGGGCGCTTGCATCGAGGCCGTCGTCCTGATCCAGAGCATCACGGATCTGCTCGAGAGTGACCCGATGCTCATCAGTAAGATTCAAGCCGAAACGCTCATTCAGATCGGCGATGATCCGGGAGAGGGTCTCGAGTTCTTCTTCTTCGATGTCGTAGTGGGGTTTGGTCCGAACAGGATCGAGCTGTCCGGTACGGCGCTCGAGTGAAATCTTTCCTCGACTGGTTTCCTGGATCCGGTAGGATTCTATATCGATGTTTTGCTGCACCTCGCGCGGCAGCTCATCTCGATCCATCGGCAAAAGCCGACGGAGGTGCCGCGAAAATACATAAAGTTTCTCCAGTTCAGGGTCGGCGAAGGTGAGCACCTGGGCCAGGAAGGCGTAGAGCCGAACGTAGTCCGTAAGTTGTCCCAGGAAGTCGTGTTGCTCTTCATGGGAAAGCTCGCCGAAACGGTCGCAGATCGGCTCAAGGGCTGCATAGAGTTGGTCCTGCGTGGCTTTATTATTAAAGTACACACGCGCATAATTCTCAATATCGGTATCGGTATACAATCCGAAGTTGAGCAGCCGTCCCTGGATCTCGTAGAGGAGGTTTGGGTCGGTCTCTTCTGATAGCAACGTCCTCTCGTAGTACGGCTCGAAAGCCTTACGGATATCCTCTGCTTCATTGGCGAAATCGAGGACCAGGGTTCCGTGCTTCGCGGGGTACGTGCGGTTCAGTCGCGACAGGGTCTGTACCGCATTCACGCCTCCGAGCTTCTTATCCACGTACATGGTGTGAAGCAGCGGCTGATCGAAACCGGTCTGGAACTTGTTTGCAGCCACAAGGAAGCGGTAATCCGGTTTCTCGAACTCGGCCGCTGTCTGGCGTTCACCGATCACATGGTCCTTGCCGGCTGAGTTCATACCGGACTCCGTATACGTCTCACCACCGTCCTTCACAGTTCCGGAGAAAGCAACCAGGCTCTTCCAGGGGTAACTTTTTTTATTAATATAACGATCCAGGGCCAGCTTGTAGCGTACGGCGTGCAGGCGTGATCGCGTTACGATCATGGCTTTGGCGCGCCCACCGATTTGGTTTTGAACCTGTGCGGCGAAGTGGTCGACCATGATGCGGATTTTCTCGTTGATCGCATGTGGATGGAGGTCGACGAACGATTTCAGCAGGTACTCTGTCTTCCTCTTGTCATAACGGGGGTCACCTTCAATCTTTTTAAGGAGCCGCCAGTACGCTTTATGGGTCGTATATGTCTCCAGCACGTCGAGGATGAAGCCTTCCTCGATGGCCTGCCGCATGGTGTAGAGGTGGAAGGGTTCGAACCTGCCGTCCGGGAGTTTACGGCCGAAGAGCTCGAGCGTCTTCGACTTTGGGGTTGCAGTAAATGCGAAGGTCGAGAGATTCGGCAACCGCCCGCGTTTTCGGATCTCCTCAAGGACGGCATCTTCGATCTCTTCTTCGGGGGTTTCCGCCCCGGCATCCTCCTTCTCGGCTTCTTCGAGACTTCTCGAAGCCAGTACCGCTTTCAGACTCTTCGTGCTCTCTCCCGATTGAGACGAGTGCGCCTCATCCACGATCACGGCGAACCGTTGTCCAGGGAGCTTGTCTATCTGCTCGGCGATCACCGGGAACTTCTGGAGCGTGGTAACGATGATCGTCCTGCCGGACTCGAGTGCATCCTTGAGCTGGCGGGATGTCTTCTCGATGTTCTCCACCACGCCCAGAGTCTGCTCAAACTGCCGCATGGTGCGCTGTAGCTGCCTGTCCAGAACCCGGCGGTCGGTCACCACCACGATAGAATCGAAAACGCGCCGGTCATCGGCATCATGCAGGATCGAGAGCCGGTGGGCAAGCCATGCGATGGTGAAGCTCTTGCCGCTTCCAGCGGAATGCTGTATGAGGTAGTGCTGACCTGTCCCGTGACTCCGTGCGTGGCGCACGAGCCGGCGCACTGCGTCGAGCTGCTGGTAGCGTGGGAAGATGAGGAATCGACGACCGGTCTTGCGGCCCTTGTCGTCCTCCTCTTCCACCTCATGGATGAACTGGCGGATGAGGTCGAGAACGCTGTCGCGCGCCCAGATCCGTTCCCAAAGGTAGTCAGTCGGATATCCCTTCCTTGTGGGTGGTACTGGCGGATTTCCCGCTCCGCCGAAACGGCCCTGATTAAAGGGAAGAAAACTCGTCTTCGGGCCGGCGAGGCGTGTGGTAACGAAGACAAACTCCGGGTCTATGGCGAAGTGGGTGAGGCAGCGGCCGTAGGCGAAGAGCGGCTCGCGAGGATCGCGGTCGTTCCTGTACTGCCTGATCGCATCCTCGACATTCTGGCCCGTGAGCGGGTTCTTGAGCTCTGCGGTGAAGATGGGGAGCCCGTTCAGGAACAGGACGAGATCAAGGCTCTGCTCTCCCTTTTCACTGTAATGGAGCTGGCGAACTACCGAGAAGAGATTAGCTGCGTGCAGGCGCTGGAGCTCCTCGTTGAGACCGCTTGCCGGGTGGAAGTAGGCGAGCCGGAACTTGCAGCCTGAGTCTTTGAGACCGTTCCGCAAGACGTCAAGAGCGCCGCGGCGGCCTATCTCACGAGACAGTCTTGCGAGGAATCGCTCCTTTACGTCAGTTCCATAATGATGTCTGAGCTTCTCCCACTCTTTGGGCTGAGTGGCGAGGATGAAATCGGTCACGTCATTGGAGATGAGGCAAAGCGCGCGATCGTAGTCCTCCGG
>CAZGJW010000160.1:0-6802 GCA_964525675.1 uncultured Spirochaetota bacterium
GCGCATATAAATATCAATCTGGGAAACGATAAAAAAGCCGAAAACGAGTTTTTGCTTATAACGACACTTGAATCAGCCGCTCCTGAGGAGAACGCTGAAGCCTATTACTATCTCGGTATCATTTCGAGAAATAGAGACGAACTACAAAAAGGCGTGGAATATTTCACACATGCTATTCAGCTCAGGCCGAAATTTGCGTTCGCCTACCTCGAGCTCGGAAAACTTAATTTCCAGCTCACTCACTTTGAAGCTGCGAGGAAGGCTCTAATGAAGGCAGTGTCGGAAGATCCTGACCTTGTTGAGGCCCATTACTACTACGGTATTCTGCTCGAGAAAGACAGGAGTTTCAAGAAAAGTATAGAGGAGTTTGAAGCCGCACTGCAGGAAGAGCGGTTCAAATTCAGCAGTTATTTTCATCTCGGCCTGATACATATGGAGCTTTTCGACAGGGAACTGGCGTTTGATTTTTTCGAGAAAGCGCTTGAGCTCGGAACTCCCGATCAGCAGGAATTGCTTGATTTAAAATACAGGTACGCGAACTTCCTTGTTGATTCGGGAAATATCAACGGGGCAATTGAACTGTGGAATCAGATACAATCGGCACAGGCCGATTACAAAGACACGGAAAGCAAGCTGAGGATTTACACCGAGGTTAGCAAGAGCACAAATCTCTCCCGGTTCATTACGTCACCGAAACAGGAGTTTCTGGAAACCGGACGCGCCCTGTGCGGGCTGCTCCATATGAATATTGAGGATTACCGGTTCGGCGAGGAGAATTTTATTGAGTTCAAGGGCATGCTTTCTGCAGGTAGAGGTGAGCGGATGTGCATTGTGCATGTAGCCCGGTGGACCAATCAGGTCGGGGAAATTCCCATACGGGAGCTCCTGGAGCGAATGGCTGAGGAAAACGCAACACGGGGAATATTTATTACTTCTTCAAAGTATTCAGAAAAGGCAATGGAACTTTCAAATATCCGTCCCATAGAACTTATTGCCCGCGAACGGCTCGAGAGGATGCTGACAAAGGCGTACGGGTAACATCGGTTTTTTTCACTTCTGATTGCAATTTTTTATTGGAATTTTTATGATTTGTGTTTATATTTCTACGCTATCGGAGTAACTCTAAGGTCTAAATCCTGAGGAAGATACCGTGTAACTGTACGATGCCCATTAAAACTTTTTTATACAGCCTGGAGAGTTTTCGGGAGGGTGGTTATGAGAAAAAAGGTAATTGATTCCTTACAGAAAAAACTGATCGTGAAGATGAATGATATACTAAGTATGTTTGAAAAAGAAGATCTGGAAGAGGTCGGAGAAATAGAGAGTGAGAATGTAATCGGTGACATTGTCGATACGGCGAATACGGTATATGAAATGCAGATTAACGAAAAGCTCAACGAGACCGAGCAGCGCAAGTTCCTTGAAATTCAGGACGCTCTAAAAAGGATAGACGAGGGCGTGTACGGTAAATGTGTTGTGTGCGGGAAGGAAATAGAGGAAAAGAGACTCCTCGCAATTCCGGAAGCAAAGATGTGTATTCAGTGCAAGGCCGCCTCGGAGAAAAAAAAATTGTAAGCCTGCTTCAGATAAAAGAATTGTAACCTGCCGAAGGTGCTGATGAGTACCGCTCAGCCGATCGGTATAAACCTCTGGCATTCTGACGAAGGCGGTTGCCTTGGATATAAAAAAAGAATACAGTTCCCTCATCGATGATACCCTGCAGTATATCCGAACCGGTTTCAGGAGTAAGCAGACCACTGATTCCGGAAGAAAAAAGACCACTTATTCGAAGGGCAGAAAGACCGCTGATTCCAAAAATATGCTTCTTGAGATCGAGGAGCAGGTGCGGGCGTGCCGGAAATGCCATCTATACGCTGGAAGGAAGATGGCCGTTGCAGGTGAAGGAAACAGCAATGCCGATATTATCTTTATCGGTGAAGGGCCGGGAGCCCGGGAGGACGAAACCGGGAGGCCCTTTGTCGGTAAAGCCGGCCAGCTTCTCACCCGTATGCTCGCTGCCATAGATCTGACGAGAGAAGAGGTGTATATTACCAATATCGTCAAGTGCCGCCCACCTGAAAACCGTGACCCGCTCCCCGATGAGGTTCGTGCATGCCTGCCCTATCTCGAACGGCAGATTGAAATAATTCAGCCCCTTGTCATCGTCTGCCTCGGCCTCCCCGCCACCAGGACACTTACAGGAACGAACCAGGGTATTTCAAGACTTCGGGGGACATTTCAAAAGTATAAAGAATATCCCGTCCTGCCGACCTATCATCCTGCAGCGGTATTACGCTTTCCCGAAAAGTACAAACGCCCGGTGTGGAATGATCTAAAAATGCTCCGGGACTACTTCAGAGACGTGAAAAAGTAGATGTTCGCAGATGTTGCGTTTAACAGACCCATTGAACCTCTTACCTATGAAATCCCGCCCGGAATCGATTTAAAGCCGGGTATGCGGGTGCGGGTAAACCTCAGAAACAAAGATTCTGTTGGGATTGTATACAGGCTTGCCGCTGAGACTGCGCTTGCCCGCGTGAAAGAGATAGAGGAGGTTCTTGATAGAGAACCGGTTCTCAATGAAGACCTTCTTGAAACAGCCCAGTGGATTTCCCACTACTACCTCTGCTCCATAGGAGAAGCTCTCTGGACGATTGTTCCGAAAGGCATCAAGCGGAGAGACAGGAAGCTGCTGTTTCAGAATGATCTCCCTCCTGAAAAGACGTTTTCATTGACTTCCGATCAAGAGCTGGTTCTGAACACCCTTCTAAAACCGCTTGAGAACGGCACCGGGGAAAACTTTCTGCTCCACGGCGTGACGGGGAGCGGGAAGACCGAGATATACCTCCGGATCATTCATGAGGTTGTCAGGCGGGGACTGGGTGCGATTCTCCTGGTGCCGGAGATATCGCTTACGCCGCAGACGGTCCGGTACTTTTCGAGGAGGATGGGAGACACGCTCGCCCTTCTCCATTCCCGGCTTACAAAGGCGGAGAAGATAAACGAGTGGCACAGGATACTTTCCGGCGAGAAACGGATTGTAATCGGTGCTCGTTCTGCAATTTTCGCCCCTTTTGACCGGATCGGCATCATCATCATAGATGAAGAGCATGAAACGAGCTATAAATCGGACGAAACGCCGCGTTACAGTGCACGCAGTGTGGCATTTTTTCGGTCGAAGAGACACAACGCATCGCTCATTCTGGGCAGCGCCACACCGTCTGTTGAGTCCTACTACCTCGCCAAGCAGCAGAAACTGAAGCTGCTCCATCTCCCGGAGCGAGTGCTGGATCAGAAACTACCGAAAACGCACATCAGCGATCTGAGAAAGACGCGGGGAGAGAAATATATTTCACGCCCCCTGCTCGGTGCGATCGAAGCCAGGCTCAAGCGCAGTGAGCAGGTCATCCTGTTTTTAAACAGGCGCGGATTCTCCCCCCACGTGTACTGCGAAAACTGCGGGTATGTATTCCATTGTGAACATTGCGATATAACCCTCACCTTTCACAAACACATGGGCAAGATGATTTGCCACTACTGCGGGTATTCGATACCGCCCCCTGAGTCATGCCCAAACTGCGGGTACGAAGGAATCGGGTTTTCCGGTTTCGGCACGGAAAAGATTGAAAAGATCCTCAATGAGCTGTACCCGGGAGCGGTAATCGTCCGCATGGACACCGATACGGTAAAAAAACGGACTGCAATTTCCCAGATACTCACGGCGTTTGCCAAGAGGCAGATAGACATTCTCCTCGGCACACAGATCGTATCAAAGGGGCTGCATTTCCCAAATGTAACACTCGTTGGTGTGCTCAACGCGGATATTCCGCTGAACTTTCCGGATTTCCGGGCTGCGGAACGAACATTCAACCTTATCACCCAGGTATCGGGCAGAGCGGGGAGAAGTGAAAAAGGCGGTGAAGTTATTATACAAACGTATAACCCGGTCCACTATGCAATACAGACAGCGAAAAACCAGGATTATGAGGAGTTTTTCACACGTGAGATAAAGTTTAGACAGGCGCTCAACTACCCACCTTTCTGCCGGATCATCCGGCTCGTATTCAGGGGAAGGAACACCGCTCATTTGATGGACCTCGGCCAGAGTGCCGTATCGTTTTTAACCGACCGTCTGCCGACGGACGGCTCATCTGCAGGACCGCTCGGGGTGGAAAGAGGCAGCGGGCTTTCGGATATTTCAGCAGGCGGGGAGGCATCCGGGCGGAAGATGCAACTATCGCCAGTTTCGATGCTCGGTCCCATCGAGTGCCCTATTTCGCGTGTGAAGAACTACAACAGGATACATGTCATTATCAAGACGAAAAAGGTTGCTCCCATTCTTTCGCTCATAAAGGAGTTTCAGCAGACTGTGCGTCTACAGGGAGACTGTTACATGGAGATAGATATCGACCCTATCTCAATGCTGTAGATGAGATGAGTCATGTTTTATTGTATCAAAAACGCAGTTTCAAAGTCGAAATTGTAAAACTCGAATTTTGCTGTGAATAAATAAAGAATTCTTTTTACCACTCTTTTGTGTTATACTGTTCATATCGAAAATGAAGGATTATGGCCGAAGTGTCCGATGCAAATAGAAGAGCAATCTTTCGATTACAACGGGGCGTGCAACCGTTAGTTGGTTTGCTGATAATATATCTGGTGTTTACATCGTTATCGCCTACCTTCAGAACCTTCAATACCTTTAAAACAATTCTCACCCAGGCAGTAGTTCTGGGGACGTTATCGACCGGAGCGACGATAGTGCTTATTTCCGGTGGCCTGGATCTTTCAATAGGTTCACTCTTTGGTTTGATAGCGGTAATAACAGGTTTGATGCTTAAGGCCAATATTCCTGTCGGAATAAACATATTTTTAAGCCTGCTGTTCGGAGCACTAGCAGGTGCTTTCAATGGGGCTATAATAGTGAGTACCGGTATCCCCGCTTTTATTGGTACTCTGGGTATGATGAAAGTCTACCGTGGTTTTGCAGAAATTCTCGGTAAAAATAAGGATATCTCTCAATTTCCACTATCATTTCAATCCATCGGACAGGGATATCTGATACCAATTAGCATCATGGTGATAACATTCCTGATTGCACATATTATTCTCTCGTATACCAAGCTTGGATTTAACTGTTATGCAATCGGTGGTAGCAATGAGATGTCAAGGAGGGCCGGTATTCCGGTTAAAAAATATTATATAGTCTATTACATGATTGGAGGAGTATCTACAGCGATATCGGCAATAATTCTTGCTTCGCGGCTTAACTTTACGAACTCCTCCTGGGGTCTTGGATTGGAGCTCAATGCTCTGGGGGCTGTCATCATAGGGGGAACGAGTTTAACAGGTGGTGTAGGCAATATTGCTCGTACAGTCATAGGGGTATTTATTGTTACTACCTTAAATACTGGTTTAAGCCATCTCGGTGTGAGTTCTTCCTGGCAGCGTATTTCAATCGGAGCCGTTATAATTTTTGCAGTATGGCTTGATATTATGCAGCGCAGAAGAGAGGAAAATGCATAAATCCTATTCGTTGAATAGGAGACCACAGATAATAAAGTAATGGAGGGACTTATGAACAGAGTTATGAAAAGAATTGTTTTATTTACGGTAGTTTTTTTGTGTATCACGGGGCTGGTATTTGCCGGAGGAAGCAAGGAATCACAAAAGACCGGAAAAGAGAAAATCACCATTGCGTACACTGGTTTTCCGGGCGGCCTTACACCTTTCTGGGCACAGATGGCAAAGTATATGCAGGAGGAAGCTGATACTCTAGGTGTAAAGCTGGTTGACCTTTCCCCCACTACAGCGGATGCAAACTTGCAAAAGCAATCGGTAGACAATGCTATCGACATGGGTGTGCAGGGTATCATCATTGGCTCTATAGATAACAGGGCTTTTGGTGAATCCCTGAAGAAGGCCGCTTCAAAGGGGATTGTCATTTCGGCTGTCGATACCGCTATCGATGATCCTAATGTCGGTGCTCTTGCTCAAACGGATAATCTGGCTTCTGCACGACTTCTGGGTCAATACATCGTTGACCACACTTCACAAAAAGGTAAGGTATTGATACTTGGAGGTACACTCGGACATCAGACTGGTGATGCCCGCAGGGATGGTGTGAAACAGGTTCTTGAGGCAAATGGCTACGAGGTTATTTTCAGGGCGTGCGATTGGGACGATAAGAAGGCCTATGAAACTGCCATCAATGAACTGGATGCTCATCCGGATACTGTGGTTGTATTCGGCTGCTGGGATCCTGGAGCACTTGCAGGGCTTGCTGCTGTGAAGGAAAAGGGGTTGCTGGGGAAAATAAATGTCTATGGTTTTGATGGACTTCCAGGTGCATTTAAGTCGATAAAAGATGGCGAGCTTACTGCTACCGTAAAACAGGATAACAAGCAAATGGCTCATGTCATAATGAATACGACGGTCCTGCTCATTAAGGGTCAGGAACCACCTGTCAAGAGGCTGCTAATCCCGGGAGTCGTTGTTGACAAATCAAATGTTGATAAATACCTTGAAAAATAGTCTCAGAAGGTCACATCTACTGTTGGTACTAAAGCCCCTGTTAACCAGGGGCTTTAGTAATTCCTGCTTATTGGATATCAACTTTTTATTTAATTACTATCGGTTGCTTGCTCAATTACACCTGTTATCATGGATACGATCTCATTCATGTTGGTTTGATCTTTAAGTTTTTCACCTGTTTTACGGCCACTTCGTAGAACGATTATCCTGTCGACGAGTTCAAATACATGTGCAATATTGTGGCTGATAATAATAATTGAAACACCGA
>CAZGJW010000161.1:0-6795 GCA_964525675.1 uncultured Spirochaetota bacterium
ATGAAAGCATTATACACTATTTTGATACCCACTGCCATCTTCTTCTCATGGAAGAGGCGGATATTCCCCTCGATACCGCAATATCTCATGCCTGTGAAAACGGTGTTGTTCGTTTTTTAGATATATCGGTCGGAATCGCTGATTTTTTTACGCGAAGGGACACAATTGAGGTGCTGAAAGACCGGTTTTCTGTTGATATGTACCTTACAGCCGGGATTCCTCCGTATTTCAGTGATAAACGGATGGATGGGGATATCGATATTCTAAAGAAGCAGGCGGAAGGCGGGAATGTTTCTGCCATCGGAGAGATCGGCCTCGATTATTTTCATAATTACGGAACCCATGTTGCCCAGATTGAGCTTTTTACCAGGCAGATCGGGCTTGCAAATCAATTGAACCTGCCTGTGGTTATACATACAAGAGATTCCGATAGAGACCTGATCCATACACTTAAGACCACCTGTGTCAGACAGACGGGTATAATTCACTGTTTTTCCTCCGGTCCTGAAACAGCAAAAAGGTTGCTCGATCTCGGTTTTTACCTGAGCTTTGCGGGTAACGTTACGTATAAAAAATCCGGACATATACGTGATGCACTGAAAATCGTGCCTGCAGATAGGTTTGTCATTGAGACCGATGCGCCTTACCTTTCCCCGCAGGGTTTCAGGGGCAGGCCGAATGAACCCGTGAATCTTGTGGAAACTGCACGTTTTATTGCAGGATGCAGAGGGGTGTCGGTTGAAGAGCTGGCACAACAGACCATGGAGAACGCCGTAAAGGTCCTGCGGTTATAGATGATCTGCCGTGGAGCGCTTTTTCATCCACGGATTTCCTCGAGGATTTCGGAAAGTCTATCGCCGCCGATGAGGTCGATCTGGCGTGGCATGGCAAACTCCAATGCCTCCGGTCGGAAGGAGGCAGGCGAAATACAGAAAGCCTTTCCGCAATGAAGGGTTTTTGCCTCTTCAAGAAGCGTCTTTACCGCATTGAGACCCAGGCCTACGGCGTCCCTGTAAATTTTAATATATGCGTAATGCCGTTTCACACTGCGTGCGATGGCTGCACGCGGTGCTCCGATTACCTTTGTTATACTCGATTTTACATGCTTTATATCCACCATGTCGTACCCGAGATGCTTCACGATGTCCAGGCAAATACCTTCGAATACCGGAAGAGGGCTGACAAGAAAATCTTTCATATTGTCATCGGCCCGAAGGTCCTGATATTTTTCGAGTTTTTTTGCAACATCTTTGAATGCGGCGTTGATTCTGTAAATTCCCTCCCACTGTTCTATAGCCTCTGCGAGCTTGCCCCGTGACTCGTACAGATGTGCGAGTGCATATTTGGCGGTCAGCAGGAGATTCTGGTCTTTTCCGGCCGCTGAAGACATCGCCTTTTTGAATTCATCCACGGCATTTTCAAACTCATCCATTTCCCTGTAGCAGACACCCTTCTGAAGGTATCCGCGAATTCTGAAATCCGGAGACCTCTGCGCCGCATCGAAATAAGTTATGGCCCGTGTAAAATCACGCCCGTCCATGTAAACTCTGCCCAGGTAGTAGTACGCGCGGTAGTTGGTCTGATCGTATTTAACTGCTTTGGTTAGATATACGACTGCTTCTTTAATTTGATTGGCATGATACATGATCATACCGAGGTAGCCGAGGCTTGGCCCGTGTGTGGGGTTGACCTTGATTGTTTTATCGAAATAGGTGACTGCCTGCTCGAGGTTTCCCTTGCGGTAAAATATTTTTGCAATCTCATAGAGGTACAGGTGATTTTTCGGTTCGATTCTCGAGAGTTCGAGAAGCTCGGTGAGCGCCTCATCCTCCTTGTTAAGACGAAGGTAACACTCGATAAGCCCCTCCCGTATCTCTTTCATCGTGGTAAGAAAGGGTTTTTTCCGGATTTTCAGACAAAAGCGGTATTCTACGACGGCCATCTGGCAGTTTCCTTCACGTCTGTAACATTCTGCAAGCAGAAAGTGCGCATCGATAGAACCGCCCTGTTTAATAATAATCGTTTTCAAATGCCGAATCGAGTTTCTCGTGTCTCCCGCTTGAATCTGTGTCCATATTCTCTGAAGCTTCTTCGGTTTTCTGAATAGTTTGATGTAAGAAAAGATGGAAAGAATACTTAGGATGGCGATGCCTGCAATGATTGCCGGAAAGTTCATGCTTCTCCCTGCTGAAATATCCGTAAATAAACTTTTTTAAAGATACGAAGCGACTCAATGTCCCAGAGTATTATTTCGATGAGCCGAAGATACCTGTTTTTTGTTTCGACGTATTTTTTTAATACCGTAAATATTATCTCGGCGCATGGTTCGGGGGGAAACCTGGAAATACCGACACCCATGTCGGGAATAGCGATGCTTTTGAACCTCTTTTTATTTGCAAGCTGTAGACTGTTGAGAAGAGCAGCCTCAATATTTTCCTTCGTAATATGCCCGTCGAACTCTGTAAGCGCTGCATGGATGATATGCTGTGTTTTCAAATTCCCGGCGCCGGTGACAACCGCGTCGCCTATTTCGATTGTCCCGTATTGCGCACATTCTTTGGCGATTGAAGCGCCCCCCTTTGCCTTGATAGCGCCGCCGAGACCAGATCCTAGGAGCAGCAGGTTGTTGGCGGTGTTGACAATGGCATCCGTTTCCCGTTCGGTGATATCCCCCTTAATTATTTCTATCCGAACATCCTTCATGCGTTCAATCTCCGAAAAACTAATTGCAAATCAGGGCAAATACCGATATTTCTGCAATATATGGTTTTATCCAATGGAAGTTCACGTTAACCAGTATGAAACCCGTAAAGGCAAATCAGGAGTACGTATTCAGCTCCGACTTACGTAGAGAAACCTGTCGATTTTTTTGAGGAAATTCTCATTCTCGATTGGTTTTGTAATAACGGAGTCAACACCGCAGGTTTTGACTTTTTCGAGTTCAGCCGGGTCGGTAATTGAAGTCACTGCAATGATGGGTATCTTTTTTAGTCTGGGATTATTCCTGATTTTCTTTGTTACCTCGAATCCATCGAGATCGGGAATGAGAAAATCGAGTAGGATTAGATCGGGGTTCCATTCAGCGACCAGAATACCCGCATCAAAGCCTGAAGCGGTTGTTCTGACTTCGGCTTCCTGTATCTTCTCGATAATCTTCGATGCAATCTCGAGAAAATCGGGATCGTCATCGACAACGAGAACCTTTCTCTTTTTCGCTTCTTCGAGCTCCCTTGGTATGGGCATTCTGTTCTGCGTCAAAAAAGTAATTAAATCGCTCCACTTGACACGCCTGTGCCCGCCTGGTGTGGAGTAGGCCTTCAATTTTCCCGTCTCAATCCATCGAATGACAGTGCGGATGTTTACCTGACAGAATTTCCCAATCTGATATGTCGTGTATATTTTTTCTGGCAATCTACCGCCCCCTTAACAATAATGATAAATATACTAACTATTATTGAAAACCTAATGCTTTCTGTTCCCATTGTCAAGAATTTCAGATACTTAATTTAAATTTTTTTTCTATTTTTTCACTATCTGTCATTGGCATGCTCGAAAGAAAAACCGGTTTCTCGTACCGCTTATGCGCCGTATTTTGCAAGCTTTTCTGCATGTGCAAGAAGAAGGGGCATAAGGTCAAGCGAATTGATCGTTGAGAGTGTCCCTCCTAGAAGTGATCGCTCATTGAAGCCTGGAACATCGGCCCACCTGCTCCACCGGGACCTGAGTAAGAGCGGGACAGGGTGCCAGGAATGCGCTTTATATTCCGCTGGTGTCGAGTGATCAGCGGTGATGGCGAAAACATCCGGCTGTAAATCGAGAATCGTGGCGATGTTGCGATCGACTTCTTCAATGACTTTGACTTTTTCGTCGAACTTTCCGTCTTCACCGAAGCTGTCGGTATATTTGATATGAACAAAATAGAAATCGTAGTTTCCCCACAGGTCCTGCAACTTTTTGAACTGTGGCACCACACCGCTTTCAACATCGTCTATAACCTGCATCCCCACGAGCCGGGCAAGGCCCCTGTACATAGGATATCCCGCAATGGCGCATGCATTGAGCCCGTAGACTTCTTCGAATGACGGGATTTTTTTATGCAGGGCAAAGCCTCTGAGTAAAATTCCGTTTGCAGGGTGCTCGTTCTTCAGCTTCGCTCGAACCCGGGAGTTGAACTGATTGATAAGCTCGGCGGTTTTCTGTGCCTCTTTGCTCCGGTCGAGCGGTCTTGCCTCGAGCGGGGGTACACCTGTTTTTTGTGGGTCGGTTTCCGACAGGTTCTCTGAAAACTTTTGTCCCCTGAAGATAAGGGCGGCCCTGTGGTCTTTTTCCGTTTCAATAAAAAATGACACGCCTGGAAGCGAAATCTCCCGGATTTTATCACACATTTTTTTATTGATCTCGTCGGGTATTCGTCCTGCCCTTCGATCCGTTACATTGCCCTGATCATCTATTGTTGCGAAATTTACGCGCACGGCAAGATCACCGTCCTGCACAGGAAATTTTACCCCCAGAGCAGAGAGTATCCCGCGTCCGATGATGTAGGTCAATGGGTTGTATCCGAAAAGAGCAAGATGCCCGGGCCCGCTGCCGGGTGTTATCCCGCGCATAATTGGCACCATCAGGCCCGTTTCCGACCGCTCGGCCAATTTATCGAGATTGGGTGTTTTCGCTGCTTCGAGCTCTGTCTTACCGTTCTTCTGAAGACCACCGAGCCCGTCGAGGACGAGCAGAACAATCTTTCTTTCATTAGTCTGCTTCAGCATTTTAATAAGTTCAAATCTATTCATTATGTGCTCCTTTTCGTGTTTTCATCCTTTATTTTCCGACTGCAGTGCGTCTACGCATACATGCACATGATCAGAAAGGCGAGGCACTCACCCGTCAATTCAGGGAAAAAAGTTCCTCAAGGTACGTATCGATATTGAATTCTATTAGGTCTTCGATTCCCTCGCCCACGCCTGCAAACAGAATCGGTATGCCGAGCTTGCCCGATACACTGCATGCGACTCCGCCTTTTGCAGATGAATCCAGTTTTGTGAGTATAATGCCGTTGACCCCGATGTATTCATTGAACAGTGATGCCTGACTTATCCCGTTTTGTCCGGTTGTCGCATCGAGAGTCAGTATTTTCTCAATATGTGTTTCAGGGAGCTTCTTTTCGAGTATCCTGCCTATTTTCGAAAGTTCCTCCATAAGCTGCTGTTTGTTGTGGAGGCGGCCGGCTGTATCGATGATGAGAAACTGCACCTGCCTGCTGAGCGCGGAATCACAGGAGTCGTACACAACCGCTCCCGGGTCGGACCCCTGGTACTGTTTGATAACAGGAACATCGGCCCTGCTGCACCAGACGGCAAGCTGATCGATAGCCGCATCCCTGTATGTGTCTGCCGCTGCAACAAGCACCTTTTTACCTTTCTGTTTAAAAAAATAGGCGAGTTTTCCCACAGTTGTCGTTTTTCCGGTTCCGTTCACACCGAATACCAGAAAAACACTGAGTTGTCCATCCGATGAATGGAACGGGCGGATAGTCATCCGCTCCTTCACAATACTTTTCAGCAGAGAGGAGAGCTGGTTCGGGTTTGCGCCGCCTGCCCTCTTTTTAAACTCACGGATAATCTCATCGGAAAACTCGATGCCGAAATCCGCCGTGATGAGAAGCTCTTCAACGTCCGAAAGGAGTGATGCATCACCCTTTTTTGCCTTGAATATCCCGTTGAGACGTTTTCCAAGCAGTGTATAACTTCGAAGGAGCATATCAGAATTGCACCTCTGTCTGTACAATCGGGATTGATGTACCCGGGTTTCCCAGGCTGCTGTAGAGGTTAAAATACTGCAGCGTCTCTATGAATGAAAAGGTAAAAATACCGAGGGTGAGAATGGAGGAGGAAACGGTAAGTGTACTGTACAGGCGGCTCAAGCGAACAGAGCTGTCATACGTATCCGTGTCTTTATCGGCGTATAGATCTGCTCTCTGCTGGTTCAATGTTGTTAGTGTGCCGAACAGAATAACTAAACCGATCATCCCGAAACCGGCATAGGAGAGCAGTTTCCCACGTTTTTTATGCCGGTCCGCTATTTTTGCAGTCTGGTCCCATTGTTCCGGCCTCTCCATCATGATCTCAATTTCGCCGGTTTTTTTATCGAACTTCGAAGCATTGACTGCCAGGGTACGGTACCCTTCCCGTTTGAGGGTTATGACTTGATCGTCGCTATCTATATAGAATATAACGGGAGTTTTACCCATGTATTCTTCATCGAGGTACATGTCTGTGCCTGCCGGGACGGTATACAGGGTATACCTCCGGCTGGCCGGATTTTTTTGAAGGTTGACATGCAAAAAGAATGGGTCTTTGTCGAAAAAAATGAGGTCAGAAAATGTTCTGTATCCTTTTCGTGTCATGGTCACACGATGATTCCCCGGCGTAACGAGAATACCGGACACGGCGCCCGTACCGAGCAGTCTGTTGTCAAGGGATATGAGCGTGTCAGGCGGATCCACGGTCAACGAAGCAAGGTAGGTTTTATAGGTGAGGAAATTCCGGAAAAAACCTGACAGATTCTTCTGAGGGTTGTTTAAAAAGTTTTCGAGGTCGGCGGTTGTCTCAAAAACCTGTTTCTCTTCACCGGTCATCATATTTCGCTCATTGATGACGATCGAAAGGGTCTCAGTCTCGGTGGTGCTTTCAGGTGTCAGAATGTTGTAGTTTCCAAAAAGAACCAGGGGAAACTCGTCATCGACCGGCAGGTCCATTGTGACTGCGGTTTTCATCTTGTTCTGAATTCCTGCCTGTGCCT
>CAZGJW010000162.1:0-6495 GCA_964525675.1 uncultured Spirochaetota bacterium
TGTCCCATTCCCGAAGGTTGTACTCCATATCATCGAGCAGGCTTTCAAGTTTTGCCGCGAATCCTTCGGGAAGGTCCCTCCTCACACCGCCCGGCAGATTATATATATGGTAGATACGGGCGCCGGTAAGCCACTCGAAAAAATCGAGCACACGGTCCCTCTCATTCATCATCCGGTACATGACGCCGTACAGCCCCATCATGGCGCCGAGCGCACCCATGCCCATGAGGAGGGATGTCATCCTGCTCATCTCGAGGGTAAGACTTCTCAAGAATTTCGCCCGCACCGGTATCTCGATACCCATAAGCCGTTCAACAGCAGTACAGTAGGCGACCTCATTCGGGTCTGGATCGGGAACACAGATTCTAGGGATGAGGCTGATATTCTGAAACCAGAGGTTCTGTTCCATAAGCTTCTCGAATCCTCTGTGCAGCTGTCCCGCATTCACCCGTACTCGAGTTATGGTGGAGCCTACAACGTCGCACACATATCCGAAGTTTCCATGCATGCCCGGATGGTTGGGGCCGAAGAAAAAATCATAGGTCGCGTATTCGTCGGTTTCGGCTATCTTCGTTACCTCATAAAAATCACTCATACACCAGCCTCCTCAACACCGTCTACAACTCCATACGCCCGCCTGGAATACTCCTCAGTATCGAAGTCCTTCCGGAGGGGCGGCATGTCGCGCCAGTTATGGAGAAAAAGCGGTGAAAGATCGGGATTGCCGGTAAACTCGACACCGAACATCTCGTGTATTTCCCGTTCATACACCTGCGCCTGCGGCCAGATCTCCCCTGTGGTCGGAACTTCCAGAGCATCACGGTGAGCCTGCGCCTTGACCACTGCATGAAGCCTGTGGGTATAGGACCACAGGTTATAGGTTACATCCATGCGGTGCTCATCGATCCAGTCAACGCAGGTAATATTCGATAAATGCTCGAACCCGGATGATTTCAGTATAACGAGTGCACTTACGGCATGTGGGCCATCGGTTATAACCTCCAGTCTGTTGCCGTAACGCTCGTTTACCGTGCTACCCGCAAGCAGTCTGCGCAGTTTTCGTGCCATCTCTTTATTCGTCATTTCACACCTTCCATGACGGAGATTTTCTTCTTTGTCTCCTGGACTTTTCCAACAGAAGCAATACCTGGCCTCAGAACCGGCTCCGTTCTTTCGAGCACCTCAGCCTGGTTTTGCTTGTACCACTCGTAGTTGAGCCGGTACTTTTTATATCCGACCGCCTCGCCTTTTCGTATCATCTCCATCAAGTTTACGAAACCGTCGATAACCGCCTGCGGCCTCGGCATACATCCGCTCAGGCTTAGATCGACAGGAATATACCGATCGAGCTGGTTGATGGTTGCATAGCTCTTCCAGTAGATCCCGCCGTTTACAGGGCATGATCCGAAACCGACAACCCATTTTGGCTCCGGCATCTGTTCGTAGGAGCGCACGATCCGCTTGAGGGTCTTCACCGACACATACCCGGTAACAAGCAGAATATCCGCCTGCCGCGGGGTGGCCATGGGCCCGATGCCGAACCTCTCTATGTCAAATCTGCTCGTCATTGTAGGGGGAAGCTCGACTGCGCCGCACCCGGTGCAGTAGTAAAGCATCCAGAGACTTCGGCTCCTGAAAAAGTTCAGGACGCGCTCGAACTTTCCGTCAAGTATCTCTTCCCTGCTTACCTTCAGCATATCTATTACCTCGTAATAACCTTATTTAAATTGTACCGGACCTCAGGTACATATTAATGACAAGTTGAATAAATGCAAGCCCGCCGGCAGTGAACCACAAAAACTTCGTCGCCTGCTCCACCCGGTACCTGGCGAATATGGCATTGATCGCAAGGGATAGCATATACACTAAAAACTGCTTCAGAATAAAAAGCCCTATCCCAGGGCCCCCGCCTAAAAAGAGAGTAACGATCAGCCCTGTTTCGATGAAGATTCCGACACTGTGCTGCAGAAAGGCGAGCCCAAGGAATTTGCCGGAGAGCTCGACCATCGGGCCTGAGGCAATCTCGGAAGGCGCGATCATCGTATCAAAGGGCTTTTCGGCAAGCATGGCCTGAAGCGCGATAATACCCGCAACAAAACCGAACGGCATTGTGATTATATTCCAGCTCAAAAACCCCGCCTGCTGCGCTTGCCCGAGCGAAACCAGGGACGTTGAATTGAAAGCAGCAATCATGCACAGAACAATCGTTGCAAAGGGCACCTCGTAGCCGAGCATCAGGGTAAGCGCCCTGCCGATGCCGATGGATGCGAGCGGGTTGCCGGAGGCCGACACCCCCATTGCCATGCCGAGATATCCGATCGGCATGAGATACAGAATGACGATGATCGGGCCCGTCGATTGAAACGGCAGGTACCGACCGACCGGTAAAAACATGGAAGCGGCAACGAGCCCTGCAAGACCCATAACGGAACCCATATCCATGATCCAGTGATGCGAGATGCTCTTCCTGCTGAAACATTTTATTACGTCTATATAGCTCTGCCATACCGGGGGCCCGTATCTCCGATGAAATCGTGCGGAAAACCGTCTGCCGACACCCATGAAGAGCAAACCTACAGCCATAACAAAAAATGCATGTCCCAGCACCTTGACCACACTCAGTATCATTATGTGATTCCTCTCTGATATTTGTACCCAATAGGGCACAGTACCCAATAGGGCATATTACCCAATAGGGCATATACATAGAGCGCAGAAACTTACCTCCCCAGCACAACAACCAACAAAACGACAACGATCAGCAGCACAAGAGTGCCGAGCTGCGGCGTGTTGAACCACCGTTTTACAGTGCCACTCAGCTTTCCTGTTTCATATCCTATTCGTCTGAAAAGGCTGTCCATCGAAGTTCCTTTCAAAAAGGGCTCAATAGTGACCTCAAGAGGCTCGTAAAAGTGCATCCCGTAGTGATACTTCTCCTCGGTCAGGCCCCACTCTTCAGGCATTTCCCCTGAGGTGTAGGTGTCGAGCTGCTCTACATGCTCCCTCTTCTTGCCGATCAGATACAAAAAACCAACGATGAAAAAAGAACCCATAAAGATCGTTCCGATCGAGGTCAGCCTGATGCTCGTGGTTACCCCCTGAATCGAAAAGAGGTCCTGGCTTATATGAGCAAACCCCATACCCGTAAATATACTGTTTACCGGACTCAGCACAAGACCGGGGAAAAAACCGCCGAGCATAACGGTAAACATCATAATCAGCATTGCAAAGGCCATGGGTGCGGGCGCTTCCTTTATCTTTGCGAATCGATTTGAGAGCTGACCCAGGTATATGGTATGAAGTCCCCTGTACAGATAGAGGAACGAACCAGTCGATGCAAAAAAGGCGGGGATCGCCATGATGAGCATTTTCTTTTCGAACAGGGCCTGATAGATCATCCATTTGGATGCGAAACCGCTCATCGGCGGTATGCCTGCAGCAGCGATGATACATATGAGAAAGGTAAAGAAGGAAAGCGGCATACGGTACGCCATTCCACCCAATTTGTGCATTTCCCGCTCTCCGGTTCTGTATTTGACCGAAGCAAGCGACAGGAATATGCCCCCTTTGAATACCATGTGATTGAATGTATGAAAGAGCGCCGCTGCAATGCCCAGAGACGAGTTCATGGAAAGCGCCGCAATGATCAGGCCGATGTTCGAAACCGTCGAGTATGCCATGAGCTTTTTCATGTCATCCTGCTTGATTGCGTACAGTGTTCCGAGAACTGCTGTAATAACGCCGAACCAGCCGAGCACTGCAAGGTACAGCGGCACACCATGGACTGCAGGGCCGACATACCCCGCCCTGTAAATTGGAAGCACAACCGCAATCAGACCGAATACCCCGTACTTGATCATGACACCTGAGAGAAACGAGGAAAAATCATCCGGCGCTTCAGCGTGCGCCAGTGACGGCCACATGTAAAAGGGAAATACGGCCGATTTGGCAAAGAAAGCAACGGTAAAAAATAGTGTACTCAAAACGACCAGGCTGTTTCTCGTACCCCACAGCCCTGAAAAGTAGCGCACGGAATCTGCAATGGCCATACTCCCGCTGCCGCTTACACCAATAAAAATTCCGGCAAGCATCGCCGACGAACCGATGAGCGACAGGATATAGTAGTACAGAGCCGCTTTCCGGGAATCTTCCCTTCCGTGAGCGATTATGAGAAATGACGTCCATCCCATCACCTCCCATGAAATGAGAAAGCTCAACCAGTCGCCGGCAAAGAATATTCCGGCATTGGCGCCCATGAGTATGGTCCACAGAGGAGCAACGCCGGTAGCGTGGTCTCTGTCGTTGAACGCAAGAGAAAAAATAGAAATAATCAGGGTGACAATTGTCGAACCTGCAAAAAAGATGAATCCAAGGCCCGTAAACTGGAAAAACAGAGCGCTCTGCCCGAGGCCGGGAATTGGAGACAGGGCAAACGGAAATTTCTGCGAAATACCGGAGCCGAAATTCCCGCTTCTGAACAGAGAATATGCGGCAAAGAGCTGAAACAGCGTGCTCAGAAAGAAGAAGGCCCACTGGAGCCGCTTCCACCTCTTGAGAATTATCAGAGAAAAAATACCGACAGCGTACGGGAAGACAACGGCGCCAAACATACCTGTATTTAAGATACCCGGACACAACTTCATCATAGGGCTCCTCCGGCTGCTGAAAGGGTAACGAGCACATTATTGATATAATCCGCCGTGTTGATGAGGTCCGCCGCAGCCCGGCTCAGATACCCTTCGATGAGACCCGGACGCAAACCGAAAAACACGACAACAAGCGCGAGAATCAGGGCGGGTGCCGCTGTGCTCAGGCTTATTTTCAGACGGCGGCTGCGCCCGGGTATATCTTCCGAAGGCGGCGCTTCAAAAAACACATGCCCAATTCGCATAAAATATGTGCCCTCCAGTATAACAGAGAAGAGAATCACAGCAGCACCGATCAGAGGAAACGTCTGTTGCCCTGCTGCCGAAAGGGAGCCCTGCCCGCTGAACAGACTTTTTAACAGAATCATCTTCCCCCAGAAGCCGGCAAACAGCGGCATACCCATGAGTGAGAGCGCCCCCACTACGAACAGCGCTCCGGTCAGCGGGTACCTCCGAGCAATACCGCGCATCTCCCGCCACCGCGCTTTGCCGGAGGTTTTAATATAAAACCCCGCTGTCATAAGCATGAGCGGCTTCACAACAGAGTGGTTTAACAGAATAAAAAGCCCGGCTGTCAATGCTACACTCCCCCCGATACTGAAGGTGAGAACAACGATTCCCATATGGCTGACGGAAGAAAATGCAAGGACCTTTTTAAAATCCTCCTCCTTCAACGCAGCAAGCTCGCCGATCACAATGCTCGCCGCAGCAATAATAAAAACCACGGCAGTCAGCCGGCTTCGGGCAAACCGGAAGGTATCAGACCCGGCCATCATGGTAAGAAAAACTCTTCCGAAGGAAACCACCCCTGCAATGCCGCCGATGCCTGCGACCCCTGCTGCAATGGATGAAGGCGCTCCCTTGTACAGATCCGGCACCCATGTATTGAACGGAAAAAGCTCTGCTTCAAAAAAGAAAATCCCGAGCATGCCGATTCCGAGAAGAAACGCGAGAGAGCCGTTCAGCTCGCTGCTTCGGGCTATGTGGGCTATGTTGAGTGTTCCGAGGCTCGAATAGAGTAACGCGATACCGGCAAGCATAATCATCGATACCAGAGCTGCAGGAACAAAATATTTCAGTGCACCACGTGTTCCAGAACCCGGACTCACGGATGCCGAGAGACCGAGCAGGGCGATTGTGCCTATCTCGATAAAGATAAAAAGGTTGAAAAGGTCACCGGTCATTGTCATGCCGAGGGAGGCGAATACAAAAAGTGCGAAGAGCATATGGTAGTATGCTGGCCGGTTGTTTTGAAGATCGTATATATGAATGAGAAATGCGATAAAGTATATGAGAATCCCGAAACCGAATGCCGCCGGGCCCAGATAGAGGTTTATTCCGTACGGAGGTTTCCAGCCTCCGATGATTACAGAATACGCGTTGAATCCGGAAACAGTAAAGAAGTAAATCCCCCCGGCTGCCCCTGCAGCATAAACCACTATATTCAGATATTTACCAAACCTGCCTCGAACGATACTGCACACAGGGGCCAGAAATGCTGAAAAAAGCGGGAGTATGAGAAATAGAATTATATAGTTCACTGCACCACCTCTTCATCATCTGATTTCGTCTTCCCGTACATGAAGGACGAAGTTTCAAGGCTCCGGTGCGACATATAATATTTAATAGCTATGACCAGCCCTAGTGCCGTTGTTCCAAAGGCGATTACGATGGCAGTAAGAACCATCGCCTGCGGAAGGGGGTCGACAAAAAGCGGCGCGTGACCCGTGTTTTCCGTAATGATCGGCGCAATACCGGAAGGCCGCCACCCCAGAGCCACGAGAAGCAGGTTTGCTCCGGTCTGCAGTATGTTTATTGAAAGGAGTATTTTAATAATATTCCTTCTCGT
>CAZGJW010000163.1:0-6474 GCA_964525675.1 uncultured Spirochaetota bacterium
ATAAGCATGTTCCTCTCATGGAGCGGAATGTCAGGATGATTTATCTGAACAATGTAATCGGTACGTTTAACATTCTTTCACTCGCCGCTCTGTACGGGGTCGAACGCTTCATAGGCATTTCAACCGATAAGGCCGTGCACCCTGTGTCGGTAATGGGAAAAACAAAGCGGGTATGCGAGATCATGATTCAGGCTTTCGTGAAAAAGGGTCTGCACGCTTCGAGCGTTCGTTTCGGCAACGTGCTCGGAAGCAATGGCAGCGTCATTACCGTATTTAAACGGCAGATTCGAAGGGGTGGGCCGCTGACGATTACCTCACCCGAAATGTCACGATACTTCATGACTGTCGACGAGGCGACGAGTCTTGTGCTGCAGGCCGGAACCCTGGATGCCGACGGCGGCGTTTTTGTTCTGGATATGGGACAGCCGATTATGATCAAGGACCTTGCGGAAAGTCTTGTTATTCTATCCGGGCTGACACCTGGGAGGGATATTGAAATCCAGTACACGGGAATACGGCCCGGCGAGAAAATACATGAGGAGCTCTTCTATAAAGAAAAATCCGTTCGGAGCGTGTTCAGCGGCATATATGTCGAGGAGTACGATATTCCGGATGCCCCTTTTCTCGAACGTATTGAATCGAGCCTCGATTGCATACATACGATGGAAGATACCGAGATACTGCAGCTGATGGATGAAATCATTGAGCCACATTACGCGCAGAAAGAAACAGCAGTTGCCGGATAATAGTTCGCTTTCAAAAAAGTTTGTTGAAAAAGTATTGACAATTACCGATCATGGATTAGTCTATAATTTATAGGAATAAAGTATAGTGCGGATGTAAACTCAAAATGCCTGTGCTTTATTTGGTATTCAGATGCGGTGAGGGACCGTTGTATGGATTTTCCTGAAGATAACGACGAGTACGACTCATTTGAAGACGATGATGAAATGGATGATGATGTAGAATCTGAGAGTTACATCAATAAAACCTTTGTATGCGAAGACTGCGATTTCCGCTGGCAGGAGAAGATATACCCTGACAGAAATGATTATCCCGATTATGAGGATGAGCTCGGCGGAACGCACGTCTGTCCGATGTGCGGCTCTCTGAATGTGACTTTTTACTGAATCCCCGCCTGAACGACGAAACACAGACATGCGGCAATTCCGGCAAGGTACTTCTCATTATTGATTTTTTTCTTCTTTTTCAACGACTCTTTTTTCCACTGTAAAAAATCCGTGCATACCAAAATCCCTCACATTTTATTACTATGTTGCACCCTATTTTTTAAAACCTTGTTATAATAATCATAGGATTTTAGGATACATTGGAAGGTGTTTTCTGAGGGAGCTGTACTCAAGCTATTGCGGTAAAAATGTGATGAAACAGGATAAACGATATTTTATCGAAACCTACGGATGCGAGATGAACAAATCCGACTCCATAGACATCGCTCTTTCTCTGGAGGCATCCGGATACAGGCGGGCGGAAAATAATGAGACTGCGGATATCGTGGTACTGAACACCTGCTCGGTGAGAGAGCACGCCGAAGAGAGGGTTCTTGGCCGCCTCGGTTACTACCGGGCACTGAAGGAGAGAAGAGGGGATGTGAAAATCATATTCGCAGGTTGTATGGCCCAGGAAAAAGCGGATGATATTGTCAAGTCTTTCCCTGAAATAGACGTTGTTGCAGGAACATACCACCATCTTGATATACCGGATGCCCTGCAACATCTCGATGAGACCGGGGGTCCTGTGGTACGTGTCGATACGAAGCAATACGAATTTTCAACATACAGGGGCCTGAGAAAAGAGGGCTACAGGGCATGGGTGAATATTATCAAAGGCTGCAGTAATTACTGTTCGTACTGTATCGTTCCCTACGTCAGGGGACCTGAAAAGAGCAAAGCGAGTGGTGAGATCGTTGCCGAAGTAGAAGATCTTGCCGCCGGGGGAGTTGTGGAGATCGTGCTTCTGGGACAGAATGTAAATGCATACGGAAGAGACAGTGCAGGCATCGGTTTTATAGAACTGCTCGAACGGCTGAATGATGTACCGGGTATCAGGTGGATTCGGTTTCTTACCTCTCATCCAAAAGATTTCAGCGCTGACATTGTGAGGAGGATCGCCGCTCTGGACAGGGTGTGCAGGCATTTTCACCTTCCGCTGCAGAGTGGTTCAGACAAAATACTGTCGTTGATGAACAGGAAATACGACACCCGCCACTACAGGTCCATCATCGATGCTGTGCGGACATACCTTCCCGAATCATCGATAACAACGGATATCATTGTGGGTTTTCCTTCGGAGACCGGGGAGGATTTTAAAATGACCCTGAGTATGGTCCGTGAAATCGAATTCGATGATGCATTTACATACCGGTATTCCCAGCGGCCCGGCACAAAGGCCGTTTCAATTCAGGAGCAGGTCCCTGTCGAAACTGCAGCAAATCGGCTCGATGAACTGATTGCTGTTCAGAAGGCCCTTTCATACAAAAAAAACAGAGTTGAAATTGGGAAAGAAGTGACCGCCCTTGTCGAGAAGCCGAGCAGAAAAGATACGAATGAGATGCTGTGCAGTACGAGCAAGAACAAGATTGTGGTGGCTGGAACAAAAAAGCCGCCAGGGACGTTCGTCACTGTCAGAATAACCGGTATTTCAGGAAACACCCTAAGGGGCGCCGAGCTGCCGGAGGCGTAATACCGTCGGTGTTGTTACCGGCAGCGTTGTCCGGACGGATAACCGCAATGGAGGAATACAGGTACATGCTGAAAAAAACACCGATGATGGAACAGTACTACACAATCAAAAAGAGAAATGCGGGTTCCATACTCCTTTTCAGACTCGGTGATTTTTATGAAATGTTTGAGGATGATGCCCTGGAGGCTTCGAGAATACTCAACATTACACTTACAAAAAGAAACAGTGTACCTATGTGCGGATTTCCGCACCATGCTGCGAAAAATTATATTTCCAGGCTTCTTTTACACGGGAAAAAGATCGCCGTATGCGAGCAGACAGAGGACCCATCACAGGCGAAAGGTATTGTGAATAGAGATGTCGTTGAAGTTATGTCGCCGGGCATAATAACAGATCCGGACCTGCTCATCGATAAAAAGTCAAACTGTATAGCGGCAGCATATGGCAGTATCGAAAAGGGGCAGCTTCGCATGGCCTGTGCCTCCCTTGATGTTTCAACAGGCGTGTTTGTATCAAACTTTTTTCATAATTATGATATTGCCGATTCCCTGTCCGGAGAAATCGAGGATAACGGAATTCGCGAGCTTGTTTATCCGGCTTCTTTTACCGACACGACCCCGTTCGGCGCCGCTCTGAATAAAGCGGTCTCACTCCGTCCGGGTGTCGTTATCAGGCGGCTCGAGGATTATGAGTTCAGTACGAATGGAGCTGAAGAAACGCTGAAGAGGCATTTCGGACTGCAGAGCATCGGTGCCTTTGAGTTTGAAGACAGTACAGAAATATGCGCCTGCGGAACACTGCTGTCGTACGTGATACATAATGCAAAGCAGGACCTGTCGCATGTCAGATGGATACGAAAAAAACGGAATGAGCGCATACTCTTCATAGATAATGCGACAAAAAAACACCTCGAGCTCGTGGAAAATACCGAGGGCAAGGAATATGCAACCCTTCTTGAACTGCTGGACAAAACGCAGACGGCGATGGGGGGAAGACTGCTAAAGAGTTTTATCAACAACCCTTCGCGAAGCATCGAAGAAATCAAAAAGCGGTTTGATAAGGTGTCGTTCTTTTTCAGCAACCCCGAAACCCTTCAGGTCGTGCGGGGGTACCTCGCGCAGATTCTCGATATCGAAAGAATCATCTCGAAACTATCGATGGGCAAGGGGAATGCCCGTGATATTCTCGGGCTCAGAAATTCACTTTCCGCAGCGGAATCGATCACGAGGCATCTTGATGACGCGGAAGTGCTGAAGGATGAGACCGATACACTGTACAGTTACAACAACCTGATTCAGCTGATAGAACAGGCGCTTGCGGACGATCCACCTCTGAGTGTTCAGGAGGGCAGTATAATCAGGGAGGGCTACAGTGAGAAACTCGACACCTACAGGCGGGCGATGCAGGAGAACAGAGAGTGGATCAACCGGTATCAGAAGGAGGAGCAGAAAAAGCATGGAATTGGATCGCTGAAACTGCGGTACAACAAGATTATTGGCTACTTCATAGAGGTAACCAAATCGAACCTACACCTCGTTCCCAAATACTATTTAAAAAAACAGACAACGCTCAATGCAGAGCGCTTTACCACCGAAGAGCTGGCCGGTCATGAGACGCTCCTTCTCGAGGCGAGGCAGAAGTCTGATGAGCTCGAGTTTCAGATTTTTCAGCAGGTGTCGACCAGTGTGCTGGAATATACAGAGCGCCTATTCGAAACTTCGGAAGCGGTTGCTAGTCTGGATGTATTCTGTTCGCTTGCCCGCACAGCGCGTGAAAACGGTTATGTAAAGCCGGAGATTCTGGAGGATACGATCCTTGAAATCAACGACGGCCGTCATCCGGTTGTGGAGAGACTCGGTGAAGAGGAGTTCATCGGCAATGATCTTTTTTTAAACAGTGAAGAGCGGCGTATAATGATTCTGACGGGTCCCAATATGTCCGGAAAATCCACCTATCTCCGCCAGGCAGCGCTCATAGTAATAATGGCGCACATGGGTTGCTATGTTCCGGCAAAAAGCGCCCGTATAGGGATTGTTGACAGAATTTTTTCTCGGATCGGCGCGTCCGACCGGCTTATCAGGGGTGAGTCTACTTTTCTTGTCGAGATGATTGAAACCGCGCGCATCCTTCACTTTGCCACCGACCGGAGCTTTATCATTATGGACGAAATCGGAAGGGGAACCTCGACCTATGACGGCCTCTCCATTGCATGGGCGGTGCTCGAGTATCTGCTCGATGTAAAAAAAGTCGGCGCAAAGGTGCTGTTCGCAACTCATTATCATGAGATTACGGCATTGAAGGACAGCTACGGCGTTATAAATTACAACGCAGCGGTGAAAGAGTGGAACGACAGTATTGTGTTCCTGAGGAAGGTCGTGCCCGGAAGCGCGTCGAAGAGCTACGGTATCGAGGTCGCACGAATGGCGGGAATACCGGAGGAAGTTATAGAACGTGCGAAGGTCATACTGAGCACCCTTGAAACGAAGTACGGTGCGCATATGCCGCTTATGATTGAGGATAAATGGGATGCACAGAAACTGGAAGATCAGCTCGACCTCTTTCCGTCACCCTATGACATACTCATCAAGGAGCTGCGCGCAGTGGATGTAAACTCTCTTACGCCGCTCGAGGCGATGAATATCCTCGACAGACTGAAAAAAAGTATAACCCTGTGATTCGCGGGTACGATAGTCGGCTCACGTGAAAGAAGTCTCGAATCGGGTGCTATTTTTCCTTTTTCAGAGTTCTTGTCACCAGGTTGAGCAGCCTCTCCTTTCCGTAGAGTTCCAGCACCCGTCTTTCGGCAAATGATACCGCATCGTCACTGAATTCGGTATTGGTGAGGCAGACACCACGTTTTGCTTTGAGCTCTTTAACTTTTTCGTAGAATTCCCGCACCGCGAGGTGCCCGATTTTACTCGTTCCTCTGAAGAACTTGAATAGTATCATTGTGGGAATATTTTTTAAAATTGCCTGAACGAGCAATTCAACGACATAATTTCCCTGGGTGTCCGTGCGAATGATAGAGGCGCTCTCGGCGAGTACATAGACGATACCTTTGCAAAGCTCGGTAAACTCGGATTTGCCGGACATCATGTACTGGCGAAGGGCATAGTTGGATTTCATCTGATCGTATTTGTCGAGTTTCTCATGAACGTCCCTGAAATACGACGTTTTTGAAAGAATGCTCTGCCACTGCTCGACTGCGGTTTGAATATCGTTCTGCGCAAGACACACCTCACCCAGCTCGTACTCCAGCGTAATAACATGCTCCCTCTTCAGTTCGGGCATCATTAAGGTATTCGACAGAATTTTTTTCGCTTCTCCCAGACGGCCGGCTTTTCGCAGAAGCTGCGCGATAATGAACATACTTTTCACTGCAAACCGTTTATCCGTTCTCGCCTTCCTGTAATGCTGAAAAGCCTTTCCCGGTTTCTGGAAGCGGTACATTAATTCGCCGAGATAGTAATTTATTTCGGAATCATCAGGGGCAGCGTCAAGCGCGTTCTGAAGGAACGCAAGCGCCTCGGTGAACTTTTTTTGTTTGAAGTATATCTTCCCGAGCTCTTTCAGGGCCGGCAAGTTGCCTGGTTCGACGGCCAGCGCCTTTTCGAACTGTTGTATCGCCTTTTCCCTCTTTCCTCTCTTCAGTTCGATTTTGCCGATTTGCAGATAGGGGTAGACTTCTTTGGGATCTGAGGCTGCCAGAATTGAGTACACCCTGCAGGCTTCATCGAGATTACCCATCCGCATATAGCATTCGGCGAGCAG
>CAZGJW010000164.1:0-6401 GCA_964525675.1 uncultured Spirochaetota bacterium
AAAAAATGACGTTTGGAGCGACATTTGATCATCGTGTGGTAAACGGCGCCGCCGGCGGGAGGTTTCTCAAAAGGGTTAAGGAATGTCTGGAGGATATGGGTGAACTGGTAGCGAGGCTGCGGTAAAGCTGGATGATGCCTGAGGTATTACGGAAGAGTTTTTCTGCAAAGTATAAAAATCGAGATGCAGGCATATCAGCCCTTGCAGTGAAATGTGATTTTATAAAAGAGGAGTAACGCATGAAGGTTGGAGCCCAAGATAAAAAAAAGATGATGTACTGGCTCGTTTTAGGGAGAAGAATTGAGGAAAAGATAACGGTGCTTTTCAAGGAGGGGCGGCTTCGGGGGCATCATCATCCCGGAATAGGGATAGAAGGGATACATGTCGGGACATGTTACGGGTTAAGCAGGGAGGATGACTATGTGGTGCCTTCCCATCGGGGAAAACTGCCGGAGCTGATGATGGGAGTAGAGCTTCGTTATTTGATGGCGGGATATTACAACAGGCGTGAGGGGCTTGGCGGCGGGCGCGTGCCGACAGGCTCACACATGTATGGAGATATGAAAAAGCACGTTATACCGGGAACGGGAATTATCGGATCATTGATACCGGTGGCGACCGGTGCTGGATTGGGCCTGAAGCTGAAGCATGAGAGGGGAGTGGTTGTTGCATTTTTCGGGGACGGCGCTGCAAACAGGGGTGATTTTCATGAGGGCATAAATATGGCTGCTGCGTTCAAGCTACCGGTGCTGTTCGTTCTGACCAACAATAAGTACTCGATTTCCGTGCCGGTTGAAGAGGCGACCGGTCTGGAGCGATTGTCAACGCGCGCCGCAGGGTATGGTATACCGGGGAAAACGCTGGACGGATCAGATGTTCTCGGTATATACCATGAAGCTGGAAAGGCAATCAAACGGGCCCGTGAGGGTAAGGGGCCGACGTTGTTGGAGTGTATGTGGCATCGGTGGACCGGGCATTCGATAAGTGATGCCGACATATACAGAACAGACAAGGAGAGGAAAGAGGGCGAGAGGCACTGCCCGGTCGCGACATTCAAAAAACAGTTGATATCTGAGGGTCTGCTGACTGCGAAGGAGTATGAGGATATTGAGCAGCAGGCGGCTGAGACAATCGAGGGTGCAATTCAATACAGTGAACAGGAATGTACCGATCCAGACCCTGCTGATATACTCAGAGGTGTCTATGATGAAGCGGGATTATAAAGTAAATCAATAAGAGGTGCAAAAAATGAAAAGTGAATATGTACTCGCTCATGATCTTGGGACATCAGGAAACAAGGCGACACTGTTCAACGCAGAAGGTGGACTCGTTGCAAGCAGTTTTATCGGCTATGAAACAGTGTACCCGTATCCGGGTTGGGCAGAGCAGAATCAAGCCGACTGGTGGATTGCTGTGAAATTGTCGACGATTGATCTTCTGAAGAAGGTGCCGGATGCCAGTCGGCGAATAGCGGCAATCAGCTTCAGTGGACATATGATGTGCTGCTCTCCCGTCAACAAGGAGGGGTCGCCGATCTGCAGGGCAATAATCTGGAGCGATCAGCGAGCAGACAAACAGCGGGACAGGCTCAAACAAATAATCGGAGATAAAGTTGCGTATAAAAAAACCGGGACTGTTTTTGTTGCAAACTATCTGGCGGCAAAAATTTTGTGGCTGCAGGAAAACTATCCCAGGCTGTACGAAAAGGCCTATAAATTTCTTCAGCCCAAAGATTATGTCGCGTTCTTACTGACGAGAAATTTCGTTACCGATTACTCTGATGCCTCGGGTACAAACCTGTTCGACATACAGAAAAAGGAATGGAGCGAAGAGATAATTTCACAGATAGGTATCGATCAATCGAAGCTTCCGGAAGCGATACCCTCGACACATCTTGCAGGAAAACTCATAAAATCAGCTGCAGATGAGCTCGATCTTCCTGATGGAATCCCTGTCATAATCGGAGGCGGCGATGGCCCATGCGCCACTGTTGGAGCAGGTGCCTCTAAGCCGGGAATGTGTTATAATATTTACGGCACCTCGGCCTGGACATCGGTAACGACCGACGCCCCTCTGTACGATTCTCTAATGAGGACCACCATTTTTAATCATCTCGATGAGAACCTGTACATGGGTGCTGGTTCGATGCAATCTGCAGGAGGGAGCTTTGAATGGCTGAACGGGTGGATAGGCAATACCGAAGGCTCGCTCGGAAAAGAAATCGGTCTATCGTCCTACGATATTCTTTCACTGGAAGCCCAACGATCGACGGCGGGGTCGGAGGGGGTTTTGTTTCTTCCCTATTTGATGGGAGAGAGAAGTCCGTACTGGGACAGTGAGGTCAGGGGCGCGTTCTTGGGATTATCAAGGGTGTCAGGAAGGCACCAGATAATACGATCTGTGCTTGAGGGGGCTGTGTATCACTTGAAAATCATTCTCGATATTCTGGAAGAAAATGGCAGCACTGTAGATGAGGTTCGGTTGATCGGTGGTGGCGGAAGAAACAGGTTTCTCCGAAGCCTTATGGCGGATATATGGGGGAAACCGGTTGTTGAGATGGAATATATGGAGGAGGCAACATCCCTCGGTGCCGCAATTGCTGGTTTTGTCGGTGTCGGCATTAAAAAGAGTATTGTGGAAGCTGAGTCAATGATACGGAAAAAGAGTGTCCTGGAACCAGATCATAAGAACACCGAGATATACAAAAAAATGTACGAGGTTTTTAAAGCGTCATACATTGCGTTGAAACCTGTTAATCATAAACTGCACACACTGATGAATGAACTGCGCTGATAACTGGGTGGTACAGGCATAGTATTTGATTTCAAACCTCAGGAAGGAGAAACGAGAATTATGAAAAAGAAAAAACTTGGATGGACCGACCTGGAACTTACACGAATCGGGATTGGAACATTTGCCATCGGTGGGCCTGATTGGCATGCGGGATGGGGCCCGCAGGATGACAATGATTCTATACAGGCGATACGGCGCGGTTTGGAGCTTGGTGTCAACTGGATGGATACTGCTCCGGTATACGGACTTGGCAAATCGGAAGAGATTGTGCGTGTGGCCCTCAAAGGAGTGAAGGGAAAACCAATTATCGCGACGAAATGCGGACTGATCTGGGACGATAAAAGAAATGTAAGTCACAGGTTGAAGAGGGAAAGCGTGCTGAGGGAAGTGGATGCGAGTTTGGAAAGGCTCGGAGTCAACGTTATCGATCTTTATCAAATACACTGGCCGAATCCGGATGAAGATCTGGAAGAGGCATGGTCTGCAATGTCTGATGCGGTGAAAGCGGGAAAGGTCCGATACATTGGTGTCAGCAACTGCAATGTCAGTCAGCTTGAACGTCTCAAGGATATTCACCCCATTGCATCTCTTCAGCCCCCTTACAGCATGATACTCCGTGAGGTTGAAAAGGAGATTCTTCCCTACTGTAAAAAACATGATATAGGTGTTATACCCTACAGCCCGATGCAGCGAGGTCTTCTTACGGGTAAATACACGAGAGAGAGCGTACGGAAACTCGATAAAAATGACCATCGGCTTCGTGAACCCTATTTTCAGGAGCCGGATCTGGGCGTGCATCTTGCATTTGTAGACCGGCTGCGGCCGATTGCCGAGAAAAACGGTAAGCCTCTTGCCGTGCTCGCCGTAGCATGGGTCCTTCGGAGACCCGAGGTGACTGCGGCGATTGTCGGCGCCCGGCGCCCCTCTCAAATTGAGGAAACAGCCGGGGCTTCCGACTGGATGCTAGGACAGGAAGATATCTTTGAAATCGATGCTATTATCGAGGAGTGGGATAAAGAACTAAAAGTGAAAAGAGAGGGGTAATGCCACCGGTGAGCACCCGCTTTACTATCTATGCGAAGGATCCGCGTAATACGATTTATTCGGAGGTCGTACAATGAATGACGATACGAGGGTTGCTGTTGGATTCGCAGCTGTTCATCCGAATATGCCAGGAGATGATGTAAGTGTGTTTAAAAAGATTGTCAGGCAGAAGGAGGGTATTTCATGTACACAGTGCTCTGCTACGGCGATTCGAACACCTACGGGAGAGACCCTGTCACGAAAAAGAGGCTTGCAAGAGATGTACGCTGGCCCGGAGTGCTTCAGAATGAGCTCGGCAACGATTACTACGTCATCGAGGAGGGACTGAACGGAAGGACCACGGTGTGGGATGACCCGGTGCGGGGACATGCCAAGAGAAACGGGAGCAAATACCTTCTTCCCTGTCTCGAATCGCACTCTCCGATCGATCTCGTTATCGTCATGCTCGGTACAAACGACCTGAAAGCGCGGTATTCAGTTACACCGTACGACATAGCACAGAGCCTCGGATCGCTGATCGAGATTATACTGAAAAACGGGTGCGGGATTGATGACGGCCCGCCGCAGATTCTGATACTCACTCCGCCGCCGCTCGGAACGTTGAAGGAGTGGGCTGAAACATTTTCGGGTGGTGTGGAGAAATCCAAAAAACTCGCCGGTTACTACCGCTCGATTTCAGAACAGTACGGTTGCAGTTTTTTCGACACGTCCACTGTCATTCACTGCAGCTCCATCGACGGGCTGCACTTTGATCCTGAAGAGCATCAAACCCTCGGGAAAGCGGTGGCAAAGGAAGTAACACGCATTTTGAACCATCCGGAATAAGTCGTAAGGCCTCTGTAATGAAATTTTGGCTTATTGCCTTTTTCTCAGGAGTGTGTAGATTGCGAGCGAGACGACGATGATGAGCCCGTAGATGAGCTGGGTCCAGAATCCGGTCAGACCGATGGCGATAATCCCCGCCTCCAATGACCCGATGATGAGTGCACCGATAAAGGTGCCGAATATGGTTCCTATGCCGCCGAAAACAGAGGTGCCGCCCACAAAAACGGCGGCGAGTGTTCTGAGCAGATATCCCTCGCCGAGTGTGGGCCAGAAATAGGTGACCTCGAGGCTCGCCAGAATACCAGAGAGGGCTGAAAGAACGCCCATCAGCATGAATACGGCCATCTTTACACGATTTACCCTGATGCCCATCATTCGGGAGCTCTCGACATTATCACCGACAAAAAGAACATGAGCGCCGAACTTGTGTCTTTTCAGCAGAAATCCGAAAATAACGGCGAGAACGAGCCACCAGATGGCCTGCGCGGGCAGCGCACCCCAGAGCCTGCCGACGAAGGCGTTGAAAAGGAATGTATCCTTCACCGGCACCAGCGTGATTCCCAATCCCTGTCCGGCCACGTTTACCAGTCCTCTGAAGAAGAACTGCGTGCCGATTGTTGCAACGAGTGAGGGGATTCCGACTTTGACTACGATGAATCCATTGAGGGCGCCTGCAAGAATGCCCGTTGCAAGGCAGGCGAGTGTGGCAAGCACTATGTTTCCGTTTGTTAGTTCAACAATCTTTGAAAATACCCAGACCGAAAATCCCAGAATCGACGGAAATGAAAGGTCGATCTCACCTGCAATGACGACAAAGGTCATGCCGAGCGCCATGATCCCGGAAAAAGGTATGGTTGACATGAAGGAGTAGTATATATCGAACTTGGTAAATACCTGCGGATTCCCGATAAAAAAGATAGCAAATATTCCCGCAAGAACACCCAGTATGCTGAGCTCGAGGCGAAGCTCTCTCGTTGCAACATTCTTAAACATGGTTAATCCCTCTGTGAAAGTATCGCACTCACCTGGCAGTAAGGCTTTTCATACCGGTAAAACGAAAAGAAACAGCATTTACAGGCTGCTATCAACTGCACAGCATATTTCACATGTGTTGTAAGGAGCGCTCTTTATCGAAGGGCGCTCCTTACAAGCGTCCAGATTACAGCTTTCCGGTTCGCGCGAGCTCGACCATCCTTTCCACGAGCTCGTCCTGGCTTATGTCCTTTTTCAGAAACTCGCCGGCAATCATACCGCGGTCGAGGATCACAAACCTGTCTGCAACCGGATACACGTAGTAAATGTTGTGACTTATGAAAATCGCCGATTTTCCCTGATTTTTGATATTGAGCACAAAATCGAGCACCTTCTTCGTTTCTGAGAGCGAAAGTCCCATTGTCGGCTCATCCAGTATGATGAGATCAGCATTGAAGTACAGTGCACGTCCGATAGCAATCCCCTGTTTTTCACCGCCGGAAAGAGACATCACCACCGAATCGGTGGTAATAGCCCTGGAGGTAAATCCCATCCGCTCACGGAGTATCCGGTTCGCTTCCTCCTTCTGTTCATCCACTTTGAGAAAACCGAGGGCATTGGTCATCTCCCGGCCCATAAAGATGTTGCGCCACAGTGTTTGCTGCTCGCCGAGAGCACGTTCCTGGTATACGGTTTCGATACCGAGATCCCTCGATTTATCCACGGAGTGTATGGTTATTTTTTTTCCTTTGAAGTAAATTTCTCCT
>CAZGJW010000165.1:0-6331 GCA_964525675.1 uncultured Spirochaetota bacterium
TCAACTGCAGCCTCGGATGTGAGATCGAGTGGAATATCTACGGCAACAGGCTCGTGCAGACAACGGGCAAACCGCTTGCAGGTGAAAATGAGGGGAATCTATGCGTCAGAGGACGGTTCGGCTACGGGTATTTGTCCAGACGGCAGGACTGGTTCACATACACGGAGAAAGGTCCTATTCCGTCCAGTGCCGATCAGGCGATGGAGCGGGCTGCCGAAACGCTGTCCGGACAGGCATATGTCGGCATACTCGCCTCTACGAATCTCTCGAATGAGGAGTATGTGAAACTCCATGAGCTTGCAGAATACCTCGGCGGCGCGAGGGTGTTCCATATCCCCTGGGATTTTGCGGAGGAACCGGGTGCCATGTTCCCTGTGGTCGGAAGGGACCCACGAACGACAGCCCTCATCCGCATGCTGAAACAAGCATCCCTTGCTGATTTAGATACAACCGATACAGTCGTACTCTTCAATATACGGCCGGGAAGAAGCTACCCGATTCTTGAAATGAAAATACGCCATGCGGTGAAAAAGGGCGTGCGCCTGTATATCATTAGTGATCAGCCCCTGAGGCTGGATGAGTATGCCGATTCGGTTTTCAGAATAAGAGAACGGCAGTTTAAAAAGTTTCTCGATTTTGCCGGCTATACGCGTTTTCTCAATACACCAGGGCAGACGAGCCCGGCGGCGAAGTATTACATCGAAGAAAATATCGACCGCGCGGTCCTGTTGGATATCCGTATCAAACAGGAAAAACTTGCCGATTTTGCACGAAACTCCCTGAACAATCACTGCATATTCATTACGGATGAAGATACAACCCGTTCCCGCGATCTCGAGGCATTTGTCATGAATGCACTCGTGCAGAAGAATCGCGCAAAGATTCTTCTGATGAGGAGAGGGACCAACCCTCAAGGCGCATTGCAGCATTCCGGTAACGGGGAAACAGATTCATTAGATGCTGACATTTTGAAGAAGTTCGATACTCTGCTTCTGTATAAACTGCCGGCGATTTTTCCGGACACGAAAAAGAACGTCGTGCATATCGGATTCAAACCGGGGAGCTACAACAGCGGCGTATTCATTCCCGCATCGTCGATACTCGAGAGCGGCGGCACGCGGTATCTGTACAACGGAAAGGCGCAGTCTGTACAGGCGATTTTGAAAAACGAGTCCGCTATTGATAACATAAAAACCATTGAAGACCTCATTGCACGGGTATCGGGGAGGTGAAAAGTACATCGTTCCTTCGAAATTGGAATCTATATATGGGTCGACCCATTATTTCTTGACAAGGAAACCTGCACGGTTTAGGCTTTTTGAGTCTCCCGTCTGTTCATGGTGAATAGAACTAAACACCTATATAAAGGATAAAAAAGTGGATTCAAACTGTGAAAAAATTTTAAGCATCGACGAGCTGATAAAAATCATCGACGCATCCGTACTGCTGGACAAAGGCTGGCTCAAAGGCGCTATCAGCTGTGTATATGCCTCTGATCTTATGAGTGATATACTTTCGTACAGTAAACCCGGCTCACTCCTTTTAACGGGCCTGATCAATTCACAAACAGTACGGACAGCCGAAATGGTAGAAATTATGGCCGTGTGCTTCGTCCATGGTAAACTTCCGCATAATGAGACAATCGAACTCGCGCAGCAGAACGAGCTTCCCCTGCTTACAACGAAATACTCGGTGTTTGAAGCATGCGGGAGGCTGTTTGCCGCCGGCATGAGAGGCTGAGATTTCCGCATGAGACGTTTGAGAGAAATTCATAAAGCTCAGGAACTGGTATACGAGCTCAAAATTGCTGAAGCTATGGAAACGGACGTGCTGAGTGTTTCACCACAGACCAGAATGAGTCAACTGCGGCCTATACTACGGAGCAGAAAGATCACCGCTGCACCTGTCATTCAGGGTGATGAGCTGCTTGGTATCGTCAGTGTGGAGGATTATATAAACTGGCTGAGCAAAAACGAGAACGATTGTCATGTAGAAAAGTGCATGTCGCGTAATGTCATCACCCTGTACGACGATGAACCGCTGGTTGAAGCAATCAGATGTTTTGACAAGTTCAGGTTTTACGAATTTCCGGTGCTGAGCCGGAACAGCGGTAAAATGATCGGCATCATTACGAAACGCGATGCAATCATGGGGATGCTCGCAGCTCTGGATATTGATTATCAGAGGCAGGAGATACGCCACTACCTCGATACCCGTCATTTTTTCAATGAGATTTCAGCAGATTCGGCACATCTAACACTGCATTATAAACTGTTCGATAAAAAAGTTGAAAACGGCGGAGAAGTTGCCAGCAGGCTTAAAAAGGATATTGTCCTCCTCGGAATACACCCCGACATAGTACGCCGTGTAGCGATTTCGGTGTATGAAGCCGAAATGAACCTCATCATATACGGTGGAAACGGATACATCAGGGCTTCACTTGACAGGGTCGGTATTACTGTTGAGGTAAAGGACAACGGGCCCGGAATACCCGATATAGACAAAGCCCTCAAGCCGGGTTTTTCAACCGCACCGGACTGGGTAAGAGAGCTCGGATTCGGCGCAGGTATGGGGTTTACAAATATTCAAAACTGCTCTGAAGACTTTAAAATAGAATCCTCCAAAGACAGAGGAACCTGTCTGAAAATCCATTTTCCGCTGGAGGTATCATGAAATTGAAGGGTATCGTCCAATCACTTGACCTGAAAATCATAACAGGGGAAAACCGTCTTGACTGCGAGGTACGCAATGGATACGCGAGCGATTTGATGAGTGACGTGATAGCACATGCTGAAAAGGGCGATCTCTGGGTCACCCTTCAGGTGCACGTCAACATCGTTGCTGTTGCCGTTATGAAGGAGCTTTGCGGTATACTCCTCATCAACGGAAGAAATCCGGAGCAGGAGACTCTCACGCGTGCGAGAGATGAAAATGTCCCCCTGCTTGGAAGCGATCTCCCCGCCTTTGAGCTGATCGGGAGGCTCTACGGGCTCGGTATTACCGGTATGCATGATGCGTAGGTCAGTCACGATGGATCTCCATATCCATACCTGCCTGTCGCCGTGCGGTTCACCTGAAATGGTGCCGACACGGATCGTTTCGCAGGCGCGCGCGAAAAAACTTCAGGTCATCGGAATCTGTGACCACAATGCATCGGAAAATGTGCGATCGGTGCAGGAAGCCGCGCAAAATTCGCGCGTAAAGGTTTTCGGCGGCATGGAAATCACCTCCCGGGAAGAGATCCATATTCTTGCCCTGTTTGAAACGTCGGAACAGCTCGATGCAATGCAGAAAACTGTGTACACAGCCCTGCCCGGTAAAAACGACAGCGCCTTCGGCGATCAGTATATAGTCAATCCGGAGGATTATGTTACATCTATCAATAACAGGCTCTTAATCGGTGCAACAACGCTCTCGATCGAGAGTATCGTTTCATTTATCCACCGGTTGAACGGGCTCGCCATCGCATCGCATGTCGACAGGCCCAGTTACAGCATTATCAGCCAGCTTGGAATCATTCCCGATGGACTCGAGCTCGATGCATTGGAAATATCGCAGAAGGCCAGCATCGGAATCTATCGAAATGAGGTCAGGTTTCCGGTCGTTTCATTTTCCGATGCGCACATGCTTCGGGATATCGGCCGGGCTGCGACTACATTTGCTGTCGAAGCACTCTCCATCAGCGAGATCAGGATGGCTGTCAAAGGCATCGGGAAACGAAGAATCGCATCCATCAATTTCAATGGATAAATCCATAAACCTGAAATAGAGGAGGCGCCCGCCGTGGAAGACATTTCGCTGCATATCCTGGACGTCGCCGAAAACTCAATAACTGCAGGCTCCTCACGGATCGAGATAACTGTGGTTGAGGATACGGCCCGGGACCTGCTGACCCTAATAATTAGCGATAATGGCGCCGGAATGGATCCTGAAATGAGCAAAAACGCACTTGATCCCTTTTTTACCACAAAACAGGGAAAAAGAGTCGGACTCGGCATTCCGCTTCTTGCACAGGCCGCACGCGAAAGTGGGGGCGGGATCAGCATTGAATCGAATAAAGATTCAGGTACAACAATTACCGCTCGTTTCAAACTGAGACATCCCGACAGAAAACCGCTTGGCGATATTGAAAAAACGTTGTATTTATTAAGGGCGACGCATCCGGAGATAGTAATTGTCTTTCGACATGACAAAGACAGTTGAAAGTGTCGTAGTCTACTTTGCGGCCGATCCTTGGCAGAATCTGGTATCACATCATATTGTCTTATTTGGAGTTTGTTAATTATTGAAGATTGGAATCCCGTACACGGGATTCCAGACCTGAAAACGGAGGAATCGATACATGAAACTGAAGCCGGAGGACCTTGACAGGATAAGCCAGAGGATGAAGTCGACAACACTGCTCCGTGAAGGCGCCGGCAATGTGAAGATTACGGTTCACATGGGAACCTGCGGAATCGCTGCGGGGGCGCGGGATATTATGAGCGCATTTCTGGATTATGTCGAGAAATCTGGCCGTAACGATATCATCCTCACCACATCAGGTTGCGCCGGACTGTGCAGCCGCGAGCCGATGGCAACTGTCGAACTGAAAGGAAATCCACCGATAAAATACGTGGATCTGACCCCTGTTAAGGTTGAGAGAATTTTCAGAGAGCATGTGCTTGGTGGAAAGATAGTTACGGAGTATGCCTTCTCAATCGGCAGCGAGAGAGTATCATAAACAGCATGCGGGGGGTTCCGGATCGGTCTGCCGAACAAATCCAGAAACTGAATGAATAATCTTCCAAAATCAAGCAGCATCCAATCTGAACATGAAAACATCCTTTACAAGCCGGGTAAACTGTTGTATACTGTGCGGGCCTGTTTTTTGGGTACATCTTTCGTAAAAAGGACCTGGAATGAGCTCTACTGCAACAATTGAAAAACGTCTTGAAAAGGTTTTAAACCGGTTCGACGGGAAAAAAGAGGAGCTTATCCCGATCCTCCAGAAGGTACAGGAGGAATTCGGATACATTCCTGAAGAAAAGATGCTGGATATAGCCCGGTTCATTCGGGTGCCGGAAAGCAAGGTGTACGGCACCGCAACGTTCTACGCACAGTTTCGTTTTACCCCTATCGGAGAAAACCGGGTAATGGTGTGCCGCGGAACGGCATGCCATGTAAAGGGCGCGCCGCAGGTGCTGGATGCGATCGAACGGAAGCTCAAAATAAAGGAGGGAGAGACGACTCTGGACGGAAAGTACTCACTCGAATCGGTCGCATGCATAGGCTGTTGCAGCCTGGCGCCGTGTATCATGGTAAACAAAAAAGTCGAAGCGAAAATGTCTCCGAAAAAGGTTGACAAAATCTTCACGTAAACCTCTGTCAACAAGGTGGAAAAGAATGATAAAAAGCGATACAGATTTCATACAGCTTAAAAAACAGGCTGACCTGGAATGGGAAAAGGTTGTGCACTGTAAAACTCCGGTTATTACCGTCGGCACTGCAACCTGCGGAAGATCGGCAGGTTCCCTGGAAGTCCTCGAAACTCTCAATGTATCTCTTAAAGCGGCCGGTGTGAAACATACCATGATCGAGGTTGGGTGCATCGGCCTCTGCTATGCAGAACCCCTCGTAACCGTAATCATGCCGGACAGGCCGCCCATTATCTATGGAGGCATTACGCCGAAAAATGCGGGTGAGCTCGTTGATGGGTATGTGCTGGGCGAAAACCCCCTTCCCCAGTATGCGCTCGGAACAATCGGGGAAGCGAGGGTCGAGGGCATTTCGCCGTTTGATTCATTGAACGTCGTACATCCGCAGGTCAGGCGCATAATGAAAAAGTGTGGAATCATCGACCCCACCAACATGCTTCACTACATTGCAAATGGCGGATACAGCGGACTTTCCCGCGCGGTCAAACTGAAACCGCCCGATATCATCGAAGAGATGAAAGAATCGGGTCTCAGAGGCAGAGGCGGCGCAGGATTTCCGACCGGCATGAAGTGGGAATTCGCGCTCAAACAGGAATCGGAGAAGAAATTTATCGTATGCAATGCAGACGAAGGCGACCCGGGCGCGTTTATGAACCGATCAGTGCTCGAGGGCGACCCGCATGCAGTGCTGGAGGGCATTCTTATTGCTGGGTATACCATAGGCGCATCTGACGGCTACATCTACTGCAGGGCCGAGTATCCCCTTGCGCTCGACAGGCTCAGGCTTGCGATACGCCAGGCCGAAGAGAGCGGCTTTATCGGTGAAAATATACTCGGCAGCGGGTTCAATTTTCATGTAAAGATCAAGGAAGGCGCAGGCGCATTTGTGTGTGGCGAAGAAACGGCGCTCATTG
>CAZGJW010000166.1:0-6212 GCA_964525675.1 uncultured Spirochaetota bacterium
GACCTTATTATAGAGAGCGGCTGCTCCTTCAACGGGAAATGCACCATGGGGCCCGGTGATATCGGTTCCGGACACTATGATTCAAAGGAAAAATCTTCGGGGTCTCCGGCACAATCTCTGAAGGAATAGCGAATCTGCTCCGTATTTCACCGGCATTTTCAGTGCCCGGGATGCTTCCAAAAACAGTTCAAAATCGATAAGCAGTATCCACGGTCCATACCTGGAGGTGTGAAAAACACAATGAATAAATATTTTTTATTGGTTATTACAGTGTTTCTTATTTCCATCCTCCCCGCAGTCTCAATTTTTGCCAGTTTCCAGCAGGGATATGACCTGTACAGAAAAGGCAAATACTATGACGCCGAAGAAGAGCTCCTTCGCGAAAAAGAGCTCTCACCTGGGAACCTCGATGTTTATGCAGTTTTAGGGTGGTGCTATTTAAATACAGGAAGATATAAAAATGCCATAGATATCAGCAATGAGGGTCTGAAACTGAATGCCGGGGATGCCAGGTTTTTAACCACACTCGGAAGGTCGTATCTTGAATTGAAGCGGTACAATGAGGCTCTTTCCCATTTACAACAAGCCATTTCTTTGAATCCTGATTATGCGTATAACTACTTCTATGCTGGACGTTTATATCTCAGTCAGGGTAAGTATATACTTGCGGAGACTGCCTTTTCGGCAGCCATAAAACTGATAAATGACAGATATATTTTCTATCGTTTTCGCGGCGAGGTATATGAAAAAATGTCAAACTATAAGGCTGCAGAAGAAGATTACAAGCAGGCCCTGACGCTAAAGCCGAATGACCCACGGCTGAAAGAGTCGCTTATCCGCGTTATAAGCAAGCAAACAGAGCAAACGACAGGGGTAGAAGAGTAGCCCCATACTCCCGTTTTATACCACGCAAAAAAAAAGCTCAGCAGAAGCGACGTAGGTCCCCCCGGGAAGATCCCTCTGGGAGAATCCCCCCCGGGGAAAGTCCCTGGCGGGATATGTCCCTTTCGGAACAGAGTATTACAATTAACTTTTTTGAAGTTACTTAAAAGTGGTTTACGTTCCTAGGGAACCGAATATCATAAAGTAACTTCGCGAGAAGTTCCTTATAAGGTGCTTTCTTCTTTCCAATCGATGGTCTGACAATCCGAAATTGTGTACATTATGGGTACGGTGTGCCTGTAAAATAAATGGGGAAAGAGGGATTTTTATCATGAAGAACCCGACAGTTGCCGGCGAGAAACCGACTGTCGCCGTGATCAATCACGGCTGTAAATTAAATCAGTTTGAAGGTGAATCCATAGCGTATTCTCTTGAGCGAGCGGGTTTTGAAGTCATCGGAACGGGACCTGGAGTTGCGCCTTCGAGAGGGCATGGCGATCATGAAGAGGATGGGAGCCTGAAGGGCAAAGATGTTCAGAACGGCTGCAGGAAGCCCGATATCATCATTGTCAACTCATGCACGGTTACTGGAAAGAGTGACAGGAAGTCCAGGCATTCCGTGCTACAGGCGGCCCGGCGACTTGCAGAAGATGGGATTCTTATTGTAACGGGCTGTTATGCAGAGACAGATCCCGATGATCTGCGGAAAATCGAGAGGGTCGATCTTGTTATCGGGCACAGAAATAAGGCGTTGATTCCCGACATTCTGTGCAATAGGTACGGTAAAACAGCCTCTCCTGTTAAATCCGATGCATCAGTCTTTGATTTTCGCGATCCTGCGCCGAGCCGTTCACGGGCATTTGTGAAAGTTCAGGACGGATGCGATATGCGCTGCTCCTACTGCAAGGTGCCCTATGCGAGAGGTGCATCCCAGAGTAGAAGTGATCGTGATGTGATCGATGCGGTGAGGGAAATTGTCGCAAACGGATACCATGAAGCGGTGCTTACCGGAGTCAACCTCGGCGCTTATAATTACGGTGGGGCGAGGCTTCACACATTGATTTCTCGTATCTTTGAAAGGGTTCGGGGAGATTACCGGCTGCGCCTTTCATCTATTGAACCCGGGTTCTTCACTGATATGCTCGTTGACCTGATTGCACAGTGTCCGAACATCGTCCCGCATTTTCATATACCTCTTCAGAGCGGCTCGGACAGGCTGCTCAGGCTGATGAAAAGGCCCTATACATCGGATATATACCTTGATATTGTTTACAGGCTCCGAAGCGCAAGACCTGAAAGCCATATCGCAATGGACGTTATGGTCGGGTTTCCAACGGAAACCGTCGACGATTTCAAAGCAACCGAGCGTGTCATTAGAAATTCCGAATGCGCATCTCTGCATGTGTTCAGATACTCACCTCGGAAAGAAACCGTAGCAGCTCTCCTGCGGAATGATGTTTCATATCCTGAGAAATCTGAGAGAAGCAGGCGGTTGATAGAACTGGGCGGCACGCTCAACTATATATACAGAAAGAGGTTTTTGGGAGCGGTGCGTGATACAATTGTTCAGCAGCATGGAAAAAAATATGAAGGCATTACTGACAACTATATTCGAGTGCAGTTGACACCAACCTGTGGAATGCAGAAAAAGAGATGCAGTGTACGAATAGTCGGTGTATATGAGAAAAAAACAACCGGCGAGATTGTTACAGCATTTTAAACGTATACCCGAAATATTCCCCGCCTTAAAACAGCGCCTTTTCTATTTTCAGTATTTTATACCGCTTTTTTCTACTGCTCTTGCCAAGATCGATTATATCTCCAACAGACTTGTTCATGAGGTTTTCACCGATCGGCGATGTGTAGGATATGATGTTCTTAGCAGGTTCTGATTCCCACGGACCGAGAACGGTGAATTTTTCCGTTTTTTCATCGTCAATGCAATTTAAAGTGATCATGGTCCCGACCGAAATAACATTTGTCCTGGTATCTTCGCCTTTGATAATCTTCGCCCTGTTCAGACTTTCCCTGAGGTTCTTGACCTGCTGTTTCAGGAATTCCTGTTTTTCGAGGGCGAACTTGTATTCCGCATTCTCCCGAAGATCGCCTTTTTCCATGGCGACACCGATCTCTCTGCTGTTAGAGGGGATAGCTACATCCATCAGGTATTTCAATTCGTTCTGTTTCAATTCGAACGAGCGCTGTGTAACGAGGAGCTGTTTCGAGTTGTCTACACTCTCTACTTCATCATCAAATACAATGTTCGGGTAGGTTGTTTTGATGGCGAAACGGGTCTTGATGATATTTTCATCTTTCAACTCTTCGATATTCAGAATTGTCGGCATCAACCGCCGGACTCTGGCTTCATCAGCAGTTTTGATGTACTCTACCAGAAGATCGTCTTTGAACAGGATGTCGACGATGGTATTGAACATTTTCCTGTTGTTCACCACATTCCGTTCGTTAATGAGTTCCCTGCTCGCAATCTCGAGTAAATGGGTGAGGCCGATTATGACCTGATCGAAATTTATGTTGAAGTCATATTCATCCTGTTTCCTGATGAGATTCTTACTGGTCCAGATAAAAAGTTCGCTGTACTCCCTGTAATGGGAGGTGATATTTGATATGATTTCATCCGCGCGGGCAGTTTCTCCAGAAGCAATCAGCTCATCGATAATAAACTTCATGGGATATATATAAAAACACTTTACAAACAACTCCGGCCAAGTGTCGGATTCTTTTTTGATATTCAGTAAGAAGGTTTTTCTCAGATCGTTATCCGGTATGATCGAGAGATAGGTTTGAATGTCCTTGAGGTTTTCGAGAATCGCACTGAAATCGAATGAAAAATCAAACGGGAGGTAGCTGTATGATTTCTTCAGGGTTTTCAGGAGCAGAAAGCTCTTGAGCGTGTTTTCGTTTATGTTTCCGGATGATGTGATGAATCCGGTAAAATAGTGGAGCATTTCTTCGAAATATTCGGAGTCTATGTCACCGTTGGTAATAAAATCGTTGAACAACTCGAACCGCTTATCGAAATTTTTCTCTGTTTTAAATTTGTTATACATATCTTCACTATAGGAGATCGGCTTTTTTCTTATGAAGTAGATGTCACTGTTTTCAGGCGAGGTACCGAAATAAGGATTCTTTTTTAGTATTGTTTTTGCCCTGTTCCACCATTTCGACCATTCTTTCTTTGTGAGTATGCCTTTGAGAAGCTCTTCTTTGAAATCTTTAACCGATGCCGCATTGTTTTTACTCTTTATTACAATCCTCAATCCTTCCTCAACATTGTTCAAAATCAATTCCCGCAATTTATTCAGGTCCTTTGCCTTGAGAAGCCATATATGATCATCAGGGAGAATCTGAAGGCAGCCGAGGGCCATCTGCAGCGTCATGCTGTGATTTTTCCTGTCTGCAAAGTCAATGATGAGAGTTTCATCTTTTATATCGGTGCACCTGCCTATACCCCAGGTACGGTGATATACGTAGCTCCCGACATCGAAGACTATGTGCTTTTCAAAGGTTTCGATTGCTTTGATACTGTCAGTTGCCGGGTCTTTCAGGCCCGACATTTCTATATATTCATCTAGGTAGGAATGTGTGCTGTATTTATGGGTGTAACAGTCAATGAGTTCCTCACGTGCTTCTCGCTCCCTTGTATTGTATCTCAGAATTTTTTTCAGAATATCAATAGCGGTATCGAACTCGCCCTTGTCCTTATAGTAGGGGAGTATAAAAGACAGAAGAAATGCAGATTTGTCCGTTCCTATGGAATCTGCAATTCTCTTTTCCGTGCTCAGGAAAAAATTGAGGTCTTCCGGGATAAGGTCCACGAGTTTCAGCCATATCTCTTCGACGGGATTATTGATCCCTTTTTTCAGATATCTAAGGAGCGCTTTTTTATAGTAATCGACTGCTTCTTCGATGTCGCCTTTTTTCTCCTTAATTGTTGCAAGCTTCCGTGTTAATTCCGCTTCGTCGTAGTCGATTTTAACGAGTCGTTCCCATACCCCTATAAGCTGGTCCTCCCTGCTGTCATTGGTAAGACATTGAGAAAGCGCTTCGAGGGCATACTTGTTTTCTCCGTATTTAAGGGTTTGTTTTGCGAGGAACTCGACGATGTTGAACCGTTTATTGTCGATAAAAAGGTTTATGAGTTTCTGAATATGCCCTTCATCGAGTGCCTGTTCTTCGAAGTTGATCTTTCCCATCATGTAGAGCGCAATTATACTGTTTGGTGTGTGTGTCAGGTGTTCCTCGGTAAGTCCGCGCACTTCGGGATGCTTTCCCGTTTTTTTTGCTTCCGTCAGAAGGGTGTCTAAATCGGTAAAATTTTTAATTGTGTAATTGTTGAGAGTCGCCCGGGTCCATTTTTCCTCGTTTAAAAGTTCGGACAACTTTTGAACTGCTTCGACTGCCATACGTATCTCCATATATGGTTTTACCCATTAAAAGTTTGATATTTTGTACCAGAATTTACAAGGACCAATGGTCTTTTACTTTACCTTGGCTATCTAGTACTACAGCGATACTTACCGATTATATTGTATAAAATGTACCTTGTTTACACAAAACAGGGCGTATTTACTACAACTAAACGTATCTTAGTTGCTCTTTAGATGAAAAGTATCGCTATAGTACTAGGTAACTTCAAATACGTTATCTCTAATACTCGGTCCCGGGGGGATGTATCCCCCCAGGCACATGCGCCGCTTTTAAGCATTGGGAAATTAAGGTAAAAACCATTAGGCCAGTGATAAATTGTATCTTTTACGATTGACACGTTCACTTGCCTATTTTTTCAATTATTTTGTAAGCAAGTTTTTTTCCGGAGTACTACTAAAGTAAAAAAAGTGTTACGGAAAATCAATCATTATTTGAAATACTGCTTGCAGTTATACCGGGAGCACAGGTACCGGGGGCACGGGTACCGAAAGCACCTATCAGGGCAAAAAAGAGTGAAAAGCCGGTTTATTCCAGGTAGCGGGAGAAGGTTTCGGAATCTATCTCATTGATCCTCTGCAGAGATTGCTCTATCTCTTTTCTGCTACCACCGATGATCTTCAGCGTGTCGATCAGCCAGAAATAATGGTTGAGCAGTTTTGGCTCGAGAAAGGAGCGCTTTTTACGGTTTGTTTCATACTCCTTTTCGAGAACTTCTATTTCCAAACGCAGCTTTTCGAGCTCCCCTTTTTTGGGTTCGCGTTTGACATTGAATGCCCCGTTTATTTCCGCAATCACGGGCAGCCAGTATATAGATACTTCCGGGTCGGGCGCCTTTTCTATTGTCTTTTTATAGAGCATGTGGATGAACGGTGACTCGATGC
>CAZGJW010000167.1:0-6013 GCA_964525675.1 uncultured Spirochaetota bacterium
GCCTCGAAAGTTTTTTCGCCCATGTGCCGGGTCTCAGGGTCGTTATGCCCTCCACTCCGTATGATGCGAAGGGATTGCTGACTGCTGCAATAGAAGACGAGAACCCGGTGATGTTTATCGAGCACAAGCTGCTGTATACCACCACCGGTGAAGTGCCCGATGGTTACTATACGATTCCCCTTGGCCGGGCTGATGTAAAAAGGAAGGGACAGGACGTCACAATCGTTGCGATATCCAAGATGGTACTCGACGCGCTTGATGCTGCTGATGAATTGAAAAAAAGTGGGATTGAGGCGGAAGTCATCGACCCCAGAACGCTCAATCCTCTGGATATCGAAACGATACTGGCTTCCGTTGAAAAAACCGGGAGACTGGTTGTTACGCATCAGGCGTGTAAAACCATGGGATTCGGCGCCGAGATTGCTGCGATGGTCGCAGAACGGGATATACCGGTTAAAGTGCGCAGGGTTGCGGGTGAGAACACACCGATACCGTACAGTAAACCGCTTGAGGACAGAGTATTGCCCGACAAAAATGATATTGTACATGCCGTGCTTTCAATAGTAGATTGAGAACTATGTTTTTTTCTGGATGAGTTTCTTTGCATTCGTTCTGTTGTGAGTGGTATCATTAATACGCTTTGCATCCGAATAATCTCTGATAGTGATTTTTTTACATATTCATGCAACATATTCATGAAGGAGGTCTTGTTAAAATGAAGGGTTTTGTTACGAAAATACATCATAGCGGTATTACCGTGAAAAACCTGGAGGAATCCGTCAGGTTCTATGAAGATGTATTCGGTTTTAAAAAGATAGGAAGCGCTGATTTAAGGGTAGATGAAGAAGGAGGCATGAAGGGCGTATATATAAAGATTGCTTTTTTAATGGCCGGGGAAGACGATCTTGAGCTACTCGAGTATATAGAACCGAAGCACAAACAGGAGCTTCTTTTTCATCCGTGGGATCCCGGGGTACAGCATATTTCATTCATGGTGGACAATATTAAAAAGTTCTATGAGACGTATAAAGATTCGATAAAATTCCTCACACCACCCATAGATTACATAACCGACGAGATAGATACAACCTGGACGTATTTAAAAGACCCCAATGGGTCTATTTTAGAATTATCGGAAGATCATAAGGAAAGAAAATTTACCGGAACCGGGAAAATCGACTAGTACTACAGCGATAATTTTTATCGCAAAAACGATTAAGATACGTTTAGTAGCGGTAAATACGACTTTTGTGTCAAAGAGCTGCATCTAATACCATAGAACCGGTACGTATCGCTGTAGCACAAGAGGTTTATATATCATGAAATACTCACAGGCTGAGCTTGGGCGTGTTTTTGTGCTGCGGCTGGAGAATGGCGATTTGCTTCATGAAGTGATCGAAGGTTTTGCGCGTGACAGGTCGATTACCTCGGGGGTCGTGATTGTTGTCGGCGGGGCAGGCAGGGGAAGCAGACTGGTAGTCGGGCCGAAAAGCCCCGAGGCAGAGGTGATAGAACCCATGGAGCTTCTTCTCAGGAATGTGCATGAGATCGTGGGCACCGGCACGATATTTCCCGACAGGAACGGAAATCCGGTATCCCATGTGCACATTGCGGCAGGAAGAAGGTACTGGACAAGGACCGGGTGTATCAGAAAGGGAGTCAAAATCTGGCTCGTTGCCGAGGTAGTTATCTTCGAGCTTGTCAATTCTTCGGCAAAACGGGTTGCAGACCCCGATACCGGTTTTGAACTGTTGGAGCCATAACATGTCCATGCAAATAAAACAGCTTCCCGTATCATGCAACAAAGATTGCGGCGGCGGATGCCTGCTGAGGGCGCATGTCGAAAGCGGCCGCCTTATCCGAATTACAGACAGTCCCTTTAAGAGGCCTTTTATGCAGGGTGTTGTAAGCGCGCACCAGGGAGTATGGCCTGAATTCAATACGGGCGGCATCGAAACAGCGGGCTCTGTAAATGTGCTGACCTCGACCGAGCCCACAAAACCAAGTAATGGTTCGCGGACGCATTCGGTGCTCGTCGAGGTAACGCCTGAAGAATGACGGTGCAAAGGGCAGGTTTGAATCATCTTTATTACGTTGATCATTGAGCAATAGGTGATATATTGAATATATCAGTGAGGATGGAAGAATACGACGATGCCTTTCAGGGAGATGCTGCGATTTCGGGATAATTTTATAGCTGGAGGAAGAATATGAAGAGAATATTATTTGCTGTTGTTATTGCCGCTGTTTTCGCGCTTTTTTCAAGCGCATTTGCAGACAGCGGCAAAGTATTTTCGCTGAGGGCAAGCTATTTTTCACCCAAGGATGCTGAAGCTGGTTTTGCATTCGGAGGCAGTTTTGGATACAAGATCGATGAAGTTGTCGGCATAGGGTTCGGAACCGATTTTCTCTATAAAACCTACACAAAGAGCACTGAGGTCGCAACTCAGGATTACGCAAGTGGAATAAAAGCAACAACGGTTGTAAACAATGTAAGATACAATACGCTCATAGTACCGATGATGGGTGAAGTGACGATAACGATACCGGTATTCTGGAAGGCGTCATTCCTCGCTCAGGGAGGCGTCGGTTATGAGTTCCTCTGGAACAAGGAGGAAAACTTCGAAAAAAATGTTTCAGACAGCAGGTTCTACGGGGGATTTACCTACCAAGTTGGAGCCGGTATGTTGATCGGACTCGGCAGGGATTCTGGCCTGTTCGTGGAAGGCTATTACAATCACGCGAATGTAAAGCGAAACGTCAAGGATGTAGTCGCCGATCTCCCGGTTTTTGAGCAGGTTGACCTTTCCGGTTTCGGCGCACGTGCAGGTATCATGATTGGTCCGTTTTGAATATAATACCGACCTGGACGCCGTTAAGCCGAATCATTGAATACATGTATCGTATCGGCTTTGCTGATTTGCCTCTCACTCCATGTCAAGCTCATCTACTTCCTGGTACCACTTCACCTTCGTTCCTACCTTGCTTCTCATCTTCCATTTTATCGACTTGGGGGCTTGATCGATCTCATTAAGAATAAAGTCAACCCGTGACCGTACGACCTCTCTGTCCTCGCTTGCGAGCTGCGGATATTTATCGACATAATCGCTCACTGTCTTCAGATTATCGGTAACGGTTTTCCAGAAACCCCAATCTTTTGACAAATAATTGAGAATGATTTTCGTGTTTATTCGTTCCTCATCCGTATCGCCAAAATCAAATTCCCTCAGGAGCATGATGGTATCGATCAGATCTTTTTCGTTTATCTTTGCAATCTGCATTTTCTCAAGAAACAGCTCTGCAAGCGGTATGGTGACCGTTTGCTTTTCGAGCCTTCCTTTCAGATTGATGGTATGGGAGAACTGGAGCTGGTCAAGAAATACATCTATATGCCTTTCGTTCTCAAAATCGTGAAATACGAGCCTCGATGTTCCGAAGTAGTGAGTTACCTGTTTATCCTCTTCATACCCACATGCGGTCAGGAATTGAAGTATCCGCTTTGTAAACTTTCGGTAGGAAATAAAGTCAATATCGGTAAAGACACGCCCGAGGCTCTTCTGGAGGTAGCTGTATTTCCAGCATTCTATATTGAAAGCGAGGGCACCGACCAGACGCATGATAATATCCCTGTTTTCTTCTCTGTCAAGCAGTGAGAGCAACCGGTCTCTCTCCTCGTTAAAATCAGCCCTGGGGCTTCCATACTTTTCCATATGCTCCACCCTTCCTTATGCAATTAATCATGACAAATATTTATATGACCCTGTTAATTCTTTAAATAAAAGCCGCCCGGAGATGCCGGGCGGCTGTTTTTTGCTTTAACAAAGGCTGTTTTTTACTCCACAGGAATCTCCTTGTAGATCTTTTCAGTATCGATTCCCTGTTTCTTCCTGTACGCATTGAAACCGTAGAAGATTATCGCAGCAACTCCGTAGAGCGCGAGCATGAACACAATCGAGCTTACGTTCGACCAGCCGATTGCGTAGAGCGGGAAATCGAAGGGAGAGACATGGGGATCCCATAACCACTCGACGAGAAGCCAGTCCAAAAATCCAAGGAAAAGCAGCCCCGAGAAACTTATGAGCGGGAGTTTGCCGCTTTTTGCCATGCGTTTCACGATATAGATGAGTATCCACACCAGCAGCGCAGCATTTCCGAGGTTGAACAGCCATACAAGCATGACAATTACCCAGGTCAGACCATTTGCACCGACACCGGGCAGTCCGCGTACCACCTCGATTCCGTAGTTGAATGAGATGTAGATGAGATACCCGGTTGCGGCGATATAGATAATCGTGACGATCCAGCTCAGCCATGAGGTCACATTGTACTTTGCGATCGGTGAGCCGTCGTATAAGTCTTTCTTGTGCCAGGGCAGAATAATACCGGCAATCGTCGTTCCAAGATAGGTTACAGCAATAACCAGCGTTGCATCGAGAGCGAGAGTCTGAAAGCTGAAGATGTTGAACGCGTAGAGGTATGACACGATGAGCGAGGGGATAACCATCAACAGCAGCGCATTGATTGGTGTATGCGTTCTCGGGTCGACTTTGCTCACCCATTCCGGCAGCATGCGGTCGAAGGATGCGGCAAAGATGACGCGTGTCGAGCTTAAGAATACCGTGCCCGACCATCCGAACCACCAGAGGCTCATGAGCAGAATGACGATGAACTGTAGCACGGGGCTCGTGCTCATGAATGCGGCAAACAATGCCGGGTACGGCCAGAATGGCAGAGGCGGTGCTTCTTCAACATACCCCCATGTATAGTTCCAGAAGGCGCCGTTTGCTTTGTTGTAAAAATCCCATCCGATGCTCTTTGCAATAAGGACAAAGAAAACAAGCGCAAGAACGGTTGTTACGATGATGGCCGTTGTCATGCCGCGCAGGTTTCGTTTGAAATCGCTCGCACCGCTGACTTCTCCGTAGAGCGTGGAACCCCAGTTCGGCCAGAGGTTGAAAAATACTATCATTGGTATCAAGGCGACGCTTGCCCCTAACGCGAGATTGCCAAGTGGAGCGGTAACAGTCCCCGCAGCCTGCCCCGCCTCAAGGGTCTGCTTATAGAGGTCCATTGCTTCTGCACCGAACATGCTCGGCACAATGGCATTCAGGTTGTTGATGAATGTCGGCTTGTTCCCGACGATGAGGAGAATGAACACCAGAAGCAGGCCGATGGCTCCTCCGAAGAAACAGAATTTCTGAACACGAGCATACCACTTCATGCCGATGGCGATATATACAAAGACGATAACATTGACGGATATCATTCCGACCAACATGCCCGCATTTGTGCCGGTGAACCATAGAGCGGCATTTTGCGCGCCCAATATTGCTAGTATCGGTGTAAAGAATTCATACACCAGCATCTGGCCGTAGAGGGGAACCCACAACCACAGGATAAACCACCATCCGGTAACCGCCAGGATGAAACCCCAGCCACGCCCGAGAATCCGGCTCTGCCAGACATAGTCGCCTCCAGACCGGGGCATTGCGGATATAAGGCTCGAGTACAGAATAACCTCAAAAACGGTGAAAACAGCCCCGATCACGATGGCAGTTGCAATATTTCCCTCGAAGTAATAGCAGTAGGAGAAGATGAACAAACCAAGGGTGATGAGGTTGATGGAGAATGTTGCATAAATAAACGCATCAAATACAGACCATGCACGCACAAGTCCGCTTGCCTTACGAACAAACAGTGTTTTATCACTCATTCCAGAGACCTCCTTCCTGTAATCTGTTTTGATTTTTACGCCTCTACTGTGAAACTCCTGTGCTCCTTACATCACATTTTTGCCTCACTCGTGCTTCCTCAAAGGTGCTCTTTACCCATCACCTCCTTTTAAGTAACTTCGATCAAGTTACTGTTTGATACCCAGTCCTGTCAAGGATCGGCCGCGAAGTCGCCACTTCTCAGTAACTTCAATTAAGTTATCTTTGATACCCAGTCCTGTCAAGGACAGCTCTGACGCATGAATATTTTTTTGGGCATTCAGATAAAAAAATGCCCCTAG
>CAZGJW010000168.1:0-5977 GCA_964525675.1 uncultured Spirochaetota bacterium
ATGTTGGCATACAGGATTGCCGTTTTCTCGACGTTTATACCGCTTCTCATCGACCCGTCCTTTTCTCCTTCCTTCAGGACGGTTACGAAGATCTCGATTATTTCTTCGACAATCGCTGCGCATTTCGCGCCGACTGAGTCCGGTTCGGGCGTCGATGAGAAGTTGTAATCGAGATTGCCGGTGAAATCGAAAAAATCGGTATGTTTGTCATAAAAATCAGGTATTATACGGGCGATACGCTTGATTTTTTCGATTCCCGTTCCCTTATACTGTGCCGCCTTCTCTATCATTCTTTTGATGAGCTCTATGTTCTCGTAAATGATGGTAAAGGCGAGCTCCTCCTTGTTTTTGAAGTAGAGGTACAGGGTTCCCTTGCTGAGTTCGGCCTCATTAGCGATATCATCCATGGTGGTGATATTGTAGCCCTTCGTGAAAAAAAGCCTCTTTGCCGCATCGATAATATCCGTACGCCTCTGTTCTTTTTCACGGTTTCTTCTTTCGGCTATTCCCATTACAGTTACTCCTGGTAATTTAATGAATGATAATAATAAAATGACTAATGGTCATTTTATTATTATATAGAATTGATTGGTAAAAGACAAGCTGTTTTATCGCCCTTGATAAACCTGTAGGCTATGATATTAGTATCAAAAACTATCATTCCCGACCTTTCCGAATTGCTTCTTCAACGAGCGGCTGTATAAGTTGAGAAGTGCCTTGGACCGGATCGGGAAACTCAATTGGAATGACACCCAATTTCAAGTTTCCGGAAGGTGCTTCAGCTTTGCCTGAATCATTGTGCTGTGGGGTATATGAAGTATTGTAGCGAGTTTGTGAACGATATAGTCTTCATATTTGTCGAGCTTGCCGTCGGCAAATATTACCTGCCAGATGTAGTCTATGATACGCGATTTTTCGGTATCGTCAAATGTATCGTTGATAATCCTGGTAAAATGCCAGAGATCCACAGTCCCCTTTCTTTTCTGGTCGGAGGCCTCGATAAGTTCGGCAACCTCCTCTTCACCGAGCTGGAATTCCTCTCTCAGTATGTCGATGATGCGGTCACGCTCCTCGGTGCTGAAATCATCATCTGCATGAGCGACCTCGAGTAGAATCACTGCTGTCGCGACCTGTATCCGAGAAGACAGTTCCTCTGGTTTTTCCGCTGAATTATTCTGGATTTTCGAAAGAAGGTTTTTAAACACCACTGTAAATCCCTCGATACAGGTTTCTTTGTACAGATATGGTACTTCCTGCTGATGCGGCTGTCAAATGAAAAGAGCATACTTGATCCCGGCGCAATGTGGTAAGCTGTAAATTATCGGTACTCATTCGACTATTCATGTGCTACATTACTAATCAGAACATCCGTGCTGTAGCAAAACGACAAAAGGATTATCATTTTCAATAACCGGAGGTTTTTATGGGAAAGGATGATGCAGAGGCCCGTAAGGATGCTAAACAGAAAGATATTAAACAGAAGGATACGAAAATAGAGGATACACAGCTTTCTGAACAGGCGCGTAGAATTGCAAAAAACAAGATATCGTTTTTCCGTCACCTCATAACCTATGTGGCGGTTATTCTCGTGCTTGCCCTCATCAACAATGTCACCCATGCGGGGCGTCAATGGTGGCTGTGGGTGGCGCTGTTCTGGGGTATCGGGGTATTTTTCAACTTTATCAACGCCTTTATTTTCAAGGGCGGCGGCCTGAAGAAGCTCGAGGAGGAGATAACGCAAAAAGAACTCGAGAGATTGAAGAACGGCGGAAAATGAACCCGCGGATAAAATAGGGCCCATTCAGGCGGCCGCGGGTCGGCTGAACCCAACCTGGACAACTGTTCTGGCAGTGAAGTTTGCAGACCGGGTTGGAAAAGCTGCTCGAACCCCGGCACGGGACGCACTGATTTCAACTTCCGTAGATTCATCGATTAAAGGAAAGGCCTTCGGTTTTCACAGGGCTATGGACAGGGTTGGTGCCACCGGCGGTCCTCTGCTTGCCATGCTGGTTCTTGCCCTCTTTGATAATAATATCCGCCTGGTATTTCTGTACTCGGTAATACCCGGTTTACTGGCCCTCTTTTTCATTCAATTTGCAAGAGAAACAGGTGTTGATAAAAGAAGAGAAACGCCTGATGAAAAAAGGAGAGGGCTGCGGAATACTTCATTTATCGTCTTTTTAATATCTATCATTATGGTTTTATCCATTAGAATTCTGGCATTTTGTACCAGAATTTCGAATACAAATGACTATATTATACTACATTGCCGTAATATTACATACTTTAGGTAAAAACCATCAGGTAAGTGATAATTTTCAACTTCTAAGATTGACAAGTTTACTTACCTATCTTTCAGCTGGGGAATTCCTCAAATGTCTTCCTCATTCTTAAGGCGCGGGGAACAGGCCTTGCAGTTGGTTTGATTCCGGTATCGGGCTCGCACTCTTCTCCGCTTCTTTAATAATGGGTACTTTGTGGGATATGTATGGAAGCACATGGGCATTCATCGTATCAGCAGGGCTGAGCCTGCTCGGTTTTCTGATATTTATCATGAGCCTTATTTTTCAAAGAAAGCGGCGAAGTGTTTAAGTGATGATCTGATTTTATAAGAAATAAAGAGGACGCCATTGAGTAATGATTTAATCAGCGATTTTTTGCTGGGGTTTATTAAATTACACATTCTTTACCACGCAGACAGGGGGCCTTTATATGGAAAGGAGTTTCAAAATGAACTGAAAAAAACACGGGTATGATGTGTCGTTCGGCACGTTGTATCCGGTATTTCACAAGTTGCGTAAAAAAGGGTACCTGCAGTTAGAAGAAGTAAACGTAAATGGTAAAATAAGGAAGTATTATTCAATAAAAAAGTTAAGATAACTGCTGACGAAATTTCTTTGCTAGTCTATAGTGTACTATACTAAATTATGCGGCCCATAAAAACAACTTATTCTAAATCTCAGGAGATTATCATGAAGCTTGCGTTAATAGAACCTGAACCACAATTCAATTCCTATTTCTTTTTTAGAAAGTTCCCTCTTTTGGGAAACCTGATTTTAGGGACGATGTTAAAGAATGCAGGTCATGAAGTGAAAGTTTTCAAAGAAAATTTTTTACCGGTATATAATGAAAAAAATGATGAACTTCATCCCTTTTTAAAAGAAGCCGATGTAGTAGGGGTTACGACCATTACTCATACTGCCAAGAGGGCCTACCAGATAGCTGATGCTATTAAAAGGCAGTTTCCAACAAAAAAAGTTATTTTCGGAGGCAGCCATCCTTCAGCATTACCGGAAGAAGCGCTTGAACATGGTGATCAGGTTGTCGTTGGAGAAGGGGAATATGTAGCATTGGATGTATTTGAAGCCAAAAACAATAAAAAAATTGTTTACGGGCCTTCTGTAAATATTAATGATGTCCCGCCCATCGATCTAACTCTTCTTCAAGGATATCGCTTTAGAAACGGTAAAATAAATATGAGCAATGCACCGATTATGGCTTCCAGGGGGTGCCCGTATGATTGCAATTTCTGCTCTGTTACGAGAATGTTCGGGCGAAAGTATAAGGTAAAAGATGCAGAGTATATCATGGAAGAGGTTCTGCTGAGATACAGAGAGGGTTTCAGGCAAGCCTTCTTTTATGATGATAATTTTGCAGCGATACCCGGGAAAACCAAAATATTTTTAGAAAAATTGGCAAACGCAAAACTCGATTTCCACTGGTCCAGTCAGTTTAGAATAGAGGTCGCAAAAGATAAAGAAATGTTAGAACTTCTTAAAAGAGCAGGTTGTACAACCCTGTATGTTGGTGTCGAATCGATAAACCCCGACGCATTGAAAGAGTACAACAAGAAGGAAACGGTCTATGATGTAAAAAATGGAATTGCAACGCTGTTGGATGCCGGGTTTTATGTTCATTCAATGTTCATTCTTGGTGCTGATAGTGATAATGCGAAAACAAGTGAGGAAACAATTAAATTCAGCAAAGCATCAAATAGCAGCACAGCACAATACTCAATACTGTTTCCAATTCCGGGAACGAGATTATATAACAAAATGAAGGAGGAAAATAGAATATTCATAGATGATTGGAATTATTATGATGGATCGCATTCGGTCATTATTCCAAAACATTTAACTCCCATTGAGCTTCAAAGAAAATTCTTTCATGGATTTAAGTATTTTTACAGAAAGAACATCCTGTATTTTCTCTTATCAAGAGTTGGTTTTTTCTTATGGAAAATACATAATCATAAGTATCTAAAATATATTCGATATTTCTCACGAAGACTCAATAAAGGTTATGTTGTAAAGAAGAACGTAGCGACATTGAAAGATATAAACGTGAAAATGTTTCCATACACACTGTCAAAAGCACCTCGAAAAAGATAGGCAAGTACTACTGAAAGATTGTGCATTATACGGAATAGAAATAAATAAACTATTAGAAATTACAGATAGTAATGATTTCGGCATGGGGTTCTCCACATTTTTGATGGTAACCAGTTCCCGAGATTTCCAGGCCGCTCTGTCAATAAAAACGGATTTGCTGTAGTAGTTCCCGGGTAAAATATGTACTCATTCTTCCGTCAGGTACAAGGCATTGACAACTGATGGGTATTGAGATATTTTTCTATAACCAGTATTATTCGGACGATGCGGATGAAAAAGTCGAAGTAATGTATGATTCTTCGTCTATGTGGTTTTTCATTTCCTGGAACTATCTCCTATCGGGCGACAGGTCATGCCGTTCAAAAAACATGCTCTCCTCATCATACTGCTGATTCTAATCCTTCCCTTCCTGACGCAGTGCTACCTTTTAAAGCAGGGAAGCTATGTCCTCAGGTATAATTCACGGGCCGAAAAAATACAGAGGCTTGAGAGGGAAGAGACCGTCACGAAAAAAGAACAGGCCCTGTTCACCCTTGTTGATGAAATACGGAGCTACGCTGTGAAGGAAATCGGGCTCAAAAATAACAACAATTACACGAAATACGTACAGGTCGATAAAAACTATCTGGTGGATGTGGTTTCTGCAAGCAAGAAGGACCGCTTCGAGCCCTATTTGTGGAAGTTTCCGCTCTTCGGCTCTTTTCCCTACAAAGGCTTTTTTGAACGCGATGATGCCCAGAAGGAGGCTCGGAAACTGCGAGAGATGGATTATGACGTGCTGGTCAGGAAAGCGGATGCCTTCAGCACACTCGGTTTCTTCAGTGACCCTATCTACTCATATATGACGGAATATTCGGAGTATACTCTTGCCTCACTCATCATTCACGAGCAGACGCACGCGACAATTTATCTTAAAAACAAGGTGCAGTTCAACGAGGAGCTCGCGACCTTCATGGGCCGCGAAGGCGCGCTGAGCTTCATCCGGAACCGCTATGGTGAGGATTCCGACTACTATAAAAAGGTCATAGCCTACCGGAAAGATGTCGAAACCTTCTATAAAATCATGCACGAGCTGTATTCAAGGCTCGATTCACTGTACAATAGCGGCAAAAGCAGGGATGAAATCCTGCAGCGCAAAGAACAAATACTGCAGGAGTTCCAGAGTACAATACGTGAGCATTACGGTGATTTTTTTACCACCGATGCATTCAAAGGTATCACGAAGGTGCAGATAAACAACGCGTATATTCTGTCGGTTCACCGGTATACGGGAGATCTCTCACAGTTCTATACGCTTTACAATGCGCTCGGCTATGATCTTCACAGGATGATGGAGGTGATACTTCCCGTGAAAAAATACAAAGGTGGTCCCGAGGATTTCATAAAAGAGCGCATTTCAGCGGCTTACTCGGGCGGAATGTCCTGAAACACCTTTTCGAAACCGGCATAACCGAACTCGGTAAGGGGGTGGTTTATCATGTTCTCGAAGATCGGCCACCTCACTGCAACGGCATGTGCTCCGGCAAGAATACTTTCTGTTACCTGCCGCACGTTTTTTATACTTGCGGCAATGATGCATGAGGATA
>CAZGJW010000169.1:0-5941 GCA_964525675.1 uncultured Spirochaetota bacterium
CAAATACCGCGCCCCACAGGTTTCCCTTCCCACCTGTTAGTGAAATTCCACCAATGACAACAGCGGCAACAGAATTAAGGGTATACCCCAAGCCAGAACGCCATTCGCCTGTAGCGGTAATCATCAATACACAAATACCTACAAGCGCAATATACACACTTGCAATTACATGAGCCAGAAGTCTTACCGTCGAGACATTAATCCCAGAGGCATATGCCCCTTCTTCATTAGAACCAATTGCATAAATATATCGGAATAGGGCTGTCCTGCTGATAATTCCCCATATAATGAACCCAATTATCAGAATAAATGCAGTGAATGGAATAAAACCAAAAATGGTACCGCGATATATTTTATAAAAAAATTTTGGAACATACCCACCGGCTACCGGTAGAACAGTCATGGCCACGCCAAGAAAAATCGCCGATGTTGCATATGTAGTAATCAAAGGTGAAAGGCTGAGCTTTCCTATGGCAAACCCGTTTAAAAATCCACTTGCTGCAATAACCATCACAATTCCAATGAGCAGGATCAGAGCAACATTGGTATCTGTCATATAGTAGGCTGTTAAGACTGAAAAAAGTGATACTGATGTTCCAAGCGACAGGTCGAGACTTCCTGAAATGATAATCAGTCCCTGTGCGATGCTCGAGAGTATTAAAGGAGTGAATGATTGCAGATTCGACTTAATAATCCTGTAACTGAAGAAATTTGGCTGTAATACAGCATTAATAACTATTAAAAGAACCATGATAAGAAAACTGGGAAATGAGGGATCCTTTACGATCCTGTTTATAATTTTTTTATAGATATCCGTACTGTTGTTTTTTTGAACTTTCAATGTTATCCCCCCACTCTCAGAGATGATTTGATAAGTTTTTCATCACAGATATCATCATGGACAATTTCTTCGACAATCTGTCCTTCAAACATTATCAGTACCCTGTCACAGTGAGTAATAAGTTCTTCATTACTGCTCGCATAGAGAATAACTGTTGTTCCAGCATCTCCAAGCTCATGCATTATTTTATACAGGGCTTCCTTTGCCTGTATGTCTATACCCTTTGCAGGGTCATTTAAAATCAAAATACTGGGTGAAAACTGGAGCCACCTGCCGAATACTACTTTCTGCTGATTCCCACCACTCAGATTTTTTACTAACATTTTTCTATCTGGAGGAACAAGTTCGGCCCTTTCTATCATCTTATCCGTAATAGCTGACAGTTTCGTGAAGTTAAGAAAAGCACTATCCATTTTAAGACAAAAACGGGGAAAAACAGCATTGTTAAATATGCTGTGAATGATGAAAAGTCCATCCTGCTGCCTATCGCCAGGTACGAGATATACACCATTTTTAATCGCATCTTTTGGATGTTTGATCTTTAACTTTTTATTATGAAGATATAGTTCTCCTTCTGTGGCATGGAGCGATCCTGCAAGGAGCATGATGAGCTCCTCCTGCCCCTGGCCGTGAAGTCCCCCGATTCCCAGCACTTCCCCCTTTTTCATCTTAAAACTGATATTTTTCAATCTTCCCTTATACGAGATATTCTTTAATTCTAATAATACCTCAGCCTTCTCAAAATCTACTTTCTTCTTTTTACTGAAGCTGATCATTTTACCTGTTTCGCCGGTCACAAGCGGGATAATCAATTTTTCATTTCTCGGCTGTTCCTGAAAATCTACTTTCCCTACAGTTTCACCATTTCTGAATACAAATACGATATCACATATTCTAGTGATCTCCCACAGCCTGTGAGAGATGAAGATAATGGATATCTTTTCCTTCTTTAATTCCTCTATCTTTTTAAAGAGCTGTTCGACATGGAAATACTCAAGGGCAGCGGTTGGTTCATCCAGGATAAGCAATCTCGGATCCTGCGAAAGCGCCTTCGCAATCTCGACCATCTGACTATGGGCAGGTGTTAAGTTCACCACTGCTTCGTCCATTGAAATTTCACCAGGAATAAGAGCATTTAATATTTCCTGTGATTTTTCTTTTGCATCCTTATTATCAAGAAAAATAGCCCTCTGTCTCTTTTCATGTCCGAGATTAATATTCTCCCACACCGTTAAATCAGGAATCAGGCTCAAATTCTGATGCGCAAGGACTATTCCATAGTTCCTGGCATCATGAGGAGAATCAATAGCTGCCTCCTCACCGTCAATAAACAACTCCCCCTCATCCCTCTGTATGATACCCGAACATATTCTGGCGAATGTAGTTTTTCCGGAACCGTTCGCACCGACCAGTCCGCATATCTTGGAGCCTTCAAACTTGAAATTTGCATCCTTTAATGCAATGACGCCCTCAAACCTTTTCTTAAAATTCACCGCCTCAAATGATTCCATATAAGTCACTCTCACTCTTCTTTATTGAATAATGGCGCACCATACCAGTGCGCCATTATTGAACTATGGTTTTATCCATTAGAATTCTGGCATTTTGTACCAGAATTTCGAATACAAATGACTATATTATACTACATTGCCGTAATATTACATACTTTAGGTAAAAACCATTAGGTAAGTGATAATTTTCAACTTCTAAGATTGACAAGTTTACTTACCTATTTATACCAACCTCAGTTCATAAAAACTGATTCTATGCTGCTCCATTACTTAAACAGTGCATCTAATCGTTCCTGAGTCCATATCTCATCAATGTACTCCTCAACGCCGCGCAGTCGTACATGTTCTGCCAATTGTTCCTTCACATTGTCATCGGTTATTATATTTTTATGGTCGAGATGCAGTACCTTGCCATCGAGCAATTCAGGTTTTATCTCTTTACCCTCCAGAAGCCTTACCGCAACCCCAATGGAACAGGTTATAGCGAAGCCTGGGCCATTAGCGATGGCATAACTCGTAAAGCCCTTGTCAAGGTTTTCTACCCAGTACTCAAAGAAAGGACGGAATCCTGAACCATTCAGTACAGGAAGAGACCTATTCGCCGCCTGGAATGCCCTGATCACTGAAAGGCATTGACCGTCCTGAGAAACAACACCGTCAATTTTCGGGTACGCAGCAAGAACGTCCGCCATTGTCTGCTGTGCACGTGAAGGGTCCCACCAGCCAAACGCCTGGGTCAGCAGATTGATATCAGGATAATCCTTTAAGGCCCTGTAAAAACCCTCGTCTCTCATATCACTTGCAGGTGCTCCATCAATACCGCTCAAATAGACAACATCTCCTTTACCGCCCATCCTGTCAAAGACATAGCGAGCAAGTTTTTCCATCCAAACATCGTGAGTAGGCATAACCTGATACACCTCGGTTGAAGTTACAGGTTCATCAGTAACGATAACCAGTATGCCAGCATCAGCAGCTTCCTCAAGAATCGGATTTAATGCAGTATTGGAAAGTGGATCACAGATCAAAGCATCAACGCCTATGTTGATAAAATTTCTTATCTGGCTGATCTGTAAATCAAGATCAGGACCGGAATGCTGAATTAAAAGGTCCTTTAGGAGCCCCTGGCCTTTGTAATACTCTGCAGCCTTCTGAAGGTCGTTAATCATTTGTGTTCTCCAGCTGTGAGTAATAAAGCTGTTTGAGAAAGCAATGACAAAACCACCCTCAGGAGCCCCAGCCTTCTTTTTGCCTCCACCTCCTGCAAAACCCATTGAAACGCCAAAGCAAAAAATCAATAGCACCAATAAAAACTTTTTCATCTCTTTCTCCTTCCTGTCTAATAAGATTTTTTACAATATCAATGCCATGCCTGCTAATATTGATCGCCTTAAATGTTTTTTACTAATTGTCAAGAAAATAATAGGCAAGTGAACTTCCAAACTTTAACAATTAAAACCGGCACTTGCCTAATGGTTTTTACCTCTAGAATGTAATTACAAGCAATTGTAACAGTATAGATAGTCAGCTTTTCATGAAATTCTGGTACAAAAAACCGTAATTTTAATGGATAAAACCATAAATACAGACTCACCAGTTACTTGAATTCACATAATACATAAAATGATTTGAAATTTCAAATTTTATCTTTTCTTGATTGAAAGTGAACAACTCAGCCAATAGCGATCTTTCTGCTCTCTTCTGCCGATTTCAGCCCGGCATCTAAAACCTGCATCGCCTTCATGCCGTCGTAGAAATCGGGCTCGATTTTCCCGTTTTTTTCAATTGCATTGAGAAAATCGACGACAGCGTGAACGAATTCGTGCTCATATCCGATGATATGCCCGGGTGGCCACCAGTTCGCAATATAATCGTGAACCGGTTCAGTGGCCAGAATCGTCCTGAACCCCTGCGCATACTCCGGGTCGTCAAGAGAGAAGTACTGAAGCTCGTTCATCCTCTCGAAATCAAAGAGGATGCTCCCCTTGCTCCCGTAAATCTCGAAATAGTTATAGTTCTTCCTGCCCGGGGCGAACCTGGTGGCTTCGAAAGAACCGAGCGCACCGTTTTCAAACTCCACGAGCATAAACGCCGCATCCTCAACGGTGACCTTCCCCTTCCCCGTTCCGCTGGTTGCCGCTTTAAAGGTGCCGGCAGCGACCTCATCCGGAAGGGGCCTCTCCTCTATAAACTGCTTCGTCATGCAGCTCACCGTCTTTATTTCACCGACCAGATATCGCGCGAGGTCTACACTGTGGGAGTTGAGGTCACCCTGCGGCCCGGAACCTGCCGTTTCCTTCCTGAGATGCCATGTCAGGGGAAATGACGGATCGACGATCCACGACTGGAGGTAGGCTCCCCGCCAGTGGAATATCCTTCCGATTTTACCCTCATCGATGAGCCGTTTTGCAAGCCTGACTGCCGGGCAACGCCTGTAATTGTGATTGACGTAATGAACCACCCCCGCCTTCTCGGCAGCCTCGTACATCTCCTTTGCCTGTTCGTAGCTCACGGCTAGCGGCTTTTCACAGAATACGTGTTTGCCTGCTCCTGCCGCTTCGATTGCCACATCATGATGCAGGCTCTGCGGAAGCGCGACATCAATAATATCGATATCATCCCTGTGCACCATCTTTTTCCAGTCGGTCTCTATATCCTGCCAGCCCCAGCGAGCGGCAAATTCCCGAAGCGGGGCTTCATGCCTCCCGCATGCGGCCTTCATAACCGGCTTTACATCGAGATCGAAAAACAGCGGCGCTTTAATCCATGCATTGCTGTGCGCCTTTCCCATGAACTTGTACCCGACAATACCAACGTTCAGCTCCTTCATCCTCTTCACCTCCCCGGAAATAAAAAACGAGGCTTTTTTCCCATTATGTCCTTAGACCATAACCGACTTCTCTTTAGATGTCATTGGCATACAGAACTAGGTCTTCTCCACCGCCCGCGCTATTCTTTTCAGCTCTGTGATGCTGTCTTCAACCGCTTTATCCTCATCGTTTTTGTAATCTGGATGCAGAAAGTCGATCTCAACGGCAAGAAAACCCGCATACCCGTTGTCTTCGAGAATCTGCGCGAGTTTCTGGTTGTCAACGATTCCGCCGTCGCCTATGGGTGCGCATGAGAAGAAGTACCAGGCATTCACCGGCACTCCCCTCTGGATTTTCAGATCCTTGATATGGGTAGCATATACATATTTATACAATTTTTCCATCGCCTGAACTGGATCATCTAAAACACGGACGAAATTCCCGGTATCGAAGTTTATACCGAGATATGGAGAGTTTACATTATTAAAAATCGTGAGCATCTCATCTGAATTGAAATCGAGGTGGTTTTCAACCGCCATCTTGATGTTGTTTTTCTCCGCTACCTTCACCGCCTCACCGAACATCCTGGAAAGCCGTTCGATCTGCGGCCTGTGGGGCTCAAACCTGAACTCGAGGCTGCTGCCCACCACTCTCATGACTTTTGCGCCGATCTGCCTCGCATACTCTATGCTCCGCATCATATCATCGAACATCTTTTCGTTCTTCCCGCCCTCGAGACCGTCCGGATGTCCCCAGGCGAAAACACGGTCCATACCGAA
>CAZGJW010000170.1:0-5934 GCA_964525675.1 uncultured Spirochaetota bacterium
GGGGATACGGATAGAGGATGAGAGGATCATGGGGGTGATTGAGGCGCTGTTGAAGCGCTCGAATGTCATAGCGCACATAAGCAACAAAGATTTGAGGAAAGAAGTCCAGAGGGTTCGGGGCATAAGTGCAGAAGAGTACGGGAGCACGAAGATGGGGTATGACCTGAAACGGTTACTGGTGAAAAAGATCATAAAAAGAGTCGAAGGCACCCATAGATATGTGTTCACCCAATTCGGCTACAAACTCTGTTTGATGTTGCTGCTTATAAAGGACAGGGTTGTTGAGCCCGTAATGTCTGGTATTAGAGCGTGTGTAAAAACAGCAGGAAACTATATGCGATCGAGGTTTACAGAGCAATTTGTGAAGGTAAATGAAATACTGGTAGTAAACCTGTAAAAGACATATTTATATATCCCCTTATCCATAATGAAAAGGCCCTTGATATGGCAAAAAAGTTGTTCGATGTGAGAAATCTGTTTGAAAAAATAGTAACGAAAATAACAAGCAGTAAATCTGCCACAAATACCCCGAGGCTTCCTTCAAGCATTACATTCCCAAATTCAAATTTACTCCATACTCTTTTTTGATCAGTCATTAAAACCCCCCTGAAGATATTCACACATCAAACAGACAATGCATTAACTAGGCATGTGTCAACAAAACATTAAGGAGAGAAATTCACATTTAATTTAAATACTATGTATCTTGTATTCAGAAATTATATTATATATCATATCATACCATATTTGGTTTTCAAGAATAAAATCATTTTTTTATGTAAATAATTTTTTATTGACAAAAAAAGGACAGGTGGTAAGATAACATATAAATACTTTTTATTAAAATAATCATCTTATTTCTAATTTTCTTATCATTTTTATAATAAAAATATAGGAGGCTTTTAGATGTCGTTGAATTTTAGAAAGGTTAAAGTTGGTTTCGTGAATTTAATACTTGACTTTCTTGAAGGTCAGGACATTGCGATAAAATACTCCAATAACGCAATGGACTACCTTAAAAATGAACTCGATGTTGAAGTAGTTGAGTATCCGGAACCGCTCGCAAAGAGAGAGCAGGCAGTAAAGGCGTGGAAAAAGTTCAAAGCCGAGGATGTTGACGCCGTTGTTCTTTTCAACGGCACGTTCAGCACTGGAGAACTCACCGCTGAAATCATCCGAAATCTTGATCTCCCCTACGCATTATGGGGCATCGGTGAGCTATCGCTTAAAACCAAGAGCTTTACCGGTTCCATGGTCGGTGTGATGGCGGCGGGAACGCTTTTTAAAAATCTCAACAGACATTTCACATTCATTTATGGCCCCATCAAGGATCAAAAAACAAAGGGGAATCTTAGGGTATTCGTCAATGCCGTCAGAGCAATCGCCTATCTGAAAGAGGCGACCATTGCCGTCATAGGGATGCGGCCGGATGGGTTTGAGATCAGCGATTTCGACGAGCTCGCTATTAAGAAGCTTTTCGGAACGGAGATCACGAAACTCTCGCTGTACACCTTCAGCAAACTCATGAAACAGGTTAAAGAGAAGGAAATCGATGAAGACATGAGAGTGCAGAAGAAGATCTGGGAGATCAAAGATAACGATTTGCAGGAGACGCGTGGGCTTTCGAAGGTGTACCTCGCTCTGAAGAAATATGTGAAGGAGAACAACATTCAATCCTATGCTCCCGACTGTTGGCCGGAGCTGAGGGATATCGATAAAACCCCCATTTGTCCTGCAAATGGCCGAATGAATACCGAGGGTATTATGGCTTCTTGCGAGTGCGATGTTGACGGTTCGCTCACTCTCATGCTCGAACACGCTCTCTCAGGTTCAACTCCATGGTGGGCCGATTTCGTTAATTTGATCGAAGGCAACAATACACTCCTCTGGTGGCACTGCGGCAATGCCCCTTACAACCTCTCCTCAAGAAAGCCTGTCATTGAAAGGGTCTTCGACGGACTGGCCCAGACTGCCGCAATGAAAGCCGGCGTTGCAACTGTATGCCGTATGAATTCGATCAGTGGACAGTACACGATTCATGCCGGAGTGGGTGAGGTTGTTGAAACTGAGCCTCTTCTCAAAGGTAGCAATCTGTCTATTCGCATGAGCTGCGGGAACATGGAGTTTGTGGAATCGCTCCTTCAAAACGGCATACCCCATCATAACGGACTTGTCTACGGCAACATTCTTCCTGAATTGCAGGGTTTTGCCAATCTCATGAACATACCAATCATTATAAAAGAATAATTCTTGGAGGTAAATCAAATGCAAGAATTCAAGCTCTTCATTAATAATGAATGGGTCTCTTCATCGGATAACAAGAAGTTCGAGTCGCTGGATCCTTCGAAGAACCTACCTATCGCTGAATTGCACCTGGCGGGCGAAAAAGACGTTGACATAGCGGTTAAGGCCGCGAAAAAAACTTTTGAAAGCGGTGTCTGGTCCGACCTTGATCCTGATAAGAGGGCAGATATCATGCTGAAAGTGGCAGATATCATGAGGAAGAGACTGAAAGAACTTGCAAAGTGGGAGTCGATGGATACTGGAAAGCCAATTATGGAGACTGAGAATGTCGATATCCACTACGCGATCAGGGCGATGGAGTATTTCGCGAACCAGTCGAGGGAAATAAAGGGTGAGGTCATACCGCTCCCCGGAAATGTAGCATTCGACTGGATCTCCTATGAACCATACGGTGTGGTCGCCTGTATTACACCTTGGAACTTCCCTCTCCACCTGGCAACGCGCTGCATCTGCCCTGCCATTGCAACGGGGAGCTGCGTGGTGGCCAAGCCATCCTCTCTTGCCCCCATCACACCGACAATCCTCGGTGAAATTCTCATGGAGGCGGGGATGCCTGCTGGAGTTGTCAATATAATCAATGGCCCCGGAGGGACCACCGGAGAGTGGCTAACCGGGCATGCTGATGTGAGGATGATCTCATTTACCGGCTCTCTTGCAGTGGGTCGAAAGCTGCTCGAGGTATCATCAAAGTCCCCGATCATCAAGAAAGTTATTCTGGAACTCGGTGGGAAGGGTCCATTTATTGCCGAGCCTGACTGCGATATCGACGGCGCAATCAACTCTCTGATCGTCGGTTTCTGCCTTATGCAGGGCGAGGTTTGTTGCGCGTCGACCCGCCTCTACCTCCATGATGATATCTACAACGAGTTCATGGAAAAGCTTGTGCGGCGCGTAAATAGCCTGAAACTCGGCGATATCTCGGACCAGTCAACACAGATAGGCTCGCTCATCAGCAGGGATCAGCTTGAAAAAGTCGACAGCTATGTGAAAAATGCGGTCAAAGATGGCGCCACGATCGTCTGCGGCGGTGAAAAGTTCGATGAGCCACCCTTCGATAAGGGAAGCTACTACCGGCCTACCATACTAGAGAACGTTAAAAACACCATGCGGTGCGCGCGAGAAGAAATATTCGGTCCGGTGCTCGTGGTTATCAGATACAGGCACCTCGATGAGGCGATTGCCATGGCAAATGACAACCAGTACGCCCTCGGTGCAACACTGTGGAGTGAAAACCCAAAAACCCTTTTTTACGCAAGCAAGAAAATCGATGCCGGTATACTATGGCTCAACACGAATGTCATGTCCAAGATCGAGGCCCCGTACGGCGGCAATAAGAATAGTGGTCTGGGACGAGAGGATGGTACTATCGGTTTAAAAGAGTATTTAAAGGTGAAAAACAATGTACTGTTTATCGGGAAGGAGTATGATAACTTCTACGGATTCAAAGACTGAGAGTGAATGAGCCTCATGTGAAGAGCTCTGGGTTCGGTGCCTCAGCTGAACTCAGAGCTTATTTTTTTAGAATACTAAATTTTTATATAGCCAATAATAAAGTGACATTAAAAAGGTGAAAATACTTTCCCCACAGCAGTTATGAGTTAACGAAAAATTAGGTAAGTGATAATTTTCAACTTCTAAGATTGACAAGTTTACTTACCCATTTATACTGTAAATCATGTTGCGAGAGACATGACATAATTTCCAAAGCTCGTTGAAAAGAGCTTGTTTACGCTCATCTTCCATTTAGCTTTTACTTTCAAACGATGTCGCCTTCAGGAACTCCTCAAGAGCGATGTACTTCACAACGGCAGGCTTCTCCGCTTTCACCGTCACCGAATCAAGCTGCCATTACTTCCAATCGGGATTGAGAGAGGTATACGTTCCATACTTCACTTCAAGTTTTTTTACAAGTGTGTAGTAATCAATATATTTTCATCAAAAATGACCATTATAGCGTAAAGCACATTATTAAAAAACTGGGGGTAGATAAACGGGACTTCCGTTTTTATGGAAAGTATGAGTACCTTCCCCATGAACCAGGGAGCCGCCACAACAATGGAAGGGCTCATCATAAGCAGAAAAAACAGGACAATTTTTTCATATAACTCTCAACCAATCTTCTTTAATAATCTTGAAATATACCGTAAATTATCGTAGAATTCTCTCAGGGTGTTTCTTTGGAAAAGGACTACTACAGCATTCTCGGCGTTGATCGAACAGCCTCGCAGGCGCAGATAACACGGGCATACCGCAGACTCGCCGCGAAGTATCACCCTGACAAGCATCAGGGAAACCCCCTTGCCGACCTGGCCGAGGAGAAGTTCAAGGAGATCAACGATGCGTACCATGCCCTCACTGGCGGAGAAATTCCCCTCGAATTCAACCGAAGGCCTGAAGAGAAAAAAAGGGACTATGAGATCACCAGGGATGCAAAGGAGTTTCTGTATGAAGGTCTTATTTTTTATAATGAAGGAAACTATGCCAACGCCATCCTGAATTTTGAAAAGGCGCTGAAATCCTCAAAAGCCCCGTCACTCTACAACCTTCTCGGATTGGCGTATCTCGAGGAGGGGAAATTCAAAAAAGCGATTGATCCGCTCGTAACCGCAACCAGGCTCGATGAGGAAAATGGAAAATACTACTTCGACGCCGGGTATGCCTTTTACCGTTTAAAGATGTGGGATACCGCCATTCAATACTTTCTCGACACATACGATTTGCTCAAGGAGAGGAAGAGGCTCGGTGCGGCATGCATCTATATTGCAATCTGCAACTACAACATCGGGAAAAGCGCACGTGCAGAATTCTTCCTCGAAGAGGCGGTAACCTACGACCCTGAAAACGGCTCCTACCAGCTCCTCCTGGAAGAATTCAGGCAGTCTCAGGAAAGCAATTCATCGCAGAGGATAAAAATTTTAAACAAGATTAGCCGCTTCGCCTTTTCGTCCCGCCTCGAGGAATCCATAGGGAACATCTTCAAAACCATGTTTTCCAAATAAAGCCTATTTTTTGGTCGACATACAGCCGAAATTTAAAGAGTACGGCTGCCAGCTTTGAAAAAATCCATACTCTAGCTTATACTTATAGAAGGAGAGATGTTTGTTATGAAACAATGGAAAATAACCGTATTGTGTCTAATCATCGCCCTGCTTATTGGAATACAGCCTGTGTTTGCGGCAAATGTGTTCGTCACCGACATGGATCTTACCTCAAATATAGATATGAAGGGGGCGATAACAACGCGGGGAGACTTTGAAATATCCTATGACGGTGGTCACAAGTACCAGGGCAAGCTCATGCTGCAGTACCTCAATACGGATATCGAAGGAAATACGCTTCCTGCTCTGAGTTTTTACGGGGCGCAGGCATCGGTAAAAAATATGTTTCAGTTTCTGGACCTTACCTACTGGACGGGATATTATGGAATTTTAGGGGAGGGAAAACACTACAAGGGCCATCTCTACCATAGAAACAGCGGATTCGAGTATAACGGATATTTTCCCGTTCAGGGGACAGGACTTGTATTCTCCACGGACTACTACGAAAAATACGGAGCTCAGTTTTTTATCTACCAGAGATACGGCGGCAGTACAGTCAACTCCTTCGACCTGAACTTTTCACTCAATTCCG
>CAZGJW010000171.1:0-5929 GCA_964525675.1 uncultured Spirochaetota bacterium
TGTCATTTTTTAACAGCAGTTTTTTGGAAAGCGTATAGATGAGCAGTGACGGCAGAGTATTTGCGAGTATATCGATAAATTGGAAGCTCCTGGATGGGATAAAAAGCTGGGAGCTTTCGCACAAAAGTCCCCAGAGCACACCGATGCAGAAATAGATCATCACATATTTTTTTACTCCGGTCGAAATCCCTCGAGGTCTATTCTGTTTGACGTTCAGACGAAAAAAAGGCACATAAACAAACGACAGCAGAAAAAAATCGAACAGGCAGAAACCCAGAAAATGCATGGAGGCGTCGAAGATGTCTGAGATCTGGGGGTAGGGAGTCTCCTCGATCACGGAATGGGGCAAAATACTTATAAAAAGCAGCAGGCCGCCCAGCAGTATGCTGAGCGCCAGGTAGATGTATTTCCTGTTGAGAGACTCCAGGTAAAAAAATTTCATATGTATTTTGTATTTATAATCGTTCTATTTATACATGTAAAGCAAATAACAATGGGAAGATGATCATAACCTTTACCAAGACCTTCCAGGAAGACCATTGTTTGAAACATATATGAATCTCCGAGAGAGATATGTAAAGTGAAAACCCCTTACACGTTTTCTGACTTTGACAAAACCTTTTCCATCAGCGAACAGTATTCTCCAATCTTTTGATACAGAATTCGCGCTACCTCCTCTTTATACGTGTGAGAGGTCATATTTCTGTTATCAACCATTTCAAGGAGCTTGTTTGTCTGCTCTTCATCTATTATTGACGACCCTGCAGAAAACAATTCACGAAAGCAGCCCTTTGGTGAATTGCAGGCAATTCCTTCTTTTTCTCTCAAATACTCCCGGATATATTTCCAGAATGTTTCAAAGGTGTATTCAAACCGCTGGATCGTTGCATCACGCACAATAATCGAGAAATTTTCATTCAGAATGTCCCTGAGTGTTTGTACAGCTCTTTTAAATTCATCGTGCCTCAACTTCAATCTTTCCATACAACTGCACCCTTCAGGATTTCCTTTTTAAAGTCCTCGGAGGCTTCTTCCAGGTTGACGATCTCCACCTTATATGGAATTGTCGATTCCTCAATCTTTTCACGGAGGATCGTTATCCTGGTTTTGTCGAATGCACCGTGCGGAATAATCCCGATGTCGACATCCGAATAAAACCTGTTGTCACCCCGCGCCCTGGACCCGAATAACACGACACCAACGTTTTGATTTTTCAATGATTCGAGTACCATATCTTTCAGCCTGAACAGAGCGTTCTTTTGGGAAACCTTATTCATTTTTTGTTCTCAATCAGTTTATCGTATCGCATATTTCAAGTTATATGGCGAATTAAAGACGGTCTAAGGACATCGCTCGCGGCTTAAATGTATCACAGGCGGCTCCAGGGTATTGGCCCTGGAACATCGCTGGCAGCTTCCAATGTATCACAGGAGGCTTCAGCGTATTACCTGCGATCTCAGGGGATCACCAGGGCCTTCAGTGGGTTTCCAACCCTCATCTTTACGTCCTCGAGCCCCTGTATGAGATCCTCAAGCCTGTACCGGTGGGTAACCAGGGAATCGACGTCGATGAGCCCTGTGGCGATTGCATTGATCGCTTTGGGCCAGGTGAGCGGCGCCAGCCAGGAGAACTTGATCCGCTTGTCCCAGAAAATCGTCTGTGTTGCCGGCACCTTTATCACGTCTTTGTCGCCGGGAAGTCCGAAGAAGACAATCACCGATCGTCTGCCGGAAAGCGGAAAGGGGAGGTCCATCACCTTCGGGTTGCCGGTTGCAACGAGCACCCGGTCCGCCATCTTCCCGCCGGTGAGCTCGGAGACCTTTTTTACGATATCCGGCTCGTAGTACCTGGAGGAGGAATCCTTCGTATTGAACACGTAGTCCGCGCCGTTCTTCTTCGCTATCTCGAGCCGATAATCGCGCGTGCCGGCAACGACAAGGGTTCCTGCGCCGGAAGACTTAATGAGCTGTGCCTCGGCCAGCCCGATCGGCCCGGGTCCGATCACCACGCAGAAATCACCGAGAGTTACTTCCAGGTTCTGCACCGCGTACATGGCATCCGCGAGCGGCTCGCTGAACGCGCCCTGCTCGAAGCTCACGTTATCCGGAAGCTTGAAGAGGCTCGTGTACTTCGATTTCATGTACTCTGCAAATGCGCCATTTACCGATACTCCGAGCACCGTCTTGTTTTCGCAGAGGTTCACCTGCCCCTTCTTGCACACTTCGCATGCATTGCAGTACTGCACCGGATCGATTACCACCCGGTCTCCCACCTTGAATAGCCCTAACTGTTCCGGGATTTCACCTATCTCGACGATTTCACCGGTCATCTCGTGCCCTAACACGAGCGGGCCCTTGCCGTCGGGCGTTTCAAGCGAGCTCAATCCCCAGTAGTAAGCGATATCCGACCCGCATATCCCGCAGGCCTTTATTTTAATGAGCACCTCATCCGAACCGATCTGCGGAATATCTATCTCCTCGAGCTTCATCTTTTCGGGCTCATAAAAAACCATTGCCTTCATCTTTCCCTTCATGTCACTTCCTCCACATTCAATAATATAGAATTATGGTTTTTACTCCCACCCGAGCTTATCGAACATCCTGTCCAGGTACTTCTTCGAATCCTCCGTTATCTCCCACGCATTGTCCCAGTAACAGAGATCGATTGTCCACCATTCGGACGTATATCCTGCGTCGATGATTGCAGGTAAAACTTCCTCGAAGTTTATAACCCCTGTACCGAAAGGCGCGTGCACTGACGTGTGGTTGTCGTGAAGCTGGTTGTCCGAGTCGATGATATGCACGTCGCCAATCATGCCCTTTACCATCCTGAAGAACTCGAGCTGGCCGCCGGGCAGGGTTTCCTTTTCGCCCCACTGCTGGGCGCCGACGACGGCACACATCTGCACATGGCAGGTATCGGTGAGGAGCTTGAAATTGTCGCTGTCAACTGCCTTCAGAATCTTCACTATTTCAGACGGCTTGTTGAATATGTAGCCCGGCTCGAACTCCCATGTCGCAAGAACTCCGGCCTTCTTCGCTTTTTCCGTTATCTTCTTGAACATCGCGACGACAATATCCCACGCCCTGTCGTAATCGAAATCGGCCGGATACGGCGTCTCCATCACCGTATCGAATCTGATAACCGGTATTCCGCAGTCGACGCACATCTCCAGGCTGCGGTCGAAGGCATCCTCGAATTTTCGCGCCATCTCTTTTTTTCCGTCCGCAAAGGGAAACGACCACAGGTCGGCCGCGTAGCTGTTTATCTTGAGCCCATGGGACGCAAAGAGATCGACGAGCCTCTTCCTGTCTTCCTTTGTCGGGTACAACTCGTAATGCCCGTGCGGTTTGAAGCCGCCTAACGCAACACCGTCGAAGCCGAGCTCGCCTAACCGCCGGGCCGTTTCTCCCATCGATATTGGATTGTCGGCGTACTTGCCGAAGGTATACGCCCATGTTCCTATTGAAAGCTTAACGCTCATATGCTCCTCCCTCACAATTTTGTCTGTTAGAATTTTTCTCACTTTATGAAATAATTTTCTACTTTATTTAATATATATTAACTTTGATAAATCAACAGCCTTCCAATTTTTTTAACAGTATAAATCTCTATTCAGCAAAAAGCGCCTTCAGGAAATTCAATCCTTTTTTTGCAAGCTCGAGATTGCCCTTTTCTGTGGTTCTCCAGATCGATGCCGCACGTGCGATGATCTCGACATCCGGGGTGAAGGATTCGATCACAAGATATCGGTTATACCCTGTTATCTTAAGCGCCTCCTTTACACCTCTCCAGTCGATAGTCCCGGTACCCGGTGCCCCTCTGTCATTTTCAGATGCATGTACATGATATAGATACTCACCAGCATTGATAATTGCAGCAGGAAGGTTTTTTTCCTCGATGTTCATGTGGAAAGTATCAAGATGTATCTTTAACATGGGGCTTGAGACATCTGCTATCAATCTTCTGGCATCAGCACATAAATTAATGAAATCTGTCTCAAACCTGTTCAACGGCTCAATTGCAAGGTACACACCGCTTTTCTCCGCATAGGCTGCCATCTCACTGAGATTTTTTACCACAAGCTCCCACTGCCTCTTCCGAGCGTCCTCATCCTCCATCTGCGCTCTGCCAACCATCGAGTATATGGGTCCGATAAAAAGATCACACTCCAGTGCTGTACAGGCGTCAATACAATCAATAATGTACTGCTTTGAACCTCTCTGCTCCTCCTCACTTCCACGGAGGTCACGTCCCTGCCCGAAGGCTCCGCAAATCGAGCAGCACTCCATGTCATTCGCCATTAATACCCTTAACATTTCCTTATAATCGATGTCACCCTTATTTTCAAGAGCTATCTCCACTCCATCGAAGCCCATTTCTCTGAATGTTTCAACGTACCTGCTGTCCCGGGTGGTAAAGGGTGAGGCAAAAAGAAATGTATTGATTCCGAATTTCATGACGCACTCCTGTAGTATATGTTGAATTTTTTCATCATGGCAACGGTATTTCTATACGCTCACCGCCTTTCAAAGCAGACTCATGTGCACATATTCCGGCCATCGTCCAGTTGGCTGCTCTTTCGGCGTCTACATAGGATTCCCTCTTTTCAATAATCGCTCGAATAAATTCATGTGCAAGGTGCGGGTGAGAGCCGCCATGCCCCGCGCCCTGCACAAAGGAGGTATGCTCATGCTCTTCATCATACACTCCGTGTATCGTATACGGTGCAATTTCTCTGGGTAAACGATGCCCGTAATCGGGTATTTCGACACGCTCCGCGTCCTCGTAACCAGAGTAAACTACCGGACCCTCACCAGCTATCTGCTCCCACTCAAATGAGAGTTTCGTCCCATATACATCAAAGCTCTCCCTGTACTGGCGGATCGTGTCGAAGAGCGACCTCGTCACCTCACAGGACAGGTCTGAATTCCTGAGAGCTAAAAGAGCAGTCTCGATAGCAAAGGGAGAATTGTATTTTTCAGCATACTCCTCCCTTATCGTCCCTGATCCCTGACAGACCACCGATTCCACTGCTGCGCCGGAAATAGCAAGAAGCGGGCTCAGTGCGTGGGTGGCATAATGCATGGGAGGAAAGCCGTACCAGTAGTCAGGCCAGCCGGGAAGGCTCATGTTCTGCTGATGCGAGCCTCGCAGAAACTGGATCTTACCGAGCTTTCCGGTGTCCACAAGCTCTCTTGCATACAAAAACTCCCGCGTATACACGGCAGTTTCCATCATCATGTATACCCTGCCGGACTTCCTCCTGGCCTTTACAACCTCAATACACTCCTCTTTTGCAAGCCCCGTAGGTACCGTACATGCTGTGTGTTTTCCCGCATTCAGCGATAGGACGGCCATTCGGGCATGTTCTGCAGGGGGAGTAACAATATGTATGGCATCGATCTCGTCGATTTTTAGAAGATCCTCAAATTTTGTGAATCTCCTTTCAACACCGAACTGATCGCCGATCTTATTGAGGTTCTCTTCATTTCGCTGGCAGATAGCATAACATTCTGCATCGGGGTGTTTCTGATAAAGGGGGACAAACTCGGCCCCAAATCCAAGACCAACAACAGCGACTTTCACCTTGCCTGCCATTTTTTTGTTCCTCCTTTCCTGAAATCCTTAACTTTCTGTTTGTAAGCAAATGAAAATCGTGAAATCATGAAAGATACCAATAAATCCGTTTAATCGAGGAAAAATTGTTTCAACTGCAATCAACCTTTACAGAAATAGTATGGATGAGATTCTGTGGAGTGTCCTCATCCGAGGCACTCTTCCGTATCCGGGTTGAATAAATGAGCCCTTTCCATATTGATGTTCGCATACACCGTCTCGCCGACATTAATATTAAGCCGTGGTGGAGCTATCGCCCTGAACATTATACTGTCTGCTTTAAGGTTCAGTATGTCCTCTGCACCCATGC
>CAZGJW010000172.1:0-5903 GCA_964525675.1 uncultured Spirochaetota bacterium
TTATTGTTATGACCCGGGTATCGAACATTACCTTCATCTCCCTGGGAACACCCGGCAGTGAGAATATATACCTGTCTTTTTCACGAATGTAAAAACCGTATGCGAGACCGACTTCATTTTCAAGAAGCATACCACCGGCAGGAAAGGATGCCTGCATTCCGTCCTGATCTATAAAATCACGGGATCTTTCTCTATAGTATTGTTCAAGTGCGTCCACCTTTTGTTTATCCAGTACAAGCTCTTTTTTCAGTGCACCGGCAATGATCTGTCTGGTTATATCGTCCTTTGTGCCGCCTAGGCCTCCTGTAAAGATAAAAATACCGGATTGTTGAAGCAGGCTTTCAATACTGTGAACTGCATGTTTGAAATCATCCGGACAGGTAAGTATCGAACGGACTACCAGTCCCCTTTTACTCAGTTCGTGGGAAATATATGCGGCGTTTGTGTTTGCAATTTCGCCCTTTGTCAGTTCACTCCCGATATTCACAATATACACGTCATACATATTCTTACCTTTCGCCGTCTTCCAGCACTATGCTAAGCTGTTGCCAAGTATCCATTTTTTTTGGGAAAATTGATAAAAATATATGCTCAATAAGGATTTGAACATTGCTACGGGTATCTGATTTCATGGTCACTCTGGACGCAGCTTCCAGCGGTGCCGTTTTTGACCACTGTACAAACCGGAGAGTCGTACCCAAAATCGGTATACTGGAATCCTTTCTGCAGGTTTCGCAGAGCGGGAATCCATAACGAGCATCCGAATAGATACTTTCAGGGTTCGTTTTTTTTCCGCAAAGAGCGCAGATTCCTGAATCCGGCTCATAACCGAGTATTGAAATCAGCTTGATACAGTGCATCAAAAATAAAAAAGTTGCTTTTTCGGGTTTGATTCCGTTTAGAACATGCAGAGAACCCACCATATGCTCAAAAAGCTCCCTATCCCTCTGCGCAGTCTGGACAAATCTGATTATGGGCTCGATCATCGCGCTTGCGCAGTAGTATTTACCAAGGTTTTCCCGTATTTGCGCATTGTAATCACGTACATCAGCCTCACGAATTGCGTAGGGACTTTCCGGTGTCTTTCTATAGAGTATGAATGTATTTACGGTGAATGGTTCGAGGCTGCTTCCAAACCGGCTTTTCGTCTTACGCGCTCCAAATGCCGTGGCATCGATTTTGCCGAGTGTATCCGTGAATATCCTGACAATCTTATGACCCTCACCGAATTTCACCGAGTTGAGCACAATCCCCAAAATTCTTACATACCGTTCTCTCACTGCAATACCTGTATATGTACATTCCCATTATATCATAGTAGATTATGAATATGTATAATTTATAATACTTTATGTGTTATTTATTGCAATTTCGATATTTTTTATAGGTTGATACTCTGCGCAAAAGTCCGTATGTTCCCTGCTTTTTCAACTTTTTTTTGTGCTGATTATTTGTTTTTCATGATTTTTCTGCATCCGTATTCTGCGTAATTGAAACCTGTACTTTTTTAATACTGTGGCCTTCTATTCTTACAACCTTGAAATCGATATTTTCATACGATATCTTTTCATTGACATCAGGAATTTTACCAAGCAGATCAAACACAAACCCACCCAGTGTGTCACTCCCGTTTAGGGGAAGATCGATGCCGATCGCCTCATTTATCTCATTCAACGGCATCCGAGCATCACAAATATATATATGGGGTGATATCTCCCGTATTTCCTCCTCCTCGTTATCATATTCATCCTGTATTTCGCCGACTATCTCTTCGAGAATATCTTCAAGACAAACAATACCGGCAGTGCCACCGTATTCATCCACAATAACCGCAATGTGTTCACGCTTTTGCTGCAGTTCCTTTAAAAGCTCACCGATCATCTTACCTTCCGGTACAAACCGCACCTGTCGAAGAATTTTCTGTATATCTTTCAGCTCCTCCCCCTTAGCAAGAAAAGGCAGAAGATCCTTGACGTGGAGAAATCCAAGGACATTATCAATAGTATCGTGATACACAAGAAATCGCGAGTGTCCGCTTTTAATAACGGTTTTCAGTATATCTGCAAAAACATCGGTTGTTGAAAGCGCAACAACATCAGTCCGGGGAACCATAATTGCACGAACCGCGGTCTCACCCAGGCCGAATACGCCTCGAATCATCTCGCGTTCTTCCTGCTCGATCTCATGATTTTCATCACTTATTATCTCTTCTATTCTGCTGTTTCTTTTCTTTCTAAAAAAACGTATACTCATGTACCTGAATCGCCCTCCCTCAGTATTGTTTTTGTGTGTTCCGTCATTTCTCTTTTCTCATTTTCAAAATTGTGGTTATACCCAAGCAGGTGGAGCAGGCCGTGGATAAACAATACCATAATCTCCTTTTCAAGTGAGTGCTTCATTTTCTCCGCCTGCTTCCGGGCGGTGTCAACCGATATTACAATGTCTCCGAGAAGCGCATCCCCCAATTCTGAGCATTCGCCCTCACGCATTGAAAACGAAAGCACATCAGTCGGGCCACGTCTGTGCAAGTATCGCTCATTCAGCCCGCGTATGAACTCGTCATCGCAGAACACGAGAGAGATGTCGCCTTCCTTTCTGCCTGTTACGGAAAATGCACGACCGGCAAGCTTTTCAAGTATTTCCCTTTGAACCGGCGCCCTCCTCTTTTCTTCCCTGATAAAGAGTCTGAAGGTATGTATTTTTCTCCCCCGCATACTCACTGCAAGTATGCTGTGAAATTATTTCGCCGAGCAGCGCCTGTTACTGCTGTTTTTGTTCGAGTTCAGACTTCTCAATATCTTTGTCATCGGGGTATTCAATCCTACTATGATATACCCCTGTAAGATAGCGTCTGAAGGATATGGATATTTTCATGAGGCCCCTCAGTGTCAGGGTGCTCTCATTGAGCTGGCCTTCTCGGAATTTGCTTTCGATGATATCATTCACGAGCTCGTCTATTCTCTTTGCGGACGGATTCTTCAGAGTTCGTGACGCCGCTTCAACCGTGTCGGCGAGCATCACAATGGCAGCTTCCCTGTTCTGTGGTTTCGGACCCTGGTAGTGGTAATCCTTCTTATCTATTTCAGTTCCCTCTCTGCTGTCCTTAAGAGCCCGGTGGTAGAAGTATTTCATCAGAGAAGTTCCGTGATGCTGGGCGATAATATCAACCACCTCTTTCGGAAGTTTAATTTCCCGTGCCATATCGGTGCCGATTTTAATATGGGCTTTTAGAATGGAATTGGAGAGAGTCGGTTTTATGAAGTTGTGTTTGCTTATTCCCTCGTTGTTTTCAATGTAATACTCTGCATTCGGGATTTTACCTATGTCATGATAAAGCGCCGCTACACGCACAAGCAGAGCATTTGCCTTGATATTTCTCGCCGCATTTTCTGCCATATTAGCTACATTGATGCTGTGGTGATAGGTGCCTGGTGCCTCGAGCTGCATCTTTTTCAATACCGGCGCATTTAGATCTGACAATTCGAGCAGTCTAAAGTTTGTCGGCAGATTCAGAAGTATTTCAAAAAACGGGGTTATACCGAGCGTCATGATAACGGAAACGATTCCGTTTCCGGCTCCCCAGATGAGAAGGGTGATAAACCCTCTTGTTGAAAGCCCGCGCAGTAAACCGACGGCAAAGAGTATCAACTCGCTTGTCGTAATGACAATCAAACTCGATCCAAGCAGGTCACTCCGTCTCTCGGCACTTTTAACCGCATACAGCGCAATGAGCCCTGAACCAAGAGAGAAAAAGAATGTATAAGGATCATTCCCCGAAATAAGAAGAAATAGTATAGGAAGAATAATTGCGAGAGTAAACGAAAATTTCCTCTTGTACAATACCTCGGCAGTCATTGTAATACCGCTCGTTGGTATGAGAACCCCTAGCATAAGATTGTCGGGGCGATTCTTGATAAGAGTAACGAGATAGGCGTAAAACACTGAAACGAACACAAAACCTGAAAATATTAAAAATCGCCGAACTTCCTCTTTTCCTTCTTCATCCATAAACACCAGAAGAGAAATGTAGAGAAGCACAAGGAGCAGAACACCGATACCGGTAACAGCCCTTACATTCAAATGGCTGGTATAGAGGCTGATAGCATTCAGTTTCGGGAGATTCTCTTCATTTATCTCTTCTCCTGTTCGTATAACAATTGCTCCCTTTTTAATCGTGTTATAAACCGGTTCAACCTTTTTCAACTCTTCAGTCATAAATCTGTTGCTCTCCTGGGCGTTGAAATATAGATTGGGCTCTATATAGACAAGTGCTACCTTTTTCAACAACTGTGTATCGGCTGCATCGAGGTCATCATAGGTGTTTTTTAAATAATCGACAATGGTATCTGAAAGTTCATCCACAGCGACAACTTGCTCTACTCCGATTTTTTCCTCTGTGATCTCGGACTTCCAGATTTTTTTTACAATAATCCCTGTTGGCTGATACTGGGACAGCTCATCCCTCGAAAAGGTCGAAAGGCCCTTTTGAGCGATATAGGTGATAAGAGATACGAGTTTTTCCCTGTATCCTCTTTCCCTGTACTGTTGAATAAAAGTTCTGAACTCCTTACTATTAAAAGGCAGGGCGCTCTGCCTGTACAGTGCCTCCAGGTCCATGGACTCATTCTCAGCCTCACGGTCCAGTGAGGTAAACAGCTGATCTAGGCTTTCGATTTCAGCTTCGTATTTCGAGACCTGAAGATCGAATATGGGAGGGATCCTCATCTTTGCCTCATGTACACGTTTTCCCGTTTCTCTGGCGTTTATATAGGTAATGTCTTTCGTGCTTACGATATTTTCCTGGGTTATGTCACCTAGTGTATAGGTGTAGTGAACGCCGAAATAGGGTTTCGCGATAAACCAGAGAATCCCCGCAAATAGAGCTACCAGTATACCAAAAAAAAGAAATTTGAAGGAGGCTTTGTCTGTCCTTATTGCGGGCAAACCCAGCCAATTAACTTTCATCATGTCTATTCACTATCCTTATATTTCTCAAAAGCCCTTATAATACGCTCCACAAGGGGATGGCGAACCACATCTTCCGGTCCCAGCTCTATTATCGAAATACCCTCGATGCCCTTCAAAATCTTGAGTGCGGTTTTAAGACCCGGCTTTCTGTTTTTGGGAAGATCACTCTGTGTTATGTCGCCTGTTACCACGGTCTTTGAGTTGAACCCAATGCGGGTGAGAAACATTAGCATCTGCCCTTTCGTCGTGTTCTGCGCTTCATCAAGGATTATAAAAGCATCATGCAGGGTGCGTCCTCGCATATACGCAAGGGGCGCTACTTCAATTGCACCCTTTTCAACATATTTCTGGAAAACAGCGTATGGAATCATGTCGTAGATTGCATCATAGAGTGGACGCAGATATGGGTTTACTTTCTGCTCGAGATCTCCCGGCAAAAACCCGAGGCTTTCTCCTGCTTCGACAACAGGACGTGTAAGTATTATTCTTGAAATGTTCTCAACAATGAGATTATGAATTGCAAAGGCCATCGCCAGGTACGTTTTACCTGTGCCTGCTGGTCCGATGGAAAATGTAATATCGCTCTTTCTGATGGCGTCGAAGTATTCGGCCTGTCCGGCTGATTTCGGAGATATAACCTTGCCACCGCGGCCAATGGTAATTTGCTTTTTGCTGAGCCCGGCGATATCGAATCCGACATCCCTCTTCACCTTCGCGATTATATATGAGATATCTTTCTCGACGACTGTATTCTTTTCGTGGTACAGGGAAATTATATTTTCCAGGATTCTCTTTCCTGCCTCGATATTTTTGAGATTCCCCCTGAGCGTGAGACAGGTTTCTCTCCCTCCAATATAGAGACCCGTCCCCTGCTCGATATCATGAATAATCTTATCCCTGTTCGAATAGAGGAGTTCCTGCACGTTCCTGTCGGG
>CAZGJW010000173.1:0-5844 GCA_964525675.1 uncultured Spirochaetota bacterium
GGGAGCTGTACTACGACTTTATCAGGAAAAAACGGGGGTACCGCGAAGAAGAGTAATACCGGGAATACGTTCTCCTTTCTACCGCGCGTATACCTGACGTACGCATCCACATCGAAGCCAGCTACAGGCTGAGCGGATACACTCCGAACTTCTTTGCGCTCTTGAACATAGTAACAACATTTTCCGGCGGAATATCAACCTGCATATGATTTGCAGAGGTGAGAATATACCCGCCCCCCTGCGCGAATGTGCGTATACATCGTTTCACGTCCTCCTCGACATCCTGCGCAATGCCGGTAAGCGCTTCCTTCAGATCGACGCCACCCATAAAACACAGCCTGTCTCCGAACTGTTTTTTCACCGAAACCCAATCCATGGCAGGCAGCGGTTCAAGGGGGTTTAGAATATCAACCCCAGCTTCCACGAGTCCGGGTATGATCTTTGTAATCGCTCCGTCCGAATGAAAAGCGACCGGGAGCTTCGGATTAAAATCCTTTACCGAGTCGATAATCCTCTTGAGGGCAGGCTTGAACATAGAATCGAACATAGCCGGTGATATCATGAGGTCCTGTGTGCCGCCATAATCATCACCCGGTATTTCAAAGAAATCGATGTCTCTTCCCACAATCTCAAGATAGATTTCCTGAGCCCGAATAAAGACATCGGTACATTTATCGACGATGAGCTGTGAAAGCTCCGGATCCATGACCATGTCCATGTAGAATTTTTCTCTTCCCCTGAGCTCTGCCGCCTGCTCGAAAGGGCCGTACGAGTTTACCGCACGCGCCGCAATAGCATGGGTTGGATACTCCTTTTTCAACAGGGCGATCCTGTGTTTCATCAGATCGAAATCGAGATATTTCTCAGGATCCGGCCACGCATAATCCGCTGCCTCGTCCAACGATGCGTCTGCAAGGGGAGCACCCGCGCTGGTGATATGCGGCCCGCTTCTTACCCACTCAACCCCCCAGGCATCTCTTCTGTCTCCGTCCATCCTTGCTCCGCCCAGATCGGTAAACCCCGACCACACATACCGTACATCCGTTTCGAGCCTGTCGAGTATTCTGTCGTCGTAGTAGTTTGAGTTTCTCGGCATGTAGCGCCTGAAGGGAGGGAGAGGATCACCCAGGTCAAGATGCTTGAGTGTATTGAAGTAGAGCCCATCATTCAGGGTATAGTAGCTACCCCAGAGGGCGATAGGCACCCTGTCAGGCACCTCCCTGTTAATCGCGGCGAACACTCTTTCTTTTGAGTCCATTCACTGCCCCCCGACATCATTTCACTGTTAAAACAAATGTATTTAAATATTCTCTGCCAGTAAACAAAAGAGAGCGATCGAAAGGTTTAAAAACCTGCAGTTGAAATCGGGAGTCCGTTTTTTCGGAAAGCCGACAAAGAGACATGAGTTTCTCAAGAAGAAAGCCGGATAATACACGCCTCATCAGTCCATTCAGGACTTTCAGTCCATTCAGGACTTTCAGTCCATTCAGGACTTTCAGCCCTTGACAGCTCCAAAGGTGAGTCCACGCACCATGTATCTCTGGGCAAGGAGAGCGATAAGCACCGGAGGCGACATGGCAATCAGGGTGCGAACGGCAACGAACCAGAACTGAACGCCCCTCGTATCCACAGCACCTGCCATAAGAACGGGAATAACCGTTGTTTTTACACCCGAAATCATGAGGGCGAATAAAAACTCATTCCAGGTGAAGGCAATGATAATCAGCACAGCTGCTGCAAGGCTCGGCGATGCAAGACGCAGGGATATCTTCCAGAAAATATGAAGGTAATTCGCACCGTCGACAAGCGCTGCCTCCTCGAGCTCTATCGGAAGATCGATAAAAGCCTGCCGCATGATAACCACCACGAAGGGCAGGTTGAATGTGGTATTCACCATAATCAACGCAGCCCTCGTATCGAGCAGGCCGAGAAACCGTATTATAAGAAAAAAGGGTATTGCGGTTGCAATTGGGGGCAGCACTCTCTGTGAAAGAAACCACACTGTAATATCCTGGTTTGTGGGACGTTTAAAGCGAAACCTGGCAATCGCATACGCTGCGGGTGTCCCAAGGACAAGAACAGCAATGGCGGTGCAGACCGCGATAATCGTACTGTTTAAAAGCGCTTTTTGTGTCTCTCCGGTTGCCAGCTCAGTCTTCCAATTGTCGAGTGTGGGTTTGTACTGTACAAAGGGTACGGCAAGCCCCGCCACGGTGAATGCCTCGATCGGGTTTCGAATGCTCAGACTGATGGCCCAGTAGAAAGGCAAAAAAGTGATACCGGCAATAACGAGCGCAAGGATAAAATACCCCCAGAGGCTTATCTTTCGTCTCTTAATTCTTCTTACAAAGCTCATGACCATTCCTCTTTAATATTTTATACCCAATAGGGCAACATACCCAATAGGGCAACATACCCAATAGGGCAACATACCCAATAGGGCACATACGCGATTCGCCCGAATAATCCCCCTTACTGATACGTCTGTCGTATACGCTTGAAGAGCGTCATAATGATCACCATAACTATGATAAATAGTATAAACGATATTGCCGAAGAGTAGCCAAAATTAAAAAACCTGAATCCGATACGGTACGCAAACATGGTCAGCACCTGAGTCGCGGTACCTGGTCCTCCGGTCGTCAATGTGTAGGGTATATCAAAAACCTTGAACGCCTCGGTTATTCGCAGGAGCAGAACCAGGATAATAGTCGGCTGTATTACCGGAAAAGTAATATATCGGAATATCTGCCACTGGTTTTTTGTTTCAATAGCCGCGGCATCGTAGTAATCGTCGGGGATGCCCTGCAGGGAAGCCAGAAAAACAAGAAAACAGAACGGCGTCCACTGCCAGATATCGACTACTATTATCGAAACAAGAGCCCAGTGGGGATTTGAAAGCCAGGGTATCTTTAGATGCAGGATACCGTTTACCAATCCCCCTTCCTCGTAAAAAATAGTGAAGAACAGAAAGCCCACGGCAATGGGTGTGGCGAAAAGCGGCATTGTCATCAGTGTTCTTAATACCCCGCGACCAGGCATCGGCCGGTTGAAGAGCAGCGCGAACAGCATACCGAGTATCATCTCCACGGTCACGCCACTCACCACGAAAATAATCGTTACAATAGCTGAATTGTGCGCATACGGATCTTTAAAGAAGTGCAGAAAATTCCCAAGGCCAATAAATTCATCCGGGCTTCCTATTTTCACGTTGTACAGGGAGAGTCTGAGCCCGTAAATGAGCGGGAAAATTGTAAAGCCGAGCACCCAGAGAGCTGCAGGCAGGAGAAACATGAACTTAATACGGTTGTCCTGATGCATGGAATCGATCCTGATCGGTTTTTTTTGCTGAATACTGTCAAAAGAAAAACGAATGCTCTTTAAGGTACTATTTTAGAACAATTTTACATTTTAATCTATTAAAATTTTAAATTTTATGCAGGGCCCGAGATTCCCGGACCCTGCATTTTATTCATTTTTACTTCTTGTACCCGATTGACTCTTGATACTGTTTTAGCTGATCCTCACGACCGAGCCTGTTGGTAATTTCATCCCACTCTTTTGCAGTCCTGTCCATCGCCTCCTTCGGAGAGAGCTGGCCGATCATGGTCTTTGACAGATTCTGATCGAGGGATCTCCAGTACTCATCCGCTCCATTGATTCTGAGGTAGGGTTCCATTGTCTTTGCAAAGAAGTTTTGGTGATAGGCTTCGAGATAGAACTTGACATCGTTTTCGTTCCAGCCCTGATCGAGATAGCCCTGCAATGAGGCTGTTCCGTCGGGCGGGAGAAAGTGGATGCTGCAGCCCGGGTCGACACCTGTCCAGCCACGGTTTACATTCCAGAGACTTACAGGCTCCGTCGCCATGTACGCCAGAAAGCTGTACACCACTTCAGGGTTCTTGGACTTGGATGAAATAACGCCCTGCCATGAACCGCCTGTTGTGTTGCCGACAATATTGGGCTTGTCAAACTTGACCCATTTGTTTTTGTTCATGTCGTAGACATCGTAGGAGCCCGGTATAATCGAGGCGCCAAGTTTGCCCTTGATTTTGGAACGTGATGTGTCCTGAACGAGAGATCCCACATCACCCCAGGAGAAAACAAAGATCGCTTTTCCCCGCAGAAACCAGTCCCATGCGGTTCCCAAGTCCCAGGATGCCTGCGCAGCCGGCCCATACTTCTGGAGCTTGTTGAGCACCTCGAGGGCGCGCACATGACCCGGCTGGTTGATGAGAGGCTCCATTGTGCTCGGGTCGAACCAGTAGTTATTTGTTCCCCGGTCGACCTTGTTTCCCGGCATGACAACATAGGGCGCGGAAAGTGACATGTAGTGGAACATACCCTGCTCGTTCACCTTGAAGTGCATGACGATACCGTTGTCGGGATCAGCATCATTGCTGTCCCAGTTTTTCCCGTTGAAGAAGGCCGCTATATCCATAACTTCATCCCATGTCTTCGGCGGGTACGGCATTGCCTTGCCCGTCGCTGCCTTGAACTTTGCCTGCCATGCGGGGTCGGACAGGATATCGTTTCTCCAGTAGAGTACCTGGCCGTCACTGTCGTTCAGCACGGCATACCACTTGCCCTGCCATGTGTAGATGTTTTTGAGGGACGGGGGCAGCCAGTTGGGATCCCAGTGCGGGAATTTTTTATCGGCAATGTACTTGTCAAGCGGAATGATGTAACCGCCCGTTACATAGGTTCCCATATACCAGGCGCCTTCCATGAACGCGTCGTACTGCCCTGCTCCAAGCCTGAGATCGTTCAGGGTTTTGCTCAACTGATCCGCAAGCGGCATCTCCGCGATGTCGAGCTTCGCACCGGTCAGCTCCTCCCAGGCCGGTCTCAGCCTGTACATGGGGCCTGAAATCCCGCCCTTGGGGCCGCTGTTGTTGACCGTAATGGCGATATGCTTGCCCGCATACGGCTGCTTGCCTTTGCCGAACATAGTGCCGAGCTGATCTTTCGTCAGGTGAATAACCTCCTGGTCCTCAAAGGTGATGATGTCGATACTTCCGTCATCATACCACTTCACATACTTGTACTCGGCGGGAGCCGCGGCCTTTCCTGCTCCTTCCTTTTCTCCTCCCCCTGCAAATATAAGTGCCATGGGAAAAAGAATCAGCAGAGCTGCCACGATGCTTCCTTTCAACAGTTTGTTTCTCATCTCAAACCTCCTCCTGTATAGATTTTTAATTAAAACACCGCAGGGCTATGCACCCTGTGCGATATTTTCTTTCAAACATGACTCGCGCCTTATGAGCTCAGTGTCGAGCAGAACCTCCTTGAAATCATCTTCACCTTTTCTCACTATTCTGTCTATTAACAGTTGAACCGCCGTTTTTCCAATTTCCCATGTCGGTTGTCGTATTGCGGTGACCGGATTTTTCAACAGGCTGAACCACATTGAGTCGTCAAATGAGATCACTCCGATATCGGAAGGGATTTTTTTACCAAGCATGTTTATGGCCGAAAGGGTTTCATGGCAGATGTTATCGTTTCCGCAGATTACGGCATCGATGCCTTCTGTGCTGATCCACTCACCGATCACCTCTTTTACGTCGCTCTCATCGTAGGATATGGATTTTACTGCTGCACCGGCATGTTTCAGCCTGACCGCACTTTTATACCCCGCAATCCGTTGTTCCATGGTGAAAATTCTTTCATTGTATCCGACGAAACCGATCGATCGATATCCCTGATCGTACATATACAGGGCAGCCTCCCGGGCGCTTTTGAAGTTATCGATCCCAACAAAGTCTGATTTGAAGTTTTTCAGCCGCCGGTCGATCTGCACCGTGTGTATTCTGTATGCGGTTAAATCCTTGAATATTGAATTAC
>CAZGJW010000174.1:0-5844 GCA_964525675.1 uncultured Spirochaetota bacterium
TGACTCTACTTTCAAGCCCAAGTTATTCAGCAGATCCTGAATATGCATAATAAATGAAACAACTGCATCAGGCCCTGCTTCATAGAGCTCAAGCACCTGTTCTTTTGTGATATCGAGTATCTTTTTCCTTGTATCCTTTTCCATTATCAGAGGTACCTACAACCTTCTCGAAGTCTCCTGCATCCCGTATACGACAAAAAACCTTATCGAGCCCCCGGCTGAATTATGGAGATTATCTCAACCAGATACAGTTTATATTACAGATGTCAATTTTGCGCTCTCTCAAGAAAACGAAGTACGCCCATCCTTATTTTTAGATACGCCCTGGAAACTTTAAATTTTTTTTATTCTTGACAAAATATACTATTACGAGTAGTATATTTATGGTGGGCTGTCGTTTTTTGGTGGGAAATGCAGTCATAAATATTCCACGGGCAAATTGGGAGTTTTCTGCAGCTTTTTATGCGTATGTTGTTGAACCTAGAATTATAGAAGTTCCTGTCAATTCGTGGGCATCTCCACGCAAGCTGAAAAAATAATCTTGCCACTATCAATTAAACAGCTCCTTATAGTGAACCTACTCCCATCAATGGATATCGATGAAAGACCCTTTATCAATTGACGACATGCCGGAGATACGCGACTTGAAGTGGCCGTATTGACCGAACCTTTCAAAATTGTAATGTACAGGAAAGGAAAGTGTAATGGAACGTGGTTATACTAACTATCTATAATGTAAGAGAATGGACACAGCTCATGGTTGTCACATTTCACCGTTCACTTTCGAAATTGTGGAAGGATAGTAATATATGAAAAAGGTCATTTATCTTACGGTCCTGATTCTATTGGCGTTTCCGGTGATTGTCTTTGCTGATGATCTCGTACAAAAGGGTGCGGTACTGACGCTCGATCGATGTATCGAAATCGCACTGCAAACACATCCCGATATTCTTGCTGCAAAAAGCCTCACAGATGTAAACAAGCTTAAGGTTGCTGAGTCTAAGTCAACATATTTCCCTCAGATAGGGGCATCCGGAGGGTACAATAAAACCTCTCCTGCTCCAGTAACGGGTGCATCTAGCGCGGGTGGCAGTACCGATACATATTCCGGAAGTATCACTCTCAAGCAGGATATATACACGTTCGGGAAAAATACCGCTCAGGTCAGAGTTAAACGGCTTAATCTGGATGCATCCATTTCAGACCTCGAAACAGTAGTACAGCAGGTAATCTATAATGTGAAGCAATCTTACTATGGGCTTTTACAGGCGATGAGAAACAGGGACATTGCAGTTGAATCGGTCAAGCAATATGAGCTTCACCTCGAACAGGCCAAGGGATTCTTTGAAGTCGGTATGAAATCGAAATATGACGTAACAAAAGCCGAGGTGGATTTGAGCAATGCAAGGCTCAAATATATAAAGGCGGAAAATGCAATCAAGATAGCGGTTTCAAAGCTTAACAATGCCATGGGAGTAACTGAGGCACCGGTTTACACCATTGAAGATATACTTTCCTTTGTGCGATACGATACAACAATTGAAGAGGCAATGTCAAAGGCCCTGGAGAACAGACCGGATATTAAATCGATGGCTACAAAGAGGAAAGCAATGGAGAGTTCCATAGAGCTGTCACGGAAAGGGTACTATCCAGCCATAACGGGTGCCGCAGCGTATTCCTGGAGTGGAACAGGGTTTCCCCTGGAGAACACCTGGAGCGCAGGAGTGACGGTTTCCGTCCCAATCTTCAATGGATTCAGCACAAAAAACCTGGTCGAAGAAGCAAAGGCGGACCTGAATATATCAAAGGCAAATGAAGAGTCACTGCGTCAAAGTGTTACGTTGGAAGTGCAGCAGTCTTATTTCAGTCTCAAGGAGGCTGAGGAGATGATCCCTGTTGCAGAGCTTGCTGCCCAGCAGGCACTCGAAAACCTTGAAATTGCAAACGGCAGATATTCTGAAGGGGTGGGAAGTATAATCGAGGTCACAGATGCGCAAACCACCTACACGGGCGCCAAAATTGCGTACAACGAAGCACTGTATGACTACAAGATCGCCACTGCAAATCTTGAAAAAGCAATGGGTATACGATGAAAAAAAGAACAATTAAAAGGACGCTTATCAGTATTACTATTGGGTCTATCGCTGTGCTTTCGCTCCTCCTCTTTTTTAGTAAAAGGAATGGAAGCGAGCCGAGTTTCAAAACCGAGCAGGTTGTCAGTGGAGACATCAAGACTGTGGTCACGGCAGGAGGAACAGTAAACGCAGTAACCACTGTCCTTGTGGGAACACAGGTATCCGGAACAATAAAACAAATATTTGTAGATTACAACTCTCTGGTAAAAAGAGGCCAACTGTTGGCGCAAATAGATCCCACGCCTTTCGAGGCCCAGGTCGATCAGGCGAAGGCAAATCTCCTCATTGCGGAAGCGAACGTGCAAAAGGCCCAAGCGGCTCTCCTTGATGCGGACCGGACCGAAAAAAGGAACAGGGAGCTCTTCAACAGGAATCTTGTTCCACAGAGCGACCTGGATGTTGCAGAAGTTAACCTGTCGACTGCAAAAGCGCAGTTGAATGCTTCACGTGCGCAGGTCGCACAGGCAGAGGCGGCGTTAAAACTTGTGGAAACGAATCTCATGTATACGAAGATCCTTTCCCCCATCAACGGTGTTGTAATTTCTAAGAATGTGGATGTGGGGCAGACAGTTGCTGCGAGTTTTCAAACTCCGACGCTTTTCTCTATAGCGCAGGATCTCACGAAGATGCAAATCGATACGAATGTCGACGAGGCAGACATAGGGAATGTGATGGTTGGGCAGGATGTGGAGTTTACCGTAGACGCGTATCCTGATATGAGCTTCGGAGGGAAGGTATGGCAGGTCAGAAACGATCCTATTACCGTACAGAACGTTGTTACCTATGACGTGGTGATCAAGGTTGATAATCCCGATCTCAAGCTCAAACCGGGCATGACAGCAAATGTTTCGATTATCACGTTGATCAAAAAAGATGTTCTCAAAGTACCGAATGCCGCTCTGAGGTTCGTGATACAGGAAAATAATGCACCGAAGACACCCAATAAAGGGTATGGTGTCTGGATTGTGGAGGCGGGCATCCCAAAACGAATTTCGGTATCCATTGGGATCAGTGATGGTAGCTCCACAGAGCTTGTTTCAGGAAATCTGAAGGAAGGACAGCAAGTGATCGTTTCGTCTCTCCAGAAGACAGAATCCAGAAAAAGACCTCCAGGATTCAGGATGTTCTGATATGGCATTCATCAGCGCAGAAAAAATAACCAAGGTGTACAAAGTGGGAAGTGTGGACGTGATCGCTCTCAACGACGTTTCTCTAACCATAGAGAAGGGAGAGTTCGTTGCAATCATGGGACCTTCAGGTTCGGGGAAATCCACTTTTCTAAATATAATCGGTTGTCTCGATACCCCAACAAGAGGGCGGTATCTCATTGATAGAATCGGTGTAGAAGGTCTCCGAAAGGATGAAATGGCTGAAATACGAAACACAAAAATCGGCTTTGTGTTTCAAGGCTTTAACCTTCTTTCCAGAACGTCCGCGATTGAAAACGTCGAGCTCCCCCTGCTCTACAACGGGACACCTCTGCACAAGAGGAGGGACAGGGCGTTCGCGGCTTTGAAGAGTGTTGGTCTAGAAGACCGGAGCGACCACAAGCCGAACCAGTTGTCCGGGGGAGAGCAACAACGGGTTGCAATTGCGAGGGCGCTCGTGAATGATGCACCGATAATACTTGCTGACGAACCTACCGGCAACCTCGATACCAAAACAAGCCATGAAATCATGGAGCTTTTCGTCAAGCTGAATCAGGAAGCCCGTATCACCATTGTCCTGGTCACCCATGAAACCGATATAGCCGAATACAGCGGGAGGAACATTCATTTTCTCGATGGCCGCATCACAAGCGATGCATCAACCGGTTGAAATCGCCTGAAGGAGAGAGGAGCAGAATACTATGATTTCAATTCCTTCGAGTCTCAAAATATCGATCAGAGCCCTATGGGTAAATAAAATGAGATCAGGCCTCACTCTGCTCGGCATCATCATCGGTGTAGGAGCAGTCATCACGATGCTCGCGGTAGGGACTGGCGCGAGGGCGCAGATTAGCGCACAAATCGCGAGCATGGGCAGCAACCTCCTCATCGTTGCTCCCGGTTCCTTGACATCAGGTGGAAGGAGGATGGGCGCGGGAACTCAGTCTACATTGACCATGAAAGATGCAGAGGCAATTCTCAACGAATGCCCATCGGTTTCGGATGTCGCGCCTATTCTCAGCGGTGCTGCCCAGGTAGTATACCGCCAGCAAAACTGGTCCACCGGGATTACAGGCACGACGCCGGGCATGCTGAACGTGAGGAATTGGACCTTGTCTGAGGGGAACCCCTTCACGGACCAGGACGTAAAACGGGCAACCAAGACCTGCCTTCTGGGGCAGACCGTCGTTGATAATCTCTTCGGGGGAAACGACCCTGTCGGACAAATTATAAGGATAAAAGATGTTCCTTTCACGGTTGTCGGTGTGCTTTCACCGAAGGGCCAGGATGCCGGCGGGCATGACCAGGACGACGTCGTTTACATCCCGATCACCACTGCGCAGGGAAAGCTTTTTGGAACTCCTTTTCCGGGAATGGTGCGGATGATCTTTGTAAAGGCAAAAAGCACCACAGATGTGAACACCGCACTGGAACAGATTACCGAGGTGTTGAAACGAAGGCACCATATCAACTCGAGAGAGGAGAACGATTTCATAGTGAGAAACCTGACACAGTTCATGCAGGCGGCGGAACAGTCCTCCAGGGTGATGTCTCTTCTGCTAGGCGCAGTGGCTTCGGTTTCACTCATCGTCGGAGGGATAGGAATCATGAACATCATGCTTGTTTCGGTCACAGAGAGGACGAGGGAGATCGGCATACGGATGGCAGTGGGAGCAAAGGTCTGGGATATCCGATTGCAGTTCATCATTGAAGCGGTCGTCCTTTCTTTGCTCGGCGGCATAGCCGGCATCATTTTCGGAGTTACCGGTTCAAAGCTTATCTCTATTCTTGTGGGCTGGTCTACCATCGTTTCCCCTGTTTCAATTGTCGTTGCATTCGTTTTTTCAGGGATCATCGGGATATTTTTCGGATTCTATCCGGCGTATAAGGCTTCTCTTCTCAATCCCATCGATGCTTTACATTACGAGTAGTTGAGTTGATTATTATGGATGGAAGGACGTATGCACGCCTCTATGGAGTCAAAAACAACACGGGAGACCCGAGCCATTCCCATACTTGAAACTCCCGCACTGACTCACCGCTTCGGAAAACAGGTTGCCGCGGATAACCTGAACATTTAAATAGAGCCCAGAGAAGTGTTCGGCCTTTTTGGTCCAAACGGAGCTGGCAAGACCACGACACTCAAGATGCTCACTACTCTGTTATCGCCTACCTCGAGAAATGCGCAGGTTACGACATAGTGCCCCATCCAGCCGATGTGCGCCGTATGATCGGCTACGTGCCACAGTTGATATCGACGGACGCCACGTTGAGCGGGTATGAAACCCTCCTCATATTTGCCAAGCTCTACGGCATTCCGCGAACAAAGCGCAACTCTATTGTTCAGGCCGCCCTTGGTTCATGGGCCTTTCCGACTCTGCGGACAAGCTGGTGCGCGGATATTCGGGTGGGATGATTCGAAGGCTCGAGATCGCATAATCCATGCTGAATCGGCCGCCGGTGCTATTCCTAGACGAAACAACTCTTGGGTTGGATCCTACCACTTTGCCTTGAGGCTCTGCTTGATACTGTTTCTAGATATTCGTCAGGAGACCCAACAG